>DATGOE010000024.1:0-9456 GCA_035306365.1 Natronosporangium sp. | reverse complement strand
GGCCGAGGCGTACCGGCAGATCCTCGACGAGATCCTCGGGCACGGGCCGATCGAGCCGCTGCTGCGCGACCCGGAGGTCACCGAGATCATGGTGAACTCCTGGGACCGGATCTACGTCGAGCGGTACGGCCGCATCCATCCGGTCGACGCCGCGTTCATGGACGAGGCCCACCTGCGGCGGGTGATCGACAAGATCGTGTCCCGGGTGGGGCGCAGGGTGGACGAGGCGAGCCCGATGGTCGACGCCCGCCTGCCCGACGGCAGCCGGGTCAACGCGGTGGTGCCGCCGGTGGCGCTGGACGGGGCGGCCCTGACCATCCGCAAGTTCGCCGCCGAGGCGTACACGGTGGAGGACCTGATCCGGTTCGGCACCCTCACCGAGCCGGTGGCCGAGCTGCTGCGCGCCTGCGTGCTGGGGCGGCTGGACATCGTCATCAGCGGCGGTACGGGTACCGGCAAGACCACCCTGCTGAACGTGCTGTCGCAGTACCTGCCGGCGGACGAGCGCATCATCACCATCGAGGACTCCGCCGAGCTGCGGCTCGGCCAGGAGCACGTGCTGCGGTTGGAGTACCGCCCACCCAACCTCGAAGGCAAGGGCGAGGTGACCATCCGCGACCTGGTCCGCAACGCCCTGCGGATGCGCCCGGACCGGATCGTGGTCGGGGAGGTCCGGGACGGCGCGGCCCTGGACATGCTCCAGGCGATGAACACCGGGCACGACGGCTCGCTCACCACCGTGCACGCCAACTCCCCGCGGGACTCGGTCTCCCGCCTGGAGACCATGGTCCTGATGGCGGGGATGGACCTGCCCGTGCGGGCCATCCGGGAGCAGATCGCCTCGGCCGTCGACCTGATCATCCATCTCAGCCGGATGCAGGACGGCAGCCGCCGCGTCACCCACATCACCGAGGTCACGGGTATGGAGGGGGACGTGGTCACCCTCCAGGACCTGTTCCGGTACGAGTACCGGGTTGGGACCGACGAGTACGGCCGGCCGGTGGGGCAGCTGCGCGCCACCGGCCTGCGGCCCAGTTTCCTCGACCGGCTCGCCGACCACGGTGTCACCGTGCCGACCTCTGTCTTCGCGCGCCACGGGAGCGCCTCGTGACCGGGGTCCGCCGCCTGGCGGCGCTGGCGGGGCTGCTGGCCGCACCGCTGCTGGCTCCGGCGCCGGCCCTCGCCCAGCCGGACGCCTCGGTCACCGTCCTGTCCCAGGAACCGGGACTGGTGCGGGTGGAGCTCGTGGTCGGTGCCCTGCCGGACGGGGACGAGCTGGACCTGTCGAGCGTGTCGGTCCGCGCCGGTGACACCCCGCTGGAGGTCCGGGAGGTGCTCGAAGCGGAGACCCGTGCCACCGAGGTGGCGCCGGTCCAGCGGCGGCTCGCCGTCCTGGTGATCGACGTCAGTGACTCGATGGTCGGCCAGCCCCTGGCCGACGCGATCGCCGCCGCGAGGCGGTACGCCGACGAGCTGCCCGCCGACGTCGACCTGGCGGTGGTGACCGCCGGCGCCGCGGCCCGGACCGTGCTGGCCCCGACCGGGGACCGCGGCGAGGCCCACCGGGTCCTGGGCGAGCTGGCCACCGAGGGCAGCACCGCCCTCTACGACGGGCTGATGGCCGCCGCTGACCTGGCCGCCGACGCGCGCCGGTACGCCGAACGGCGGGTGCTGGTGCTCTCCGACGGCGCCGACAGCAGCTCCGCCACCAGCCTGCCGGACCTCGAACGACGGCTGGCGGAGGTCGGTGTACCGGTCGACACCGTCGCCTTCCGGACCGAGGTGGCCGTCGCGGACCTGCTGGCCGCCCTGTCCAGCCGGACCGGCGGCCGGGCGTACGAGGCGGCCGACGCCGAGGGCCTGGCCGGCGCGTTCGAGCGCGCGGCCCGGTCGTTCACGCTACGGCTCGTGGTCGAGGTCCTGGTGCCGGTGGAGCTGTCCGCCGCCGCGGCCGACCTGGCGGTCAGCGTCCAGGCCGGGCAGCAGACCGTCTCCGCCTCCGTGCCGGTGACCTTCCTGCCGGTCGAGACCGGAGAGCCGGCCCCGGTCGCGGCCGGCGGCCTTCCGGTCTGGGCGGAGGCTGGCCTGGTGGCCCTGGTCTTCCTGGGGCTGTTCGCGGTGGGGCTGGTCGGGATCTCGCCGGTGCTGGACCGCGACCAGCGGCGGCGCAGGCTCGCCCAGCTCGAGGCCTTCACCGTCGCCCCGCCCGCGCCACCGCCCTCGGACACCGACCCCAGCAGCCAGGTCGCCCGCGCCGCACTGGCCCTCTCCGAGCGGGTGGTCCGCGCCCGGGGCCTGGAGGCGCGGATCGCGTTGCAGCTCGACCGGGCCGGCATGCGGCTGCGCCCGCACGAGTGGCTGCTCCTGCGGGCGCTGATCTGCCTGACCGCGGTGCTCCTGTTGTCGCTGTTCCTGAATCCCCTGGCGGCGGTGCCGTTGGGGCTGGTGCTCGGCTGGGCAGGCACCTGGCTGTACCAGCAGCGGCGGGCCGAACGCCGCGTGGAGGCGTTCGCCGCTCTGCTGCCGGACGCGCTGCAACTGGTCATCGGGTCGCTCCGGTCCGGCTTCTCACTGTCGCAGGCGGTCGACGCGATGGCCCGGGAGATGCCCGAGCCGGTCTCCACCGAGTTCGGGCGGGCGCTGGGCGAGACCAGGCTGGGCGCCAGCCTGGACGACGCGCTGGAACGGGTGGCGGTCCGGATGCGCAGCACCGACCTGTCCTGGGCGGTGGTGGCGGTGCGGGTCCAGCAGGAGGTCGGCGGCAACCTCGCCGAGGTGCTCACCACCACCGTGAACACGATCCGGGAGCGCCACGCGCTGCGCCGCCACGTGCGGGCGCTGTCGGCCGAGGGCCGGATCTCGGCGTGGATCCTGGTGGCGCTGCCGCTCGTGGCGGGCGCGTTCATGCTGCTGTTCCGCCGCGAGTACCTGCGGCCCCTGTTCACCGAGCCGCTCGGCATCGCCATGCTGGCGGCCGGGATCGTGCTGGTGGTGGTCGGCACGGTGTGGATGTCCCGGCTGGTCAGGATCGAGGTCTGAGAGGGGACGGCGTGGACAGCCAGGTGCTGCTGCTGGTGGGGCTCGGCGCGATCGGTGCCGCGATCGCGCTGGCGGTGCTCGCGGTCGTCTCCGCCAGCGTCGGCCGGACCGGGGTCGCGCGAGCCCTGGAGACGATCGACCGGGTGTACGCGCCGGGAAGCGCCGCCGCCGCCGAGGAGGACCTGCGGACCCGCGCTCTGGCCCCGGCCGCCCGGCGGCTGGGCGGTGTGGCGAGCGCGCTCACGCCCCGCGGGCTGCGGGAGTGGCTGCAGCGGTGGCTCGACTACGCCGGCAACCCGCCGGCCTGGCCACCGGAGCGGATCGTCGAGACGCAGGGCATCGGCCTGCTGGTGGGTGGCGCGTTGGGCGGGCTGCTGGGCGTGGCGACCGGCGCCGCACCCACCACGACGCTGGGGCTGCTCATCCTCGGCGCCGCCGCCGGCTTCGCCGCACCGCTGGTGGTCGTCTACGACATGGGGCTGCGCCGCCAGCAGCAGATCCGCCGGAGCCTCCCCGACGCGATGGACCTGCTGACGGTGTCGGTCGAGGCCGGTCTCGGCCTGGACGCGGCCGTGGCGCAGGTCGCCCGGGCGATGCCGGGCCCGCTGTCGCGGGAGTTCGCCCGGATGCTGCAGGAGATGCAGATGGGCCAGCGCCGCAGCGACGCGCTGCGGGCGATGGCCGGCCGCAGCCGGGTGGCGGAGCTGCGCACCATGGTGAGCTCGGTCGTGCAGGCCACGGAGCTCGGCATCCCGATCGCCCACGTGCTGCGCGAGCAGGCCCACGAGATGCGGCTGCGCCGGCGCCAGCGGGCCGAGGAGCAGGCTCGGAAGGTACCGGTGAAGATCGTCTTCCCGCTGGTGCTGTGCCTGTTCCCGGCGCTGTTCATCGTCGTGATCGGACCCGGCGTCATCACCATCATGGAGGCGCTGTTCAACCGGTGAGCCCCGCCGCCGTCGACATGGGACGGTCCAGGCACGCGCCGTCCCGTACCGGCTCCGGGTGCGTGCCTTCCGGTGGCGGCCACGTCGGCGTCACGCTGGCCGGGTGGCGACCAGCAGGTCCCGGCCGGGGGAGAAGCCGTCGCGCCAGCCGGCCAGCGCCAGCCCGGCGGCGGCCACCGCCTGCTCGTACTCCCCGGTGGTGAACAGCGTCATCACGTGCGTGTCCGGGAAGTGGCGCACCCCGCCGCCCGGCTCCCCGACCAGGTAGTGGACGTCCATGCGGGAGGTGCGACCGGTCCGGCTGGAGTGGCTCATGGAGAGGACGGTGCGCCCGTCGCGGCAGGCCACGGTGTGGCTGAGGTGGCCGTCGCGCCACTGGTCCGGGGTGAACCACGGCTCGACCACCAGCACCCCGCCCGGCACCAGGTGGGCCGCCACCCGGGCCACCGCCGCGTGCAGCTGCGCGAGGTCGTCCACGTACCCGATCGACGAGAACAGGCACGTCACCGCGTCGAACGTCTCGCCCAGGTCGAAGTCGCGCATGTCCCCGGCGTACACCGGGACGCCCGGCAGCCGCCGCAGCGCCACCTGGCGCATGGGTTCGGACAGCTCCACCCCGGCGACCCGGGAGAAGGTGTGCCGCAGGTGTGCCAGGTGCGCGCCGGTGCCGCAGGCCACGTCGAGCAGGCTGTCCGCGGCCGGGCGGTGGCGGCGCACCAGCTCGGCGACGCGCCGGGCCTCGGCGGCGTAGTCCTTGCCCTGGCCGGCGACGTAGAGGTCCTCGTAGACCTCGGCGACGTCGGCGCCGTACATCCGCGACCACCTACTCCGAGGAACCACCTACTCCGAGGACTGGCGTGGCGTCACGAGCTCCCGGTCCCGGCCGCCCTCGCGGGACTGCGCCAGGGTGGTGAGCTTGCGCACCGCGAGCTCGGCCAGCAGCGCCGCGCCGTCGGGCAGCACGCTGTCGTCGAAGCGGGCCAGCGGCGAGTGGTTGGTCGGCGCGTTGTCCGGGTCGTCGCCCACGGTGGCGCCGAGGAACACGAACGCGCCCGGCACCCGCTCCAGCACCCGGGAGAAGTCCTCCGAGCCGGTCATCGGGTGCTCCATCGGCTCGAACCGCTCCTCGCCGAAGACCTCCCGCACGGTGGCGGCGAGGAACTCGTGCTCGTCCGGGTCGTTCACGGTCACCGGGTACTCCCCGGCGAACACCGCGTCGGCGCGCAGGCCGTGGGCGGTGGCGATGTCCTGGCACAGGCGGACGGCGTACTCGCTGAGCCGCTCCAGGGTCCCGGTGGAGAACGCCCGTACCGTCGCCTCGAACACCGCGTCCTCGGGGATGATGTTGCGTCGGGTGCCGGCGTGGAAGCGGCCCACCGTGACCACCACGGGGTCGAACACGTTGAAACGCCGGGTCACCATCGCCTGCAGCGCGGTCACCATCTCGCACGCCACCGGCACCGGGTCGAGCGCCCGGTACGGGGTGGAGCCGTGCCCGCCCGCGCCGACCACCCGCACCGTCAGCCCGGCCGAGGCGGCCATGAGCGGGCCCGGCCGTCCGGTGAAGACCCCGGCGCGGGTCTTCGACGAGGTGACGTGGATGCCGTACGCGGCGTCGACCGGTCGCCCGGCCGCTTCCAGGACCCCCTCGTCGATCATGTGGCGCGCGCCGTCGTACCCCTCCTCCCCCGGCTGGAACATGAACACGACGTCGCCGGGCAGGTCGGCGGCCCGGGCCGACAGCAGCCGCGCGGCGCCCACGAGTCCGGCGGTGTGCAGGTCGTGACCGCAGGCGTGCATCGCTCCCTCGTGGCGGGAGGAGAACTCCTCCCCGGTGCGCTCGGTCACGGGCAGTGCGTCCATGTCGCCGCGCAACAGCACCACCGGCCCACCCGGACGGCCACCGCGCAGCACCGCCGTCACCGACGACAGCTTGTCGCCGACACTGATCTCCAGGGGGAGGCCGTCCAGCGCCTCCAGCACCGCCTGCTGGGTCCTGGGCAGGTGCAGGCCGATCTCGGGGATCTGGTGCAGCCGCCGGCGCAGGGCCACGAGGTCGGGTGCCAGCGCCGCGGCGTCGTCGCGCAGGGTCATCGAAGCCTCCTCCGGTCGGGGGTACACCGGTGCCCCGAGCCTAGACCGTTGCGCCGGTCCGGCGCCTGCCCGTGGACGCCGCGGCACTGGCCACGGGCGGGCGTGGACCGTGCCGGCCGGGCCGGGTAGGGTCCGGGCCGTGGACACCTACCTCGGCTCGTACGCGACCCTCGGGCTGCTGCTGGCCGCGGGCGTGCTGTTCCTGGCGGCGGCGTACGGTGCCAACCGGCTGTTGCGGCCGGCCCGGCCGGGCGGGCGGGCGGAGCGGACCGTCCCGTACGAGTGCGGCCTCGACCCGGTCGGCATCTACTGGGCCCAGGTGCAGATCCGGTACTACGTGTACGCGTACCTGTTCGTGATCTTCGCCGTAGAGGCGGTGTTCCTGTTCCCCTGGGCGGTGGTGTACGCCGAGCCCGGCTTCGGGCTGGCCACCGCGGTCGAGATGGGCATCTTCCTCGCCGTGCTGGCGCTGGGCATCCTGTACGCCTGGCGGCGGGGCGTGCTGCGCTGGACCTGACCTCGCCTGAGCCGGCCGCCCGTGGCGGCCGGCTCAGGCGAGGCCGCGGGGGAAGATCCGCTCAGGCGAGGCCGCGGCGGGAGACCGCCGGCGGGCGGTCGCCGCGGATGGACGCCACCATGTCGAGCACCCGGCGGGTGGAGAGCACGTCGTGCGTGCGGAACACCCGCGCACCCAGCCAGGCCGACACCGCGGTCGCGGCGAGCGTGCCCTCCAGCCGCTGCGGCGGCGGCAGGTCGAGGGTCTCGCCGACGAAGTCCTTACGGGACAGCGCGACCAGCACCGGCCAGCCGGTCGCCACCAGCTCGCCGAGCCGCCGCGTGATCTCCAGCGAGTGGTAGGTGTTCTTGCCGAAGTCGTGGGCCGGGTCGATGAGGATGCCGTCCCGGCGGACCCCCAGCCCCACCGCCCGCTCCGCCAGCCGGGTCACGGTCTGCACGACGTCGGCCACCACGTCGTCGAAGGCCGCCCGGTGCGGGCGGGTGCGGGGCCGCAGGCCGCCGGCGTGGGAGCACACCAGCCCCACCCCGGTCTCTGCCGCCACCCGCGCCAGGTCGGGGTCCGCGCCGGCCCAGGTGTCGTTGATGAGGTCGGCGCCGGCGGCGACCGCCTCCCTGGCGACCTCCGCGCGCCACGTGTCGATGGAGATGACCACCTGCGGGAACCGCTGGCGCACCGCCGCGACCGTGTCCACCGTGCGGCGGATCTCCTCCGTCGGGGTCACCTCGTCGCCCGGACCGGCCTTCACGCCGCCGATGTCGATGATGTCCGCACCGTCGGCGACCGCCCGGTCGGCCGCGGCCAGGGCGGCCTCGGGTGCGAACGTGGCGCCCCGGTCGTAGAACGAGTCGGGCGTGCGGTTGACGATCGCCATCACCAGCAGCTCGTGCGGGGCGAACGTGCGTCCGCCCAGCCGCAGCGGTCCGGACACGCCAGCTCCCCTCGTCGGTCCCGTCCGCGATCATCCCACCGTGCCGCGGGTGGCGGCGGGCGTGGGTGGTCCCCTCGCACCGTCGGACCGGTTCTGTCACGATCGAACCCGTGGGCGTGGTACTGCTCCTCATCGCGGTGGGTCTGACCGTCGGCGGGATCATCTTCGGCGCGCGGGCGCTGCTCGACGGGCGGGACCCGGGCCTGCGGGACGTCGAGCCCGACGGGCGCGCCGTCCCGCTGCCGGTCGACCGGCCGCTGACCGAACCCGACCTGGAACGGGTGCGCTTCGACACCGCGCTGCGGGGCTACCGCATGGACCAGGTCGACGCCGCGCTGGCCCGGACCGCCTACGACCTCGGATACAAGGAGGAGCTCATCAGGGTCCTGCAGGCCGAGGTCGAGGCGCTGTGGGCGGGCCGGGTGGCGGACGCCGAGGCGCTGCGGCGGGCACGCACGGCCGCGCAGGCGCCCCGCAGCGAGGCGGACCACGCCGGCGTGGGCGGCGCCGGGGTGGACGCCCGCGTGCCCGGGGCGGCCACCGCGCCCACGTCCGGGGACGGCGGTGCCTCCGCACCGGCGGGGCGGTGAGCGCACCGGAAGCCCCCGGCGGGGCGGGGTCGGGCGACCCGGGCCCGGTGCTCGAGGTGGCAGCAAGTGTCGTGGTCGCGGCCGATGTGGACCGGGTCTTCGCCGGGCTGACCGCCTTCGACCGGCAGGGTGAGTGGATCCCGTTCACCACCGTGCGGGTGGTCGCCGGCGACGGCCGCGAGGGCAGCCGGATCGAGGCGGTGACGTCGGTGGGGCCTCTCGTGATCCGGGACCTCATGCGGGTGACCAGGTTCGACCCGCCGTACGAGGTCGGCGTCGTCCACGAGGGACGGTTGCTGCGCGGTCCGGGTGTGTTCCGGTGCGCCCCGGTGGGGAAGGACCGCACCCACGTGGTGTGGCACGAGTGGTTCCACCTGCCCGGTGGCCCGGTCGGCCGGGCCGTGGCACCGTTGCTGTGGCCGGGTTCCCGCGCCGGCTTCACCTACGCGCTGCGCCGCTTCGCGCGGCTGGTGGAGCAGGGGCGGTTGCCGTGAGCGGGCGTGGCCGCCGTCGGTGGGGGCGGATAGCGTGAGCGGGGCGCGGTCGGGGCCGCGCGCGGTGAGCGGAGGGGGTCAGCGGAGGGGGTTCCGGTGAGCGACGTGGTCGTGGGCCCGGACGGGCTGGCCCGGTGCCCGTGGGCGGTGAGCGCCGCCGACTACCGCGACTACCACGACCGGGAGTGGGGCCGCCCGGTCCGCGACGACGACGGCCTGTTCGAGCGTCTCAGCCTGGAGGCGTTCCAGTCCGGCCTGTCGTGGCTGACCATCCTGCGCAAGCGGCCGGCGTTCCGGGCCGCGTTCCGCGGCTTCTCGATCGAGGCCGTGGCCCGGTACGGTCCGGCCGACGTCGAGCGGCTGCTGTCCGACCCGGGGATCGTCCGCAACCGGTCGAAGATCGAGGCGACCATTGCCAACGCCCGGGCGGCCCTGGACCTGCCGGGCGGGCTGGCCCGGCTGCTGTGGTCGTACGCACCGTCGCCGCGACCGCGTCCGGCGGCGTCCTCCGAGATCCCCGCCCGGACGCCGGAGTCCGTCGCGCTCGCCCGCGAGCTGCGGCGGCGGGGGTTCCGCTTCGTCGGGCCCACGACCGTCTACGCGCTCATGCAGGCCACCGGGATGGTCGACGACCATCTCGCCGACTGTCACGTGCCGCCGTGGCGGTGAGGTCGCAGGGGGCCCCTGCGACCGGCGCGCGCACGCGTGGTGGGATAGCCCCGTGGCGGCGCGACGGACCTGGCTGGTGAGCGTGGACCTGCCGATCGAAGCGGCGACCCCGGCCGACGCGGTCCGGGAGTTCTGGGCGTACGTGCGCGAGCTCGGCCCCGAGCAGCTGCCCACCTTC
>DATGOE010000023.1:0-3722 GCA_035306365.1 Natronosporangium sp. | reverse complement strand
GGCGGGCGCTGGGCGAGAATAGGGCCGTAGGTTCCCGCCGACCGCAGGGAGGTGCGTGGTGGCCGGCCCGAGCACCACCTGGCATGTCGAGATCTCGTTCAGCGAGGACGTCAACCACACCGACGCGGTGGCGGTGCTGCGGACGCCGGATGACCGGGAGCACCGCGGCTACGGCCAGGCCCGGCGCAACCCTGCCGACCGGCCGGCACCCCTGATCGGCGAGGAGGTGGCCAGCGCGCGGGCACTGTCGAACCTCGCCCACGAACTGCTCGAGTCCGCCGCCACCCAGATCGAGGCGAACGTTCAGCGCCGTGACCCGGCGGTGTGACCGGCGCCGTGGTCCCGCGGTGTGACCGGCGTCGTGGTCCCGCGGAGTGATCAGCGTCGCGGTCCCGCGGTGTGGGCGGTCCGACCGGCGTGGATGGCCCGGACGGTGTCGATGGTGTCCGCCTCCGCGGCCGTCTTGTCGTCCCGGTACCGCAGCACTCTGGCGAATCGCAGCGTGACCCCGCCCGGGTAGCGGGTGCTGGTCTGGACGCCGTCGAAGGCGACCTCCACGACCTGCTCCGGGCGCACCCGCACCAGCCAGTCGTTGCGCTCCGTGGCGAGATCCAGGAAGCGGGCGGTCTGCCAGCGCAGCATCTCGTCGGTGAGGCCCTTGAAGGTCTTGCCGAGCATGACGAAGCCGCCGGTCGCCGGGTCACGCGCGCCCAGGTGGAGGTTGGACAGCCAGCCGCGCCGCCGGCCGTGGCCCCACTCGGCGGCCAACACCACCAGGTCGAGGGTGTGCCGCGGCTTGACCTTGACCCACGCGCTGCCCCGCCGCCCGGCGTCGTAGCCGGCGTCCAGCGCCTTGACCACAACGCCTTCGTGACCGGACGCCACCGAGCGGGCGAAGGCCTCGGTCGCCTCCTCCGCGTCGGCGACGGTGGTCCGGGTGACCTGCAGGTGGGCGGGCACCACCCGGGACAGCGCCTCGATGCGCTGCGCGAGCGGCGCGTCCAGCAGGTCGGCGCCGTCCAGATGGAGGATGTCGAAGAAGTACGGCGACAGGGCCAGGTGCGGGGCGACTCGGGTGGCGGCCCGGCCGGCGGTCTCCTGGAACGGCCGGGGCCGGCGGTCCGGGTCGAGCAGCAGCGCCTCCCCGTCCAGCACGATGCGGCTCACCGGCAGGGCACGCACCGCCCGGGCCACCTCCGGCATCCGGGCGGTGATGTCGTCGAGGCTGCGGCTGAAGACCGCCACGTCGTCGCCGTCGCGGTGGACCTGGATGCGGACCCCGTCGAGCTTGGTGTCGACCAGCGCCGGCGCGCCGGTGATCTCCAGCGCCTCCGGTGCGGTGGGGGCGCTGACGGCCAGCATCGGTGACAGCGGGGTGCCCGGTCGCAGGGTGAAGCCGGACAGCGCGGCCACGCCGGAGGTCAGGGCCGCCCGGGCGACCCGTCGCAGGTCCCCGCTGACCAGCAGCGCCCGCCGCACCGCGGCGGCCGGCACCCCGGCGGCGGCCGCCACCGCCTCCACGAGCACACCCGCGGCCGCCCCCTGGCGGACCTCGCCTCCGAACAGCCCGCGCAGCAGGATCTGCTCCGGCGCGGTGGCGGCGGCGAACAGCCGGTGCACCAGCTCCCGCCGGCGCGCCTGCGACCCTGGCCCGGTGACCTGGGCGATAGCCGCTGCCGCGCGGTCGACATCGGTCACGGTGAGGGTGGCGACGGCGGCCGGCGGCGGCAGGTCGCGCAGCGCCGCCCACCCCACGCCGGTCTGGCGCTGCCGCAGCTCACCGCACAGGAACGCGGTGCCGGCCTCGATCTCCTCCGGGTCCAGGCGGCGCAGCGCGGCGGCGAGGAGCTCGATCTTGGCCTTGCGCGCCCGGGTGGCGGCCACCGCGGCGGACGTAGCCGCCAGGTCCGCGAACTGCACGGACCCCATGGTGCCACCCGGCGGTGACACCGCCCGCTGACGCGACCTCCGGACCGGGTGTGCACCCCCGGCCGGTGGCGCGGGTCCGGGCGGGAGCGGCGCCGCCCGGTGGCACCGGTACGGCCGGCCGGGTGCCGGGTCAGGTCCGCGGGGCGAGGTTCCGCAGCAGGAGCGCCTCCGCCAGGCACACCCGGGCGAACTCGCCCAGGTGCAGGCTCTCGTTGGGCCCGTGCGCGTGCGAGTACGGGTCCTCGACGCCGGTGACCAGGATGGCGGCGCCGGGGAACAGCTCGGCGAAGGTGGCGATGAACGGGATCGACCCGCCGACGCCGATGTCGACCGGCTCGACCCCGTCCCACGCGGCGCGGAAGGCGGCACGGGCGGCCTCGTAGGCGGGTCCCTCCGCCCGGATGGCGAACGGGGCACCGTCCAGGTCCGGACTCACCTCCACCGCCGCCCCCCAGGGGACGTGCGTCCGCAGGTGCGCGGCGATCGCCTCGTACGCCTCCTTGGGGTCCTGGCCCGGTGGGATGCGCAGGCTGAGCTTCGCCCGGGCCGACGGCACCAGCGCGTTGGGCGCCTCGGCGGTGGTCGGCGCGTCCACGCCCAGCACGGACAGGGCCGGCCGGCTCCACATCCGCTCCACGAGGGAGCCGGTGCCGATGAACCGGACCCCGTCGACCATGCCGGCTTCGGCCCGCAGCCGGTCCGGCGGGTACTCCAGCGGGGACGCGGCCGCGCGGGTGAGCCCGGCCACGGCCACGTCACCGTTGTCGTCGTGCAGGGTGGCGAGCAGCCGGCACAGCACGGTGAGCGCGTCGGGCACCGGGCCGCCGAACATTCCCGAGTGGACCGCGGTGGTGAGGGTGCGCACCTCCACGACCAGGTTGACGATGCCCCGCAGCGAGGTGGTGAGGGCGGGGACGCCGATGTCCCAGTTGCTGGAGTCCGCGATCACGATGACGTCGGCCGCGAGCTCGTCGCGGTGCTCGGCCAGCAGCCGCTCCAGCGACTCCGAGCCGTACTCCTCCTCCCCCTCCACAAAGACCACCACACCGACCGGCAGGCGGTCCCCGAGCGCGCGCAGCGCCGCGACGTGTGCCATGATCCCGGCCTTGTCGTCAGCGGCGCCGCGGCCGTACAGCCGGCCGTCCCGTTCGACGGGTGTGAACGGGTCGCTGTCCCACTTCGCGAGGTCCCCCACGGGCTGGACGTCGTGGTGGGCGTAGAGGAGCACGGTCGGTGCGCCGGGCGGCGCCGGCCGCCGACCGATCACCGCGGGCTGGCCCTCACCGGAGCGGACGATCCGCACCTCCAGACCGCAGCCGCGCAGCAGCTCGGCGGTCAGTTCGGCCGATCTCTGGACGTGCGAGTGGTCGAAGCCGGGGAACGCGATGCTGGGGATCGCCACGAGGCGCTCCAGGTCGGCCCGTACCCCGGGCATCACCCGGTCGACGGCGTCGCGCAGCTGGCTGATGTCCATCCCCGAATGGTATGACGGTCCGCCGACGGGCCTCGGCGGCCGTCCGTCGCTGGCGGTCGTGGGCTCGCCGGCGGGGCGACCGTCCGTCGCTGTGCCGGCCGCGGCCTCATCGCCCGCGGCCGGCGTCGCTGGCCGCATCCGTGGGCTCGTCGCCGCGACGCCCGCCCGCGGCCTCCCAGGCCGAGCGGCCGGCGGTCGCCAGCCACTCGCGCAACCGTCCGGCGCCGGTGCCGATCCACTCACCGACCTCGTCGGCTCCCCCGGCCACCCTGCGCACCAGCTTGAACAACGGGTCCTCGGAGCGCTGGAAGGTCTCCCG
>DATGOE010000022.1:0-4709 GCA_035306365.1 Natronosporangium sp. | reverse complement strand
TTCCCGAAGTGGCGCACCTCGTGCGCCGCCTCCTTCGTGTCCTCCCGGATCAGCCCGCGTTTGGCCATCTCCTCGATCTTGGCTTTTATCTTGCCCTCGGTGATCCCCCTCTCCTTGGCGGTCGCCTCGATCACGGCCCGTACCAGAGCGCCGGCGGCCCGGTGCGCTTTGAGCGCGTTGACGTAGTGCGCCTCGGCTGCGGCCTCAGCGATGTGAGCCGGCACGTCGGGGAAGGAGGGGGCGGGGCGGTATCTCCTTCGGCCAGTAGTCGAGGAGCGTCCCAGCGTTGGTCACCAACGCGCCCACGACGGCGCCGCATCGTCGTTGAGGCACATCAGCGCAGCGGTGTACGGCGCCACCCTGCAGTCGGCCAGCTCCTCCTAGGTCATGCCGACCTCGGTGCGCGCTGCACGGCGTCCTCGTATTCCTCGCGAGTCATGTAGACCATCACGTCGTCGTCGGGCTGGCTCATGCGAGCGCTCCTCTCCGGACCAGCAACCCGACCATGGCCCAGTTCGCGTGCTCGTCGAGCCGGTCTGCCGACTGCCGGTAGCGCTCCGTCGTGGACAGGTGGGCGTGCCCATGCCTCCAGGGTTCCGGTTGTACCTGTCACCGGTCTCCGCCGCCGCCCTTCTGACGGCCTGCGGAGTCCACGTCGTAGCCGAGATCATCGCCGGCGGTTGACGGTGAGCCGGTGGGGTCGGGCTGAGCGGGACCGCGGACCACGTGGTGGAGCGGCTCGCCCGCGGCGAACCGGCGCAGCTGGTCGACGATCAGCCGGCGCGCCCGGGGAAAGAAGGCGGTGGAGTCGCCGCCCACGTGCGGGGACAGCAGCACCCCCGGCAGGCTCCACAGCGGATGTCCGGGCGGCGGCGGCTCCGGGTCGGTGACGTCCAGCGCGGCCCGCAACCGTCCCGCGGCCACCTCGGCCACCAGCGCGTCGGTGTCCACCACCGCACCGCGGGCCACGTTGACCAGCAGCGCACCGTCCCGCATCCGGGCCAGGAAGTCGGCGTCGACCAGGTGCCGGGTCTGGTCGTTGAGCGGGACGCAGATGACCACCACGTCGGCGCGCGGTAGCAGGTCGGGCAGGGCGCCGACCGGTGCCACCCCGTCCCGCTCCCGCCGGGCGACCCGCAGCACCTCCACCTCGAAACCGGCGAGCCGCCGCTCGATCGCCGCGCCGATCCCGCCGTACCCGACGATGAGAACGGTCGAGTCCGCGAGCGACCGGTGGGTCCGGTGCCGCCACTCGCCGGCGTCCTGACCGCGGACGAAGTCGGGAATGCCGCGCAGGGACGCCAGCATCAGAGCGACCGCCAGCTCCGCGGTGCTGGTGTCGTGCAGCCGGCCGGCGTTGCACAACGTCACCCCGGCCGGCAGGTACGGCAGGACGTGCTCGTAGCCGGCGGTCAGGGTCTGCACCACCCGCAGCCGGGGCATCCGCGCCATCAGCTCCAGCGGCCGGCGGCTGAAGGTGTACGGCGTGACGTAGCACTCCACGTCGGTGATGCTCGCCGGCACCTGCCCCCTGCCGTCGTACACGTCCACCGCCAACGTCTCGGGCAGATCGGGGAGCACGTCGGCGTACGGCACCCACACCCGCATCGCGCACCTCCGCCTCGTCGTCGGGTGGGAACCTACCGAAGACCGCCCCGGGTCGCGCCGCCGGACCGTCGCTGGCGCAGCCGCCGCAGGCGCGACACCAGCACCGGGTCGTACGCCAGCGCGCCCGGATCGTCGAGCAGTGCGTTGAGCAACTGGTAGTAGCGCGTGGTGGACAGCCCGAACCGGTCCCGGATCGCCCGCTCCTTGGCACCGGGCCGGCGCCACCACTGGCGTTCGAACGCGAGGATCCGCTGTGCCAGGTCGTCCAGTGGTGGCCGTTGCGCCGGCACCGGGCGACCGCCGTCACCGGCGGCCGGACCGTCGTCATCCCCGGAGACCGCACCGGCGGCAAGCTCGCGCGGCGCCGGGTCCGGGTGGTCGGCGCTGCGGGAGGTCACGGTGCCAGGTTACGTCGGGGCCGTGACGGGTCCGGACCGCGTGCGCCTCAGGTCACGTCCCGGCTGCGCATGTGCCACATGGCGGCACCGACCAGCAACACCACCAGCCCCGCCATGCCCAGACCGGCCATCTGCCACGTGATCACGTAGGTTTCCGGCTCGCAGGGCCCGGACGCGGGGCAGCCCGCCCGGAAGTCGAACAGCTCGACCGACCGCTCCAACCAGGCCTGCATGTACATCGGCCACAGCCACCGGTCCGGGAACCGCACGCCGACCGAGTAGACCAGCGCGCTGACCCCGCCGACCCCGACCACGAACGCGGCGATCGCGGTGCCCAGCGCGGCGGCGGTGTGCCGGCCGAGGGAGGCGACCGCGAAGCCGACCACGCCCGCCACCAGCACCAGTGCCAGCACCCGTAGGCCGGTCAGGCCGAACGACCGCCAGGCGTCGGGCGTCATGGTGGAGGTGATCCCGCGGTTGACCGCCACCCACCACAACGCGGCCGTCCACAGCGCGCTGAGCCCGACGACCGCCGCGGTGAGACCGACCATGAGGGCGGCGAGCTTGGTGCCCAGCACCCCGGCCCGGCGGGGACGCCACAGCAGCAGGTTGGCCATCCCGCCGCTGCGCCACTCGGCGCCCACGTAGGACGCGGCGACGAAGAAGGCGAACATCGCCAACAGCCAGGCGAACGGCGTGGCCATCTCCTCGAAGCGCCAGCGGAACTCGAACGTGCGGGGAAGGTAGAACTCCGCGCGGAAGTCCTCCGGACGCGGGCCCCAGGCCGCGACCTCCTGGCAGTCCGCCGGCCAGCCCTCGGCACCCGGACCACCGGCCCGTTGCGCCCGCTCACACTCCGCGATCTGCTCGGGAAGGAAGAGGTCGTAGTCCCGGCGGGCCTGCTCGTAGTCCCGCTGTGCCTGCACTTGCGCGCTGCGCAGCGCCGCCTCGTCGAGCTTCTCGCTGCTGCTCCACTCGCTCACCACCAGCAGGCCCAGCACCGCCACCACCAGCAGGAGCAGCCAGCGGGTGACCCGGCGCTTGACCAGCCGGCGCAGCTCGGCCCGTGCCAGGTTCACCGCGCCACCTCCGTGCCGGCGGTGGTGTCCACCGCCACCGACTCGTCGACCTGCCGGGGGCGACCCGCCACCGGTGTCGTTCCGGTCAGCTCCAGGAACACCGACTCCAGGTCGACCCCCACCGGGCTCAGCTCGGCGACGTAGAGGTCCCGCCGCGCGAGCGTACGCGTGACCCACGCGGCCCGCTCCGGCCGGTGCACCAGCAGGTGGTCGTCGCGTACGGTCACCGTGGCACCGGCCTCGCGCAGCACCCGGGCGGCGGTGTCGTGGTCGGCCGGCGACTCCAACCGGACCAGGACGTCCCCGGTCGCGTGCGCGGCGAGCACCTCCGCGACCGGACCGGTGACCACCCGGCGGCCCAACGAGATGATCGTGACGGTGTCGCAGATCTGCTGCACCTCGGAGAGGATGTGACTGGACAGCAGGACGGTCGTGCCCTGGGCGGCGAGACCGCGCATGAGGTCGCGCATCTCCCGGATCCCCGCCGGGTCCAGACCGTTGGCCGGTTCGTCCAGGATGAGCAGTCGTGGCCGCTTGAGCAGGGCCGACGCGACCGCCAGCCGCTGCTTCATGCCGAGGGAGTAGGACTTGACCCGCTCCCGGGCACGTTCGCGCAGCCCGACCAGCTCCAGCACCTCGTCGACCCGCGTACGGGCGACCCCGCCCGCGGTCGCCAGCAGCGTGAGCGTCTCGCGGGCGCTGAAGTTGCCGAAGAACTGCGGGCTCTCCACGATCGCACCCACCTGGCCGGCCACCTCCGGCAACGCCGCCGGCACCTCCCGGCCGAACAGCCGCATCCGTCCGGCGTTGGCGGCGACGAGTCCCAGCAGGGCGCGCAGCGTGGTGGTCTTGCCGGAACCGTTGGGGCCGAGGAACCCGTGGACCTGGCCGGGCGCCACCTCCATGTCGAACCCGTCCAGGGCCTGCCTGCGCCCGCCGCGCCAGGTGCGGTACGCCTTACGCAGGCCGCGAATCTCCACGACCGCGTCCATGTTCTCCTCCCCGGTGCGTGTCCCCGTCCGGCGTACTATACGGGGTATGCAGCCGGCGGCGGGAGGGCACACCCCGACCGGTCCCGGGCGCCACGCGCCACGCGCCACGTCGGACGGTGGCGACGGGTCAGGCGGTGACGACCCGCACCCCCGCCTCGGTGAACGCGTCGACCACGGTGGGGTCGGCGCCGCGGTCGGTGACCAGCACCCCGATCCTCTCCACCGGACAGACCTGCGCGAACGCGTGCCGCCCCAGCTTCGAGGCGTCGGCGATCACCACGACGCGGCGGGCCCGGTCGGCCATGAGCCGGGTCATGGCGGCCTCGCCCTCGTGGTGAGCCGCGGCGCCCCGGACCGGGTCGACCGCGTCCACCCCGACCATGGCCAGGTCGAGGTTGATCTCCCGCAGCAGGGCGTCCCCGAGCGGGCCCACCAGCTCGTACGACTGCGGGCGGACCACCCCGCCGGCCACCACGATCTTCATCCGGGAACGGACCAGCAGCTCGTTGGCGATGTTGAGGGCGTTGGTCACCACGGTCAGCGGGGCGTGACCGTCCGCGCCGCGGGACAGCTCCGGCCGCAGCGCGAGCGCCCGGGCGACCTCGGTGGTGGTGGTGCCACCGGTCAGACCG
>DATGOE010000021.1:0-12871 GCA_035306365.1 Natronosporangium sp. | reverse complement strand
TACGCGGTCAGGACGAGGGCCGACAGCAGGATGAACCCGACCATCACGAACCAGTGGGCGGCGCCGACCAGCGACCACTTGAGCATCCGGGTGTGGCCGAGGGTCTCGCGCAGCATCGTGGCGGTGCGGGAAAGCTTACGGTCGGAGCGGCTGCGGTCGGGCTCGCCCAGGCGGACCACCGCCACCATCCGGCGTACCGTCCGTACCGCCAGCACGACGGCGACCGCGGTGACCGCCGCCGCCAGGACGCTCGTGACGATCTGGACCGTGCCCATCACACCCCCTCGAAGCCGACCCGCCGGTGCGGCCGGAATCTGCGCGTCACCAGGTCATTCATCCACACTGTGGATAACAGCTGTGGATAACTACACCGGCGTAGTTCCGGCCGGGTGGGAGTGACCACCGTTACGTGGCGCTCAGTGCCACCGGGTGAGCACGGCCAGCGACGCCACCATCGCCCCGAACCCGACCGCGAGATTCCAGTAACCCCACGCCTCGACCGGGAGCTTCGTGTCGGAGGTGTAGAACAGGACGAGCCAGAGAATCCCGAGGACGATCAGCCCGCCGCCGGTGGCCGGGACCCAAGGCGAGCTGGGCCGGCGGCGCGCCGACTCCGCGACCGGTCGCACCTCTGCCGGCGGCGTGTAGACCTTCTTCTTTCGGATCTGCGACTTGGGCACGACGCACTCCTGCAGGGGCTGGACACTGTTCTGCCGCTAGCGTAGTCAACAGCACCTTGACCAGCTAACCGGAGACCTCCCCGAGGCCTCTCCGAGCTGACCGGCGGTGTCGGCACGGACAGGAGGTGACACGATGGGCGACCGTACCCGCTGGCGGGGCTGGCCGGGCGGGCGGTCGCGGGCGACCGGGGCGGCCCCGTCGGGCCGGTCACGGCGGGGCTGGTCGATGTTGGTGCCGGTGATCGCGCTGGCGGCCGGGTTCCTGTTCACGACCAGCGCCACGACCGCACAGGGACTGCCCCTGCGCGACGACCGCCGGCTGGAGCTCACCGAGCTGATCATGGAGCGACAGCACCGCGTCGCCGAGGCGGAGCAGGCCCTGGCGCCGCTGCGCGAGCGGGTGGAGGCGCTGACCGAGGCGATGGCCAGCGGCGACGCGCCGGTCCGCGAGCAGCGGGACCGGGCAGAGGCGTACCGGACGGCGGCCGGGTTCACCGCGGTACGCGGTCCCGGGCTGACGGTGACGCTGGACGACGCGATCCGACCCGACGGCCGGCGGCCCGAGGGCGCCGAGGCCGCCGACCTGCTGGTGCACCAGGAGGACATGCAGGCGGTGGTCAACGCGCTGTGGGAGGGCGGCGCGGAGGCGATGTCGATCATGGGTGTCCGGGTGATTACCACCAGTGCGGTAATCTGCGTAGGACCGGTACTGCTCCTGCATGGCCGCCCGTACTCCCCTCCGTACGTGGTCACGGCGATCGGGGACCCGGAGGAGCTGCGTGCGGCTCTCGCGCGCTCTCCGGGGGTACAGCTGTTCCGGGAGGCGGCCGAGGCCTACGGGCTCGGCTACCGCGAGACAGTGGAGGAGGACGTGACCGTGCCGGCGTTCGACGGGACCAGCACCCTGCGGTCGGGGCGGGTGGCACCGTGACCGCCCCCACCGGGTCGGGACGGCGCGGGCGGCACCGGCTGCCCGACCCGGACGAGACCGCCGTGTTCCAGTTGCCGCCGGACCAGACCGCGGTGCTCCAGCTCTCGCCGCCCGACGGCCACGCCGGCGACGGCCCGGCGAGCGGTTCTGCGCCGGTCTCCCCTGCCGCACCCGTGCCGAGCTCGCCGGTCGGACCCCCGCCGATCTCGCCGGTCGGTGCCGCGCCGGGAAGACCCGCTCCGGTCGGACCCGCGCCGATCTCGCCGATGCCCGCGGCGGGGCCGGGGGTGGGCCAGCCGCCGGAGGATGCCACGGCGGTGCTGCCGGCCGCCCTCGCTGACGACGCCACCGCGACCATTCCCCGGGTGCCGGAGCCGAACGGCCGGCCCACCGGCGTCATCCCGACCAGCTCCGCGGCCCGGGCGGACGAGACCAGCCTGATCGGCGTGGTGCCACCGGCACCACCGCCGGAGCCGGAAGCCGCCGCCCCGCCACCACCCCCACGTCGGGGGGAGCAGGTGGTCCAACTGCGGGCGATCCGCACCAAGCGGGGTGGCTACCGGAGCGTCCACTCGGCACTGACCCGGACCACCGTGGGGACGGTGGCCCGCGCCACGGCCCGCGGCCTCGGCGAGGTGCTCATCACGCTCGGCGCCATCGTGCTGCTGCTCGCCGCGTACGAGATCTGGGGCAAGGCCGCCGTGGTCGCCTCCCACCAGGAGGACCTGGACCGCCAGCTGACCGAGCAGTGGGCGGCGCCCGTGGACCCCACCGTCGGCCCGTCGCAGGCGCCGGAGGAGGACGAGGAGGCCGAGGAGGCCGCCCCGCAACCGCTCGGACCGCCACCGGGCCACGCCATCGCCCGGCTGTACATCCCCAAGCTCGGCAAGTACTGGGTGGTGGTCGAGGGGGTCGGCCTGGACGACATCCGGTGGGCGCCCGGACACTACCCGGACAGCGCCATGCCGGGCCAGATCGGCAACTTCGCGGTCGCGGGGCACCGCAACCCGGCCACGTTCTGGGATCTGGACCTGGTGCGCGGGGGTGACCTCATCATCGTGGAGACCCAGGACATGTGGCACATCTACCGGACCTACCAGAACCACATCGTCAAGCCCGACGCGGTGGAGGTGGTGGCACCGGTACCGGGCCAGCCCGGCGCCACGCCGGAGCGGGCGGTCCTGACGCTGACCACCTGCAACCCCAAGTGGGACAACTACGAACGGCTCATCGTGCACGCGGAGCTGGTCGACCAGCAGCCACGGCGGGACGGCTGGCGACCGCCGGAGCTGGGCGGGCTGGGCGCCTGACGGGGGGAGCACATGTACGCGTGGATCTGGCGCCACCTGCCGTTCGGGCTGCCCGGCAAGATCATCGGGTCCCTGCTCCTCATCAGCGCCGCGGTCGCGACCCTGTGGTTCTGGGTGATCCCCGAGACCTACCCGTGGATCGAGCAGGTGCTGCCCTTCTACGACTCCACCATCGAGACCGGGACCGGCGGAAGCGGACCGGCGCCCGCGGTCGGGCCGTCGGAGCCGGCCAGCTCGCCAACCCAGGTCGTCGGCCCGGACGGCCGGCCGGTGGACCCGCACGACATTCCGTACGAGACGGACGAGTGAACCGATGCGGATCCTGGTCATCGACAACTACGACTCGTTCGTCTACAACCTGGTGCAGTACCTCGGGCAGCTCGGCGCGGACTGCGAGGTGCGCCGCAACGACGAGATCACGGTCGCCGGCGTGGAGCGGTTGCGCCCCGACGGCGTGCTGCTGTCACCCGGTCCGGGCACGCCGGAACGGGCCGGCGTCTGCCTGGACCTGGTCGAGGCGTACGCGGGACGGGTGCCGATCCTGGGCGTGTGCCTCGGCCACCAGGTGATCGGCCACGCGTACGGGGGCACCGTCGACCGCGCCCCCGAGCTGCTGCACGGCAAGACCTCCCAGGTGACCCACAACGGCGCCGGGGTGCTGGCCGGGCTGCCCGACCCGTTCACCGCCACCCGCTACCACTCGCTGGCGGTACGGGAGGAGACCCTTCCCGGGGAGATCGAGGTGACCGGCCGCACCTCCCCGGGCGGCATCGTGATGGCGCTACGGCACCGCAGCCTGCCCGTGGAGGGGGTTCAGTTCCACCCCGAGTCGGTACTCACCCAGGGCGGTCACCTGCTGCTGGCTAACTGGCTGGCCGACTGCGGGCTGCCGTCGGCGCGCGAGCGGGCGCCGGCGCTCGCCGCCGAGGTGGAGGAACGCCGGCTGGCCGCGTTCGCCCACACCTGACCGGGCACCGCCCGCGTCCGGCGGGGTCGGGCCGGTCACGGCCCGACCGTGAACGGCTCCAACATCACCACCCGGCTGGGGTCGTCGGCGTCACGGACGACGATCTGGTACGGCCCTCCGGGCGCGTAGGGGTGGGTCTGGCTGCCCTCCGCCCGGTCGAACGCGTCCTCAGTCCCGTCGCCCCAGTCGATGATCACACCGCCGTAGATGTCGTTGTCCCAGCTCACCGTCGCCGTGGTGCCGTCGACCTCGACCTGGGCGGTGAGATCCTCCCCCTCCGGGTAGATGAAGATGGTCACCTGGGAGCCGCGCAGCACCTCCGCGCCCGGATCCGGGTCCTGGCCGGCGACCGTCCCGATCTGGTCGACCGACTCCGGCGCCCTCGACGCGGGTACGGCGTTCGGGTCCAGGCCGGCGGCACGGAGCGTCGCCTCGGCCGTGGTCCGGTCCTGGTCGCGCACGTCCGGGACCTGGACCAGGTTCCCCCGCGAGACGTAGATGGTGACCGTCGACCCGCGGTGAGCCTCGGTCCCGGCCTCCGGCTCCATGCGCCGCACCTGGCCCTCCGGCTCCCTGCCGTCCTCCTCCACCTCCCGGACCTGGAACTCCAGGTCCTCCAGTTGCCGCCTGGCCGCCTCGGCGGTGAAGCCGACGACGTTGGGGATCCTCACCGTTTCCGGTCCGGTGCACTCCCGGTAGATCACGGTGCTGCCCCGCTCCACCGGCGGACTGTCCGGCGTGGGCGACTGCTCGGCGACCAGCCCCACCTCGCAGTCCTCGGTGGCGACCGGATCCCCCGCGACGGGCTCCAGCCCGGCCTCCCGGATCAGCTCCTCGGCCCGCCCGGGAGTCTCTCCGACCACGTCCGGGACCGCCACGGTCTCCTCCCCGCGCTGGCTGGCGAGGATGAGACCGACGATCAGCGCCACGACCGCCAGCACGCCCAGCACCGCCAGGGACGCCATCACCCACGTCGAGGCGCGGCGGCGACCCTGGTCGCCGACCCGGGCCGCGCCGTCGCCGAGCAGCATCGTCTCCTGCTCCCGCAGCACCGGGGTGGCCAGCACCGGCCGACCGGCCGCGGCGCGCAGCAGGTCGGCCCGCATCTCGGCGGCCGACTGGTACCGGTTGGCCGGGTTCTTCGCCAGCGCCTTGAGCACCACCGCGTCGATGTCCGGCGTCACCTCGGGGTTGATCTGCGACGGTGGCCGCGGGTCCTCCCGCACGTGCTGGTAGGCCACGGAGACCGCGCTGTCGCCGACGAACGGTGGGTGCCCGCACAGCAGCTCGAACAGCACGCAGCCGGTGGCGTAGACGTCCGAGCGGGCGTCCACCGCCTCGCCCCGCGCCTGCTCGGGCGACAGGTACTGGGCGGTGCCGATCACCGCGGCGGTCTGCGTCATCGTGGTGGCGCCGCTGCCCAGGTCCCGGGCGATGCCGAAGTCCATGACCTTGACCTGGCCGCTCGGCGTGACCATGACGTTGCCCGGCTTGACGTCCCGGTGGATGATGCCGTGCCGGTGGCTGAACTCGAGCGCCGCGCAGATGTCAGCGGTGATCTCCAGGGCGCGGCGGGGCTGGAGCCGCCCCTCGGACGCGAGGACCTCCTTGAGGGTGCGGCCGTTGACGAACTCCATGACGATGTACGGCAAGGGCTCCCCGCCGGGGCCACGCTCCTCGCCGGTGTCGTAGATGGCGGCGATCGCCGGATGGTTCAACGACGCGGCATTCTGCGCCTCGCGCCGAAACCGCATCTGGAACGTGGTGTCCCGCGCGAGGTCGCTGCGCAGCATCTTGATCGCCACGTCGCGCCCGAGCCGCAGGTCACGACCGCGGTGGACCTCCGCCATGCCGCCGTAGCCGAGCAGCTCGCCGACCTCGTACCGGCCACCTAGCAGACGCTCTGACGCAGTCATGTCGTCGTCGATCCTTCGGTCTCCTGGACGTATCCGGTTGAGCTGAATGGGAACAGGTCGGCGAGGCTGGCGCCGTGCACGAGCTGCCGGGCCACGTATCCCGCCAGTCCGGCGCACAACAGCACCGCCACCACCGCCAGCACCATCGCGGCGACGTCGACCGCCGACGGGCGGAAGCGTGGTGTCGGTGCCACCGGCGCTGCCGGCACCGGCGGCGTGGCGGGCCGGCGGGGCGCGACCTCGCGGGCTGGCTGGACGGGGATGGATGCTACCCCGGCGCGGTCAGCTCCGCCCGCCCGTGGTGTGCCCCCCGCGGCCGCCGCCGCAGCGGCGGCGGTCGCCGGCGCGGTCACCCCGCCAGCCCCGGCGGAAGCGGCGGCCGACGCTCCGGCGGCACGGCGGGCGGCGGCCGCGAACTCGGCGGCCGACGGCCACCGCTGGGCGGGATCCTTGGCCAGCGCCCGGCTCACGACCGCCCGTACCGGCGGCGGGATGTCGGGTGGCAGGGGCGGCGGTTCCTCCCGCAGGTGGCGCATGGCCACCTCGATCGGGTTGTCGCCCTCGAACGGCCGGCGTCCGGCCAGGCACTGGTAGGCGACCACGCCCAGCGCATAGATGTCGGACGCGGCCGTGGCGGGCCTCCCGTCGGCCTGCTCCGGGGAGAGGTACCCGGCCGTGCCGAGCACCGCGCCGGTGGCGGTGATCTGGCCCACCAACGCGGAGCGGGCGACGCCGAAGTCGGTCAGCACCAGCCTGCCGTCCGGGCGGACCATGAGGTTGCCGGGCTTGATGTCGCGGTGGACGATCCCCTTGTCGTGGGCGGCCTGGAGGGCGTCGGCGGCCTGTGCCACCAGCGGCATCGTGCGCGCCGGCGGCAGCCGCCCGACGCGCTGCAGGACCGCCGACAGGGCCTCGCCCTCCACGTACTCCATGACGAGAAACGCGAGCGTGCCGTCGCTGTGGTAGTCGTACACGTCCACCACGCCGGGATGGCTGAGGTTGGCCATGGTGCGGGCCTCGCCCCGGAACCGTTCCTGGAACCCGGGCTCGTTCAGTAGTGCAGGCAGCATGATCTTGACCGCCACGGTCCGGCCCAGCACCTCGTCGGTGCCGCGCCACACCTCCCCCATGCCGCCGGCGGCGATCCGCTCCACCAGCCGGTACCTGCCGGCGAGCAGGGACTGTGGTCCGTACATCAGCGACCTCCCCGCTCGGCCACGACGGCCCGGAGGACCTGCCCGGCGATGCGGGCCGCCTCGGCGCTGCCTCCGGGTCCGGCGTTCTCCAACAGCACCGCCACGGCGCTGACCGGCACCCCGTCGACGATGGCGAACCCGATGAACCAGCCGTGGTCGGGCCGGTCGCCGCCGACCTCCGCGGTGCCGGTCTTGCCGCCGACCTGCACCCCGGGGATCGCGGCGTTGGTGCCGGTGCCGCCGGTGACCACGCCCACCATCATGTCCCGCAGCGCACCGGCCACCTCGGCGCTGACCGGCCGCCGCAGCTGCTGGGGCGACGCCGAGTACACCGGCACCAGGTCCGCGTCCAGGAGCCGTTGCACCAGGTACGGGCGCATCTGCACACCGCCGTTGGCCACGGTCGCGGCGATCATCGCCCCCTGCAGCGGCGTGATCCGGACGCTCGCCTGTCCGATCGAGGACAGCGCGACCGTGGCCGGGTCGTCCTCGCCGTCGTCGCGCACCAGGTCCCCCGTCTGGCTGGCGGCCACCGGGATGCCGCGGCCGTCGGAACGCCCCACCACCGGCAGGCCGTCGCCGCCGAGACGTCCCACCACCAGGTCGCCGTCGCCGAACCCGAAGTCCGCCGCGGTGCTGGTGAGGGCCTCCGCGCCGAGCGTGACCCCGAGCTGGGCGAAGCCGGTGTTGCAGGAGTCCCGGAGGGCGACGGCGAGGGTGACCTCCGCCTGCGGGCAGATCGACGGTGCCGCGTTGCCGATGACGTGCGAGGTCTGCGGTGGGTTGTACGTGGGTCCGGCCGGGATGAGCGTGTCCGGGGTGTACCCGCGCTGCAACGCGGCCGCCGAGACGATCACCTTGAACACCGACCCGGGGAAGAACGTCTCGGCGACCGCCCGGTTGAGCAGGGGCCGGTCCGGGTCGGCGTCCAGCTCCTCGTACAGCGCCTGCACCTCGTTCGAGTCGTGCGAGGTGAGGCCGTTCGGGTCGAAGGTCGGCAGCGACACCATCGCCTGCACGGCCCCGGTGCGGGGGTCGAGTGCCACCACCGCGCCCTTGCCGCTGCCGCTGCGGTTGTCCCGCAGCTGGGCGAACGCGACCTCCTGCGCCGAACGGGACAGCGTGGTGACCACGTTGCCGCCGGGCGTGTTGCGGCCGGTGAACGGGTCGAGCAACCTGTCCCAGAACAGCTTGTCGCTGGTGCCGGCGAGGAAGTCGTTCTCGAACGCCTCGATGCCGGTGGGGGCACCGTTGACCGGCTTGTAGCCCACCACGTGCGCCCACAACGGCCCCTCCGGGTAGGTGCGCCGGTACCGGAGCGGGCCGTCGGTCTCCTCGTTACCCGTCACCGGCCGGGCGTCCGGGCCGACCAGGATCAGCCCCCGCTCCCGCTGGTACTCCTCGATCTGCACGCGGCCGTTGTACGGGCTGGTGCGGTACTCGTCGGCGTTGAAGAACTGCACCCGGTTGAGGTTCACGAACAGCAGCCCGAACAGCACCATGAGGACCACTCCGACCCGGCGCAGCGGCGCGTTCACGTCCGCTCACCCCCTCCATGGCCCCGCGGGGGCGGGCTGACCGGCAGGGGGAGCTGCGGCGCCACCGGCTGCCCGGGCGGGCGGCGGGCGGTATCGGAGATCCGCAGCAACAGGGCGACCAGCAGCCAGTTGGAGGCCAGCGAGGACCCGCCGGCGGACAGGAACGGGGTGGTGAGACCGGTCAGCGGGACCAGGCCGCTGACGCCGCCGAGGATCGCGAAGATCTGCAGCCCCAGCGTGAACGACAGCCCGCCGGCGAGCAGCTTGCCGAACGAGTCGCGCACCGTCAGCGCCGCCCGCAGGCCGCGGGTCACGATCAGCAGGTAGACCAGGAGCAGGGCGGTGAGGCCGAACAGCCCGATCTCCTCGCCCAACCCGGCGAAGATGAAGTCGTTGTGGACCTCCGGCACCTCGGTGGGCTGGCCGCCCCCGGGGCCCTGGCCGAACAGGCCGCCGGTGCCCAGCCCCAGCAGGCTCTGCACCGGCTGGTGGCCACGGTCGAACGGGTCGGCGAACGGATCCCGCCAGATGTCGACCCGCTGGACGTAGTTGGCAAACGGCCCGCCGAGCACGCCCCCGACCAGGTACGCCACCACCGCGCCGCCGAAGAACAGCAGCAGACCGATGATCAGCCAGCTCACCCGCTCGGTGGCGATGTAGAGCGTCGCCACGAACATGCCGAAGTACATCAGCGACATGCCCAGGTCGCTCTGCAGGACCAGGACCATGAGCGACAGCAGCCACACCACCACGACCGGACCCAGGTCCCGCCCGCGCGGGAGGTCGATGCCGAGGAACCGCCGGCTCGCCAGCGACAGCACCTCCCGCTTGCGCACCAGGTAGTAGGCGAAGAACCCCAGCAGCGCGAGCTTGGCGAACTCGCCCGGCTGGACCGAGAACGGTCCGATGGTGATCCACAACTTGGCGCCGTGGCGCTCGGAGATGCTCGCCGGCAGCAGTCCCGGCAGCGCCATGAGGATCAGGCCGACCAGGCCCAGCGTCCACGCGTACCGGGAGATCAGCCGGTGGTCGCGGACGACGGCCAGCAGGACCACCGCCCCGGTGACCGCCACGAGGGTCCAGACCAGCTGCAGGCCTCCGGTGCCGGACAGGATGGGCGTGTCCGCGCGGGCCGCCGGCTCGACCCCCGCCAGGTCGAGCCGGCGCAGGAACGCCACGCCGATGCCGTTGAGCAGCGCCACGGTCGGCAGCAGCACCGGGTCCGCGTACGGGGCCAGCGACCGGATCGCCAGGTGCGCGCCGATGAAGACGACTCCCAGCAGAGCGACCGGGACCCAGAACGCGCTGGTGACGGTGCCCACCAGGTGCAGCTCCGTGACGGCCGCGAACACCGCCACCACGACCAGGGCGAGCAGCAGCAGGCCCAGCTCGGCGTTGCGGGGGTGGTGCCGTGGCCGTCCACGCGACGCCGGACCCGTGGCAGCGGGCGGAGCCGGCAGGGAAGGGGCGGTCACCGCGTCCTCCGTCACTCGGTCCGGCAGTCGACCGGCTCGTACGGTGTCGGCGGGACAGGTGGCGGTGCGCCGGACGCGCCGGCCGGCGGTGTCGCGGACCTCTGCTCCGGCGTCGGCGTGGTGGCGTCGGGGGTGGCGCTCGCCGACCGCGACGGGGCCGGTGACGTGGAGGGCGTCGGCGTCGGCGCCGTCACCGCCGGGGTGCGGGGCGAGGGGCACAGCGGCTTGAGGTGCTCGCGGATGAGCTCGGCCATGGTCTGCCGCGCCTCCTCGGCCGAGCCGCGACGGATGTCGCCGCCGAGCACCCGCTCCTGGGCGAGCTCGGTGAGGTCGGACACGGAGACCTCGCTGGTGGCGTACACCCGCGACAGCTCGATGCCGGCCACCCGGCCGGGCAGGCCCTGGAACACGGCCACCCGGCCGGATTCGGTGGCCCCGACGTAGTAGCTGGACTGGGTGGCGTTCCACCCGTACCACAGCCCGCCGCCGAGCAGGCCGACCAGCGTCAGCAGCAGGAGGGCGTGGCGGACCGGGTGCCGGGGCGGTGCCGGCTCGTCGTCCGGGTCCTCGTCGTCGGCCGCCGGTACGGGCGGCCGCGGTGGGGTGAGCGCCGAGGCCCTCGTCGCCGGGGTGGACTCCCGGGCGGCCTGGGACTGCATGTCCCGGGCGGCCGCGCCGCCGACGATGGGCGCGGCCTCGACGATGTCCTCGTCGGTCGCGTCGGCGACGATCACGGTGACGTTGTCCGGCCCGCCGCCGCGCAGCGCCAGCGAGATCAACCGGTCCACGCACTGCTCGGGGTCGCGGTACTCGCGCAGGGTCTGCGCGATCGTCTCGGCGCTGACCACGCCCGACAGACCGTCGGAGCAGAGGAGGTACCGGTCGCCGGGCAGCACCTGCCGCACCGAGTACTCCGGCTCGATGTCGGTGCCGTCGATCGCCCGGGTCAGCAGTGACCGCTGCGGGTGGCTGCCCGCCTCCTCGGGGCTGATGCGGCCTTCGTCCACCAGCTTCTGGACGTACGTGTCGTCCCTGGTGATCTGCGTGAACTCCCCGTCGCGCAGCAGGTAGGCGCGGGAGTCCCCGATGTGGACCATGGCCGCCCGGCTGCCGGAGAACAGCAGCGCGGTCAGCGTCGTGCCCATGCCGTCGAGCTCGGGGTTGTCCGCCACCGTCCGGCGCAGCTGCTCGTTGGCGGCGGCCACGCTGGCACGCAGCGCGTCGATCGGGGCGTCGCCGGGGACGTCCTCATCCAGGGGGGCCAGCCCGGCGATGACGATGGTGCTGGCGATGTCGCCGGCCGCCATCCCGCCCATGCCGTCGGCGACGGCGAGCAGCCGGGGGCCGGCGTAGACGGAGTCCTGGTTTCCGTCCCGGACGAGTCCGCGGTCGCTCCGGGCGGCGTAGCGCAGGGTGAGATTCATGGCCTCAGCTCGAAGGAGGTGCGGCCGATGCGGATCGGCACGCCGATCGGTACGGGGGTGGGACCGGTGACCCGGGAACGGTCGAGGTAGGTGCCGTTGGTCGAGCCGAGGTCCTCGACGAACCACTGGCCGTCCCGCGGAACGAGACGGGCGTGCCGGGCGGACGCGTAGTCGTCGGCGATCACGAGGGTGGAGTCCTCGGCCCGGCCGATCGTGATCGGTTGCTCGCCCAGAGAGATCTTGGTGCCGGCGAGCTGACCGGCGGTGACCACCAGGTGATGGGCGGCCCGGCCCTTCCTGACCCTGGCCGGGTTGGCGAGGGCACCGGCGCGGGGCGTGGCGACCAGGCGGCCGGAGCGGGCGCCCACGAACATGTCCCGGCGGACCACGCCCACCACCGTGAACACGAAGATCCACAGTAGCAGGAGCAGCCCGAACCTGGCCACGACGGGGACGAGCTCGGTCAAGGTCTCAGCCGTCCACCCGGAAGGTCAGCGTGGTGGTGCCCACCTGGATCAGGTCGCCGGGGTTGAGCGCGATGGCGGAGATCCGCTGACCGTTGACCATCGTGCCGTTGGTGGAGCCGAGGTCGGTCAGCACCGCCTGGGCACCGTCGAAGTCGATGCGGGCGTGCCGGCGGGAGATGCCCACGTCCGGCAGGCGCAGCGTGGCCTGCTCCCCGCGCCCGATCACGATGGACCCGATGGCGAGGGGGTAGGTACGCCCGTCGCTGGCGACCAGCCGCGCGTTGCGGGCACCGGCCGGGCCGGGTGCGCCCGGGTGGGCCGGCGGCTCCATGTGCGGGTACCCGGCGGGTGGAGCGTGCTCGGGCTGCGGCGCCATCCCGGGATCGCCGCTGAACACCTCGGCGGTGACCCGGAACATGCCCGTGTCGAGGCCCTCGCCGCGCTCGATCTCGACGATCACGTCCCCGTACACGGTCCACGCCTGCTCGCCGATGAACTCGGCCTGCGACTGGGCCAGCTCCTGCGCCAGGGCGGCGGCGTAGGGCGCCAGCCGGCTGTGGTCGTACGGTGAGAGATCGATCACATAGCGGTTGGGAACCAGGGTCCGGCCGCCGGCCAGGATCGCCTTGTGCGCCTCGGCCTCCCGTTGCATGGCGTTGAGGATCTCCACGGGGTGGACGACCCCCTTGAACACCTTCGCGAAAGCGCCCTCGACCAGGCCCTCGAGTCGCTTCTCAAAGCGTTGCAGCACACTCACCGGCTCCTCCTCGCCTCCGAGGAGTTGATGGTATCCGTAACGTGCCCCACCGTCCGCATGCCGATCGGATGGGTCGGGGTCGGCCGGCGGTGCCCGACCGGGGGGATCTCCGGGTCATTCTGGCACGTCGCCGCCACCACGCCACACCCGGGACGCCGGCCTCCGGCACGCCGGGGCCACGCCGGCCCGCCCGCCACCGGGGCACACCCC
>DATGOE010000020.1:0-3504 GCA_035306365.1 Natronosporangium sp. | reverse complement strand
CGGCAAGCGCGCGGCGCTCCCCCACACCCGGGTGGTGCTGCACCAGCCCGTGGGGCAGGGCCGCGGGGCGATCCCCGACCTCATCCTCCAGGCCGACGAGGTGGTCCGGGTCCGCGCGGACATCGAGAACATCCTGTCCCGCCACACGGGCCAGGACACCGCGACGCTGCGCGCGGACACCGACCGGGACCGCGTGTTCACGGCCCAGGCGGCCCTGGAGTACGGCCTGATCGACCACGTCATCGAGGAGCGCCGGCCGATGCCGGCGTGATCAGGCGGAGGCGGGAGCGGGGGCGGGGCGCCGGAGGCGCTTGTCCGCCGCCACGACCAGGGTCGTCGCCGTGGCCACGGCCAGGATCCGCAGCCACGCCTCGCCGCCGATCGGCGCGCTGCCGAACACCAGGTTCATCGCGGGCAGGTAGGTGAAGGCGAGCTGGGCGGCGGCCTGCGCCGCCACGCCCACGAGGATCCACCGGTTGGCGAACAGGCCGACGCGCCAGGCCGGGCGCGTCAGCGACCGGCAGCTGAACAGATAGAACGTCTCCACCGTGATGAACAGGTTCACCACCACGGTGCGCGCCTCGGCGACATCGGCGCCCTGTGCCCGCTCCCACTGGAAAAGCCACCACACACCCGCCAGCATCAGGGCCGACACCAGCAGGATCCGGACGACCAGGGCTCTGCTGAGCAGCGGCTCGTCCGGGTCGCGGGGCGGGCGGTTCATGATCCCGGGCTCCTTGGGCTCGAACGCGAGCATCAGGCCCAGGGCCACGGCGGTGGTCATGTTGATCCACAGGATCTGGGTGGGAGAGACCGGCAGCGTGGTGCCCAGCGCGATGGCGACGACGACGACCAGCCCTTCGCCGACGTTGGTGGGCAGGGTCCAGGTGATGAACTTGGTGATGTTGTCGAACACGCCGCGGCCCTCCTCCACGGCGGCCTCGATGGTCGCGAAGTCGTCGTCGGTGAGGACCATGTCGGCGGCGTCCTGGGCGACCTGGGTGCCGCTGCGCCCCATGGCGACCCCGATGTCGGCCTGCCGCAGGGCGGGGGCGTCGTTCACCCCGTCGCCGGTCATGGCGACCACGTGGCCGCGTTCCTGCAGCGCCTCGACCAGCCGCAGCTTCTGCTCCGCCGAAACGCGGGCGAACACGCGGGCGCGGTCCACCGCGCCGGGGTAGTCGTCCTGGGGCAGGGCGTCCAGGTCGGAGCCGGTGAGCACCTCGCCCGGCGACGGAACGGGGTCTCGCAGCAGGCCGATCCGCCCGGCGACGGCGGCCGCGGTGACCGCATGGTCACCCGTGATCATCTTGACCGAGATGCCGGCGGTGCGGCAGCTGCGCACCGCCGCCGCGGCCGCCGCCCGCGGCGGGTCGAGCATGGCCTGCAACCCGGTCAGCACCAGCGTGCCCGGCAGGGCCTCCTCGGCGAACTCCGCCGGGTCGCCGATCTGCCGCACCGCCGTGGCCAGCACCCGCAGCCCCCGGCCCGCGAGTTCCTCGGCGGCGGCCAGCACGGCGGCCCGGTCCAGCGGGCGGACCACGCCGTCCGCGTCCAGTTCCCCGCAGCACATTCCGGTCACCCGCTCCACCGCCCCCTTGACCAGCACGACGTGCCCCCCGGTGGCGGGGTCGCGATGCAGAGTGGCCATGTACTTGCGGTCGGAGTCGAAGGGGATCGTGCCGACGCGGGGGCGTTTCCCCGCCTCCCGCGGCGGGTCCAGCCCGGCCTTGGCCGCCGCGACCGACATCGCACCTTCCGTCGGGTCACCGTGGACGGTCCACCGCCCGTCCCGCCGGACGAGTTCGGAGTCGTTGCAGAGGGCCCCGGCCAGCAGGCACGCGCGCAACGCCGGTCCGGGAACGGCCACGGGCGCCCCCGCGCCGTCGTGCACGGCGCCCTCCGGGGCGTAGCCGGAGCCGGTGAGCGTGTACTCCCCGCCCGGAGTCCAGATCGCCCGCACGGTCATCTGGTTCTCCGTCAGCGTCCCGGTCTTGTCCGAGCAGACGGCCGTGGTGCCGCCCAGCGTCTCGACGGCGGGCAGCCGCCGGATCACCGCGCGCCGCCGGGCCATCCGCACCACCCCGATCGCCAGGATGATGGTGACCGTGGCCGGGAGCCCCTCGGGGATCACGCCGACCGCCAGCGCCACCGCGGCCGTGAGCGTCTCGACCGTGTCCCGCCCGCGCAGCACGCCCGTGACGAACGCGGCCGCGGCCAGGGCGAGGACGACCACCATGACCACCCTGCTGAACTCGGCGAGTTTCCTGGTCAGCGGCGTGTCCAGCGTGGTGGCGGCGCCGACCAGCCGGTGAATCCTCCCGAGTTCGGTGTCCGCGCCGGTCGCGGTCACGACTCCGGCGCCGGCGCCGCCGGTGACCAGAGTTCCCGAGTAGGCCATGTTGCGCCGGTCGGCGACCATGACCGTCTCCGGCAGCACCTCCTCGTCCTTGGCCACCGGCGCCGACTCCCCGGTCAGCGCCGACTCGTCCACCCGCAGCTCGGCCGACCGCACCAGCCGCATGTCGGCGGGCACCTTGTCGCCGGCCTCGAGCAGCACCAGGTCCCCGGGGACGAGGTCGTCGGACGGCACGGTGCGTCTCCGTCCGTCCCGTACCACTCTGGCGCGCGTGCGCACCATCGACCGCAGCCCTTCCAGGGCCGCCTCCGCCTTGCTCTCCTGGACGAATCCCACGACCGTGTTGATGAGCACGACACCGAGGATCAGCGCGGCGTCGATGTGCTCGTCCAGTCCGAAGGCGACGACGGCGGCGGCCATCAGCACGTAGATCAGGGGATGGCGGAACTGGGACAGCAGCCGCCGCAGCGGCCCGGCCCTCGTGGCGGCCGGGAGCACGTTGGGCCCGAACCGGCTGAGCCTCTCGGCCGCGTCGTCCTCGCCGAGACCGCGGTGCCGGTCGGTCTCCAGCAGCAGGACCACCTCGGAGACCGGCAGCCCGTGATGCCCGTCCTGTCCCGGTTGCGCCATGCCCGCCCCCGACATGCCCTCACCCGCCGCGGCCGCGGCGCGCGGCGGGCTCCTCCGGCCGAAGGGCCCGGGACCCGGGACCGGACCCGTCCCCACCGCCTGCCATCCGCCGTCTCATACCTGTCGTCTTCCCAGCATGGGACGGCCATGCCTGCGGCCCCTGACAGGCGTCCGGGCCGGGCGGCGCGGTCAGTCGGCGCGGTCAGGCGGCGAGGGCGTAGGCGGTCGGGCCCGCGGGGGTGCTGACCGGGGCGCCGATGAGGCTCGCCGCGACCGCGAGCGTCAGGTCGGCGAGCGTCACGTCCAGGGCGCCGGCGACCGCCGCGATCATCTCGCTGGACGGTTCCTTCAGGCCGCGCTCCATCTCGGAGAGATACTGCGGCGAGACGCCCGCGCGGCGGGCGGTCTCCACCAGGATCTCGCCGCGTTCGGTGCGCAGGCGCCGCAGGCACTCGCCGAGCGCCTCGCGCCACAGCGGCTCCTGGGCGGGCCCGCCCGGCCGGCGCTTCTCGTCC
>DATGOE010000019.1:0-21482 GCA_035306365.1 Natronosporangium sp. | reverse complement strand
GCGAGCGCGGCCCGGACCCGGGTGCCGGCCTCCTCGGCCACCGGCTTCAGCTCGGGGAGCTCAGTGAGGCGCGCCATGACGTCCGGGTCCAGGGCCTGCACGAGGGTGCGGCCGTCGGGCAGCGCGCGCACGACGACCGTGCAGGGCAGCAGCGCCCCGATCCTCCGGTCGATCTCCAGCGCCCGGTGGGCGAGGTGGGGGTTGCAGACGCCGAGGATCACGTAGTCCTCCATCTCGGCGCCGATCTTCTCGCGGAGGGTCGCCCGCACGTCGATCTCCGTGAGGGTGCCGAACCCCTGCTCGCGGAAGGCCTCCTTGACCCGCGGCACCGCCGCGGCGTAGGGCAGGTCGAGGGTGACGGTACGGGAGTAGTCCATGCCGCCACGCTACCCGCCGCGACGCCGCCCGGCCCCGGGGCGTTTCCCGCTGTGACGTTTGCGGGTACGCAGCCGTGGAAGTGCCGTGCGGGAGGTGGCGACGTGGCCGAACAGCGGATCGTCCGGTGGTTCGAGGACCTGTCCCGTGCCGACACGGGGCTGGTGGGCGGCAAGAACGCCTCGCTCGGCGAGATGATCCGCCACCTGTCCCGGGCCGGTGTCCGGGTGCCCGGCGGGTTCGCCACCACCGCGGACGCGTACTGGTGGTTCCTCGACGCCAACGACCTGCGCGACCGCATCGCCGCCCAGCTGGACGCGCTGCACCGCGGCCGACCGCTGGCCGAGGTGGGGGCCGCCATCCGCCGCCTGTTCCTCGACGCCGAGCTCCCACCACCGGTCGAACGCGCCGTCACCGACGCGTACGCCGCCCTGGCGGCACGGCTGGGCCGGCCGGACCCGGATGTGGCGGTGCGCAGCAGCGCCACCGCGGAGGATCTGCCCGAGGCGAGCTTCGCCGGGCAGCAGGAGACGTACCTCAACGTCACCGGGCGGCGGGCGTTGCTCGACGCCTGCCGCCGCTGCTTCGCGTCGCTGTTCACCGACCGGGCGATCAGCTACCGGGAGCACCACGGGTTCAACCACCTCACGGTGGCGCTGTCCGTCGGCGTCCAGGAGATGGTCCGCGCCGACCACGGCTGCGCCGGGGTGATGTTCTCCATCGACACCGACAGCGGCTTTCCGCGGGTGGTGCTCATCAACGGCGCCTGGGGGCTGGGCGAGTCGGTGGTCGCCGGACGGGTGGACCCGGACGAGTACCTCGTCTTCAAGCCGCTGCTCGACCGTACCGACGTGAACCCGGTGATTTCGAAGAAGATCGGCAGCAAGCGCAGCAAGGTCGTCTACGGCGGCTCGCCCGACGAGCCGACCCGCACCGTGGCGACCAGCGACGAGGAACGGGCCGCGGCGGTCCTCGACGACCGGGAGATCCGGCAGCTGGCCCGGTGGGCGACGGTCATCGAGGACCACTACGGCCAGGCGATGGACATGGAGTGGGCCAAGGACGGCGGCACCGGCGACCTGTACCTCGTGCAGGCCCGGCCGGAGACGGTGCAGGCCCGGAAGGAGGCCACGACGCTGCGGTCCTACCGGCTCACCGGCCGCGGCCGCCGGCTGGTCAGCGGCCTGGCGATCGGCGACGCCATCGCCGCCGGACGGGTGTGCAACCTGCGCAGCGCCGACGAGATCGACCGGTTCACCGACGGGTCGGTGCTCGTCACCGGCGCCACCGACCCGGACTGGGAACCGATCATGAAGAGGGCGGCGGCGATCGTCACCGACCACGGCGGGCGCACCTCCCACGCCGCCATCGTGAGCCGGGAGCTCGGGGTGGCCGCGGTCGTCGGCACCGGTGACGCCACCGCCGCCCTTGCCGACGGGCAGGAGATCACTGTCTCCTGCGCCGAGGGCGAGCTGGGCCACGTCTACGAGGGGATCCTGCCGTTCGACGCGCATGAGATCGATCTCGCCGAGGTTCCCGCCACGCGCACCGGGGTGATGCTCAACCTCGCCAACCCGGCCGCGGCGTTCCGGTGGTGGCGGCTGCCGGCCGACGGCATCGGCCTGGCCAGGATGGAGTTCATCATCAACAACCACATCAAGATCCACCCGATGGCACTGGTCCGGTTCGACCGCGTCGCCGACGAGCGCGCCCGTACCCGGATCGCCGAGCTGACCCGCGGGTACGCCGACCGGACCGAGTTCTTCGTGCAGCGCCTCGCGTACGGTATCGCCCGCATCGCCGCCGCCTGGTGGCCGAAGCCGGTGATCGTGCGGACGAGTGACTTCAAGACCAACGAGTACGCCCGGCTCATCGGCGGCGAGGCGTTCGAGCCGGCCGAGGAGAACCCGATGATCGGCTGGCGCGGCGCCAGCCGCTACGACAGCGACGACTACCGGGAGGGCTTCGGGCTGGAGTGCCGGGCGCTGCACCGGGTACGTGACCACATCGGACTGGCCAACGTCATCGTGATGATCCCGTTCTGCCGGACCCTGGCCGAGGCGGACCGGGTGCTGGAGACCATGGCCGGGTACGGCCTGCGGCGTGGTGCCAACGGCCTGCAGGTGTTCGTCATGGTGGAGATTCCGTCCAACGTGCTGCTCGCGCGCGACTTCGCCGAACGCTTCGACGGCTTCTCCATCGGCAGCAACGACCTCACCCAGCTCACCCTGGGCGTCGACCGGGACTCCGAACGGCTCGCGCCCCTGTTCGACGAGCGTGACCCGGCCGTCATCCGTAGCATCGGTAGGGTCATCGACGCGGCACACGAGGTGGGACGCAAGGTGGGCCTGTGCGGCCAGCGGCCCAGCGACGATCCCGAGTTCGCCCGACTGCTGGTACAGGCCGGCATCGACTCCGTGTCCGTGGCGCCCGACAGCTTCCTGGTCGTGAAGGAGAACGTCGCCGCCGCCGAGCGTGAGCACGCGGCGGCGACGGCGCGGGCGGCCGCGTGAGCCGGCGTCCGGGCACGCGACCGGACGGGGTCTGACGGCGCCCGGACCGGGACATGTCAACGACGAAGGAGGACAGCAGGCATGGAGTTCGCCACCGGAGTGCAGCGGGAGGTCTACGAGCGGATCGGCGGGTGGTTGCGCGACCTGTACGGCGACGCCGTGCGCGAGGTGCCGGAGCTGCCCGCGTACGCCTGCTCGCACGACGGCACGCAGGTCCACGTGTCGGTCACCCCGTGGGGTGAGGACGAGGCGACGGTCACGGTCCGTTCGGGGGTGGTGTACGACCTGCGGATCACCCCGGAGCTGACCTACTACCTGCTGCGGGGCAACGAGCTGCTCCGGTTCGGCGCGTTCGCGCTCGACGCCGCCAACGACGTCGTGGTGGGGCACACGATTGTCGGCTCCACCTGCGACCTGGCGGAGCTGCGGGCGTCGGTGCAGGGGGTGGCGCAGGCCGCCGCCCGGTACGCGCCGCGGATCATCCAACGCTTCGGGGGCGTGACCGCCGAGGACCACTGGGCGAGCCGGGTGGGGCCGTGACCGGCCGGGGCGGACCTCAGCCGGTGCGGCGCTCCCGCAGGCTCGCCCACGGGTCGTAGTCGACCTCCAGCGGTTCCTGCGGCGGGCGTTCCGCCGGCGGCACGTGCTGGAGGTTCACGCGGATCCGGTACCAGACGGAGCTGCGGCCGCGCATCGCGTCCACCAGGGTGTCGGCGGGTCGCAGGTGGGCCGCGGCGGTCGGGTGCCGCTGCCGCCACCGTTCCAGGCCCGCCAGCGCCTCCTCCTTCGTCTTCGCCCGGGCGATCTCGATCAGCGGCATCGTGGACCGGCGCCGGCCGGTCCCCTTCGGCGGCTTCTCCGGCGGGCCGAGGCGTTCAGCCAGCTCCAGCAGCGGCGCCAGCGACCCGGCCGCTTGGTCCATCCCCCGCCACGGGTCGCCACGGCTCCGGTAGCGGTCCACGACCGTGTCCATCGTGAACCGCTCGGGCCGGCACTCCGGCACCTCCTCCCACGACAGCGGCGTGGAGACCCGGGCGTCGGGGGTCGGTCGCACCGAGTAGGCCGACGCGACCGTCCGGTCCTTGGCGTTCTGGTTGAAGTCGACGAAGATGCCCTGGCGCTCCTCCTTCCACCACCGACTGGTCGCCAGGTCCGGGGCGCGGCGCTCCACCTCCCGGGCGACCGCCTGCGCCGCGAGCCGCACCTGCGAGAACGTCCACCGCGGGTGGATGCGGGCGTAGACGTGGAAGCCGCGGGAACCCGACGTCTTGGGCCAGGCGGTCAGGCCGTGGTCGGCCAGCACCTCCCTGGCCACCTGTGCCACCTCCAGCACCTGCCGCCAGTCCACGCCCGGCACCGGGTCCAGGTCGATGCGCAGTTCGTCGGGGTGGTCGAGATCCTCCGCCCGGACCGGGTGCGGGTTGAGGTCGACACAGCCCAGGTTGACCACCCACGCCAGGGCCGCGGCGTCCCGCACCACCACCTCGTCGGCGGTGCGGCCCGACGCGTACCGCAGCTCGGCCACCTCGATCCAGTCCGGGCGGCGCGCCGGTGCCCGCTTCTGGAAGAACGCCTCCCGGTCGACGCCCTTCGAGTAGCGCTTGAGGATCATGGGACGGCCGGCCACCCCGCGCAGCACGCCGTCGGCGACGGCGAGGTAGTAGCGGACCAGGTCCAGCTTGGTGCGACCCAGGGCGGGGAAGACCACCCGGTCGGGACTGGTGATCGTCACGGCGTGGCCGGCGACCTCCAGCACCCGCGAGGCGGACATGCCCTCACCATAGGCGCACGCCCGCCACCCGTCCGCGGATCACGGCGCCGGTCGCCGCCAGGGAGCATGATGTGCGCATGCTGACAGCCCCCCGCCGGGTGCGGGAGGTCCTTCCGCGGATGCCGGGTGGCGCGCGGCGACCGCTGGTCGCGGTCGTGACCGCCATGCTGCTGTCCCTGTGCCTCCTCGCCTCGGACGTCGACGACCTCGACGGCCCGGGGGTCGGCGGCGCGGCTGGCGCGGACACCGACGGCGGCGCGGCTGGCGCGGACACCGACGGCCGCGCGGCCGGACCGCCGTCGACCCGGCGGCCGACGCCCGCACCGCCGGCGCCGTCGCCGCCGGTCTCGCCGACGCGGGCACCGGTGGTGCCCGGCCCGGCCCCTCGACCGGACACGCCCGACCGACCGGACGGGTCGGAGCACGCCACCACCCTGACCGTCGTGGCCGCCGGCGACCTGTTCGTCCCGCCGCGGCTGACCGCGCAGGCGGCGGCGGACGCGGCCGCCGCCGGCCGCGACGGCCACGACTTCACGCGCATCCTCGCCGCCGTCCGCCCGGTCGTGCGGGCCGCCGACCTGGCCATCTGCCACCTCGAACAGCCGCTGGCCGAGCCGGACGGGCCGTTCCCCGACTACCCGTTCTTCGCCGCGCCGCCGCAGCTGGCCGACGCCGTCGCGGACCTCGGCTTCGACACCTGCTCCACCGCCTCCAACCACTCCCTGGACGGCGGGGTGGAGGGCGTCGTCCGGACCCTCGACCACCTCGACCGGGTCGGGGTGGCGCACACGGGTACCGCCCGCCATCCGCGGGAGGCCGCGACGCTCAACGTGGTGACGGTCAAGGGCGTGCGCGTGGCCCACCTGTCGTACACCTTCAGCTTCAACGGGATCCCGCTGCCGGAGGGCCGGCCGTGGATGGCCAACCTCATCGACCCCGCGGCGATCCGGGCCGAGGCGCGCCGCGCCCGGAACGCGGGTGCCGAGATCGTCATCGTGTCGATGCACTGGGGCACCGAGTACCAGTCCGCGCCCGACATCGGCCAGCTCGGGCTGGCCCGGGAGCTGCTGGCCGCGCCCGAGATCGACCTGATCATCGGGCACCACGCCCATGTCGTCCAGCCGCTGGAACGCCTGGGCGGCAAGTGGGTGGCGTACGGGTTGGGCAACCTCACCTGCCGGTTCCCCGACGGCTCCCACGAGCGCACCCAGGACTCGGTGCTGCCCCGGTTCACGTTCACGCGCACGGCCTCCGGCCGGTGGGAGGTCACCGACGTCGAGGTGGTGGCGGCGTGGATGGAGTACACGCCGGCCGCCCGGGTGGTGAACCTCCCGCGGGCGCTGGCCGACCGCCAGGTGCGCGGCGAGCAGCGGGCGCGCTACGGACGGGCGCTGGCACGGATCACCGCCGCGGTCACGCAGCGCGGGGCCGGTGACGCCGGCCTGCGGATGGTGCCGGTGTCCGGGTGAGCGCGGCGGACCGCCGCCCCCGGCCGGTGGCCGCGTCGCGGTACCTTCGCCACGGCGGGTCCGGGCGGGGCGCGGGTCCGGGCGTACGGGCGGGTCCGGGCGTACAGGCGGGTCCGGGGCGTACGGGAGCAGCGGCACGTGGCGGCAGGAGGAACGGGTGGCGGCTGACGGCGGCACCAGGGCGGTGGTGGTCGCGCTGGGAGCCAACCTCGGGATCGCGGCCAGCAAGTTCGTCGCGGCGGCGATCACCGGCTCGGCGTCGATGCTGGCCGAGGGCGTCCACTCGGTGGCCGACTCGGGCAACCAGGTGCTGCTGCTGGTCGGCGGCGCGCGGGCGCGGCGGGCGCCCTCGCAGCTGCACCCGTTCGGCTACGCGCGGGAGCGATACATCTACGCGTTCCTGGTGGCGGTCGTCCTGTTCACCCTCGGCGGGCTGTACGCGCTGTACGAGGGCTACCACAAGCTCACCCATCCGGAGGAGCTGACGTCCCCGGCGGTCGCGCTGGCGGTCCTCGCCGTCGCCATCACGATGGAGAGCGCGGCCATGCGCACGGCGATCCGCGAGGCCAACAAGGTCCGCGGCGGCCAGTCCTGGTGGGGGTTCATCCGGCACGCCCGGGCGCCGGAGCTGCCGGTGATCCTGCTGGAGGACAGCGGCGCCCTGGTGGGCCTCGTGTTCGCGCTGTTCGGCGTCGGCCTGACCGTCCTGACCGGCAACCCGGTCTTCGACGGCATCGGGACGCTCGCCATCGGGCTGCTGCTGGTGGTGATCGCGGTGGTCCTCGCCACCGAGGTCAAGAGCCTGCTCATCGGAGAGGCCGCGCTGCCGCACCAGGTGGCGGCCATCGAGCGGGCGCTGCTGGAGACCGCGGGCGTCCAGCGGGTCATCCACCTGCGCACCGTCCACCTCGGGCCGGAGGAGCTGCTGGTTGCGGCGAAGATCGCCGTCGACGGCGACGACGAGGGCGCGGACATCGCCGGCGCCATCGACGCCGCGGAGGCCAGGGTACGGGCGGCCGTGCCCACCGCGCGGATGATCTATCTCGAACCGGACATCTACCGCCCGCCGGCACCGAGGCGGGAAGGGACCGGGGACGGCGCGGCCGCGACGCCGGGCTCCGGCTGAGCCGCCGGGCGGACGGCGGCCGGGCGCGGCCGCCGTCCGCGTGGGCGACGCCGCCGGCCGGGCCCGGATCCCGCGACCGCGTCCCGCGCGGCGGGCACAGGACGCAGACTGGAGGCACGGCCGCGACGGCGGTGCCGACCGGCGCCCCGGCCACGCGGTCGGTGAGCGGTGCCCGACGCGACGGAGGTGGCGATGGATGTCGCAGCGGTCCTCACGGACCTCTACGGGCGGATCCCGGAGCAGGTGCACGCGGCGGTCCGGGGGCTGAGCGCCGAGGAGCTGGCGACGTCCCCGGAGCCCGGCTGCAACACGATCGGCTGGCTGGTGTGGCACCTGACCCGGGTCCAGGACGCTCAGATCGCCGACCTGATGGACGTCGACCAGGTCTGGACCGCCGACGGCTGGGCCACCCGCTTCGGACGTGACCCCGACCCGGCGGACACCGGGTACGGGCACACCCGCTCCCAGATGGAGTCGGTCCGGCCGGACGGCCCCGAGGTCCTGCTCGGCTACTTCGACGCCACGTGGGCCCGTACCCGCGAGTTCCTGCAGGGGCTGACGCCCGGCGACCTGGACCGCGTGGTCGACGAGCGCTGGGACCCGCCGGTGACGCTCGGCGTGAGGCTGGTCAGCATCGCCGACGACGACATCGCGCACGCCGGCCAGGCGGCGTACGTGCGCGGGATGCTGCTCCGCCGACGCGCCTGACCCGGTCCGCCCCCGGTCGTCCACCCGATCCGGGTCCGGCCCGCCGTTGCGCTATCCATCGATGTAGGCGAGGATGTCACCGGATGAGGAGGTCCGGTGGCGTCGCGTCGGGACGTTCTACGGTGGAGCGCGGCCGCCGTGCTGGGGGTCGCCCTGCCCGGAGCGACCGCCGGGCTGGCCAGCCGCCGCGGCGTCGGCGGCACGCTCCCGGGCGCGGGGCCGACGCCGCCCCCGTCGGCCGCTGCGGCACCCGCCGGCGCCTACACCGTCCCGCTGCCGGTCCCCGAGGTGCTGCGGCCGGTGTCCACCGACGGCGACACCGACCGCTATGAGATCCACCAGCGGCCGGGCGTGCAACGCATCCTCCCCGACGTGGAGACCCCGATCTGGGGGTACGAAGGCACCTTTCCCGGGCCGACGATCGAGACCCGGCGGGGCCGGCGGGTCGTCGTCACCCACCACAACGAGCTGCCCGTACCGACCGTGGTGCACCTGCACGGCGCGGTGGTGGCCGCGGAACACGACGGCTACCCGTCCGACTTCGTCCTCCCCGCCGGGGGTGACTGGGCGTCCGACCCGATGGTCGCCGCCGACGCCGCGTACGCCGTGGGCGGCGTGGTCACCGGCACCCGCACCTACGTCTACCCGAACGACCAGCGCGCGACCGCCCTGTGGTACCACGACCACCGGATGAGCTTCAGCGGCCCGCAGCAGTACCGTGGCCTGGCCGGCTTCTGGTTCATCCGCGACGACCTCGAGGACAGCCTGCCGCTGCCCCGCGGGGAGCGCGAGCTGCCGTTGATGATCGCCGACCGGGCGTTCAACGAGGACGGTACGCTGTTCTACCCCGCCGTCGACCCGCAGCTGCGCCATCCCGGTGTCGACCTGGCGTACCACCACAGCGGCATGCTGGGTGACACGGTCACCGTCAACGGCGTGGCGTGGCCGTACTGCGAGGTGGACGCCGCGCTGTACCGGCTGCGGGTCGTCAACGCCAGCAACGCCCGCCGCTACCGGCTCCACCTGGACCCGCCCCCGCCCGGCGGCGGCGGGCTCGTCCAGATCGGCAGCGACCTGGGCCTGCTCCACCGGCCCGTCCGGCACGACGACATCCTCGTCAGCCCCGGGGAGCGGTACGACATCCTGGTCGACTTCTCCGCGTACCCGCCCGGCGCCTCCGTCCACCTGCGCAACCTCGGCGAGATCGGCCCGACCAGCCACCTCATGCGCTTCGACGTGGCGCGGCGGGCGCGCGACGACGCCCGCGTCCCCACCCTGCTCGACGGCGACCTGCCCCCGGCCGGGCCGGTGCGCACCTTCGCCGACCGCACCTTCAGTTTCTTCAGCGGCCCGGAGGGGACCGGCCTGCCGGCGATGATCAACTTCCGGGAGTTCGACGGCGCTCGCATCGACGCGGAGGTGGCGCTGGACTCCACCGAGGTCTGGGACATCACCGCCGACCCCGACCATCCGGTCCACCTCCACCTGGCGCACTTCCGGGTGATCAGCCGGGACGGGGGTCCGCCGCTCCCGCAGGACGCCGGCCTGAAGGACACCATCTTCGTGCCGCAGGGCGGGGTCCGGCTCGCCGTCACCTTCGCCGGCTACCGCGGCAAGTACGTGTTCCACTGCCACAACCTCGAGCACGCCGACGCCGGCATGATGGCCAACCTGGAAGTCGTATGAGCAACCGCCGCCGCACCGCCACCGCCCGGTCGTACACCGCCCGGCTGGAGGGCCGGTCCGCGCCGAAGGTCCCGCGCCGGCGGCGGCCGCTCCCGGCCCGGCCGGCCGCACCGCCGGTGGTGGCCGCCGCGCTGGCCGTGGCGGTGGAGCTGGGCCACCTCGCCGCGGCGCTCGTGGAGTGGCCACAGTCGACCACGCGCGGGATCTACCACGTGCTCGCCGGCGCGGCGTTCGGGCTGCTGGCGGTCGCCGTCCACACCGGTGCGGGCCGACTGGTGCGCGGCTCGGGGGCGGCGGTCGCGGGGCTCGGGCCGGTCGTGTGGGCGGTCGGCGCGGTTGTGGGCGCCCCGCCGTACGCCCACCTTCCCCTGCCCGGCGCGGCGGCCCTCACCGCCGCCGAGGTGGCGCTCGCGGCCCTGCTGCTGGCGCCGGTACGGGAGACCGGGCGGGCTCCGTCCCGGGCCGCCGGTACCCGGCCGACCCGGGCCGGAGCCGCCGCCGGCCGGCGGTGACCCGCCGCCGGCCGAGGCCTCCACGTGCGCAGGTCCGCCCAGCGCTGCTTCTACCCGATGACGTGGAGCCTTAGCGCCCGGGCTACTCAGCATGTCCGCTCCAAGGGATCGGGTAGCAAGTCAGAGTCCTGGTATGTTCTTCCGTCATCGCCGAACCCCATCCCCGAACCCTGATCCGTGCCTTCCCCCGCGGCACCTAGGCGCCTCCTCGGGTGCCGCTCCCCGCGGCGCCCAGCCGGTCCAGCTCCTCGTAGACCCGGCGCCTTTCTGGCCCCGTCCCGCAGCGCGCTTTCGGTACCCCACGGCACGAAGCCGGCGGCGAGGGCGAGGTACGAGGGCGTGTACGTCCACAGTGCGTAACCGACGGCGGTGAGCAGGAGCGCGACCACCAGCAGCGCGCGCCGGGACAGCAGGTCGGCGAGTGTGCCGGAAGGCGCCTCCACGAGGATGCCCGTCACCGACCGGATGACGGACAGGGTCGAGAGATGCCCCGCCGACAGGGTCTCGGCGAACAGCGCAGGGTCTAGAAGGGGTAGATAAGATGAAGTCGTCTAGAAGCGCGTACGCGTCGAGACGTCGAGCCAGCCCGCGCACGGTGGCGCGGCGGGCACGCGAAATGGTCACGTGGTCTGCCTCCGGAGGGTCCTCGGAACGGTGCCGGGCGTGGGCACCCTCCCGGCGGTGCCCGGAGGCGGACCGGGCTCAGGATCTGACGTCGTCGGCGCATACCCGACCCGGCTGAGATGATCGACTCATGGATGTGTGGAACAACCCGGCGTGCTCCAAGTGCGCCGCCGCGCGGGAGACGCTCGACGCCGCCCGTGTGCCCTACCGGCTGCGCTCCTACCTGGACGATCCACCCACCGTGGAGGAGCTGGCGGAGGTGCTGCGCCGCCTCGGCGCCCAGCCGTGGGACATCTGCCGGTTGCACGAGCCGGCGGCGCAGCGCCGGGGCATGGCGGACTGGCCGCGGGACGAGGCGGCGGTCGGGCGGTGGCTGGCGGCGATGGTGGAGTCACCGGAGCTCATCCAGCGACCGATCCTGCTGCTCGACGACGGCGGGGCGCTGGTCGGGCGCAGCCCCGAGGCGCTCGCGGAGGCGGTGCGTCGGGCCGGCGGCGCCGGACGGTGAGGCTCACCCTGCGTCGGGGCGGAGGAACACCGCGCGGAACAACCTGGCGAGGTGGTCGGCCACCCGGCGGCGACTCCACCTCCGTTCGTTGAGCAGCCGGTCGAGCACGTCGATCGACATCAGCGCCCACATCAGGTCGGCGGCGGTCTCGACGGTCAGCCCGCTGGCCAGGAGTCCCTCGTCCGCAAGCCAGCCCATGAGCCGCCGGCTGCCCTTGAGCCAGTTGCCCTGGGCGGTGTCCCACAGCGCGGCGGCGTCCCGGTCACGGTGGCGGTCCCGTTCGACCGCCCGGATGATCCCGAGGATGCGGGGATGCGACCGGGCGATGTGCTCAGCCCACTCGGTGAGCGCCGCGGACGCGTCCGGGCTGTCCCACACCGCCTGCAGCGAGGAGGCGAGGTCCTCGGACTGACCGAGGTCGCGGTAGAGCGCGGCGAGCAGGTGGGCGCGGGACGGGTAGTGCAGGTACACGGCGCGTCGGGACACCCCGGCCCGCTCCGCCACCGCCGACATGGTCAGCGCCGCGAACCCCTCCTGCTCGATCAGCTGCCGGGCGGCCCGGATGAGGGCTTCGCTCGTCCGGCGGCTGCGGGCGTTCTGCGGCTGGGCGATGACGTCCATCACAGCTCCTCAACTTCTTCACGTAATGTGCAGTTTACGCTTGCCGGGACTTCACATGGTGTGTATGTTACGGAACTACACACCGTGTGAACTGCTCTCGGAAGGAGCTCGGCCATGACCACCACCACGACCGACCGGTCCACGTCCGGTCGGACCGCCCGCCCACTCCGGACCGCGACGGTGCTGGCGGGCGCGACGCTCGCACCCGCCGCCGTGTGGCTGCTCGCGCGGGCGACCGGCACCGACCTGGAGGTCACCCTGGGCGGCGGCTCCACGATGGTGATCGGGCTGCCGGCCGTGCTCGGCACCGCGCTCACCGCCTCGCTGGCCGGTTGGGGAGCACTCGCGGCGCTGCGCCGGCTGACCCGGCGCGCCCGTGGCGCCTGGACCGCGCTCGCCCTGGGCGTCCTCGCCGCGTCCTTCGCCCCGGTCGCCACCGCCGATACCGGTACGGCGGCCCGCACCTACCTGGCCCTCATGCACCTCACCGTCGCGGCCGTGCTGGTCCCGGGCCTGCGCCGCGCCGCCGGCGCCTCCCCGAGGCGGCCGTCATGACCGTCTTCACCGAGGCCGAGCTGGCCTACCTGCGGTCGGAGCGGTTGCTGGGACGGCTCGCCACACTCGGACCCGACGGCACGCCGCACGTCACGCCGGTCGGGTGGAGCCTCGGCCCCGACGGGGACACGGTGGAGGTCACCGGCCGCGAGTTCGCCGCCACCAAGAAGTTCCGCGACGTCGCCCGCCACCCGCGGGCGGCCATCGTCATCGACGACGTCCAGCCGCCGTGGCGACCCCGGGGGATCGAGATCCGCGGGTGGGCGGAGGCGGTGGAGCGACCGCGACCGATGATCCGTATCCGCCCCACCCGGATCGTCAGCTGGGGGCTGGGTGCCGGCCGGTCCGCCCGGACCATTGCCGGCCCGGCCCCGCCGGGCACCCCGGGACAGCAGCCGGATCCTCGCCGGTGAGCGACCCCCCGCCGCGGCGGAGCGGCCCGGCGGTGCGCCGGTCGGCCGGGCAGGACGGCTCGGTCGCGAGCCCGGCTCCCACCGCAGGTCGACACCGGACCGCGACCCGTTCCGGATACACCTCCCCCGGGATCGGGGTATGCCAGGTGGATGAGCGAACCTGCCGCCGACCGTACCGCGCCCACCGGCGGCCCGGACGCCGGGCCGCGGCTGCGGACCGCCGCCGACCACGCCTCCACGCGGGTGCCGGTGGCCGCACCCGGTGAGCCGGTGGACGACGTCCTCGCCCGCCTCCGCGGCGTGCGGTTCGACAGTGCGGCGGTGGTGGCGGTCTGCGCCCGCGACGACCTCCTGGTGGGGCTGGCGACCATCGAGGCGCTGCTGGCCGCGCCACCGTCGGCCACCGTCGGGCAGGTCATGGATCCCCGGCCGGTCACGGTCGCGCCCGACACCGACCAGGAACAGGCGGCCTGGCAGGCGGCCCGGCACGGGCAGCCCGGCCTGGCCGTCGTGGACACCGACGGCCGCTTCCGGGGACTCGTCCCCACCGGGCACCTGCTGGGGGTGCTGCTGGAGGAGCACCAGGAGGACCTGGCCCGGCTGGGCGGGGTCCTCCACACCGCTACCGCCGCCCGGGCCACCACGGTGGAGAGCGTCCCGCGGCGGATCTGGCACCGGCTGCCCTGGCTCGCGCTGGGCCTGCTCGGGGCGATGGTCTCCGCGGGCCTGATGAACGCGTTCGAGCGGCAGCTGGACGAGCTGGTCCTCATTGCCTTCTTCGTTCCCGGGATCGTCTACCTGGCCGACGCGATCGGCACGCAGACCGAGGTCCTGGCCATCCGCGGGCTGTCGGTGGGCGTCGGCATCGGCCGGATCGCCGGCCGGGAGACCCTGACCGGCCTGTTGCTGGGGGTGCTGCTCGCGGCGGTGGCACTGCCGGTCATCACCCTGGTCTGGGGCGACGCCACGGTCGCGGCCGCGGTGGCGCTGGCGGTCGCGGCCGCCAGCAGCGTCGCCACGGTGATCGCGCTCGGGTTGCCGTGGCTGCTGCACCGCCTCGGCCGCGACCCGGCGTTCGGCTCCGGCCCGCTCGCCACGGTCGTCCAGGACCTTCTCTCCCTGCTCATCTACCTCGCGGTGGCGGCGCTGCTGCTCGCGTAGGCCCGAGGTCCCCGCCCGACGTGCTGGTCGGCCCTGTCGCCGTACCGGCCGCCACCGGAGACTTGAGGGAACGAAGGAGCCGGCCATGAACCTGCGAACCGGTGCCGCCGCGCTGGCGCCCCTGGTGGCGCTCCTGCTCGTCGCCGTGCCCGCCTGCCGAGGCGAGGGGCCGCCCCGGGCCGAACCCACACCGCCGGCCACGTCCCACCCGGTGACCCCGGGTCCGCCCAGCTCGCCACCGGTCGCCCCACCGCCGACCGGGCTCCCCTCCCCGCCCGTACCGTCGCGCCGACCGCCCGGGCCGCCCCCGGCCCCGGCGGTGCCGCCGCACCTGGCCGGCCTGGACCTGGAGGTCATGCCCACCGACCGGAAGGTGGTGGCGCTGACCTTCGACGCCGGAGCGAACGCCGACGCGGTGGCGTCGATCCTCGCCACGCTGCGCGCCGAGGGCGTGCCCGGCACCTTCTTCCTCACCGGCACGTTCATCGAGTCGTTCCCGGCCGCGACGCGGTCGATCGTGGACGCCGGCCACCGGGTCGGCAACCACTCGACCACCCATCCCCACTTCACGTCCCTGTCCGCCGGCCAGGTCCACGACGAGGTCCGCGCCACCGAACGCGCGCTGCGGCGCGACTTCGGCACCGAGCCGCGGCCCTGGTTCCGCTTCCCGTACGGCGACCGGGACGCCCGCACCATCGCGGTCCTCAACGACCTGGGATACGTACCGGTGCGGTGGACCGTCGACACGCTCGGCTGGCAGGGCACCAGCGGAGGTCGCAGCGTCGCCTCGGTCACCGCCCGGGTGCTCGACACCGCGAGGCCGGGACAGATCGTGCTCATGCACGTCGGCTCCCACCCGACCGACGGCTCCATGCTTGACGCCCAGGCCCTGCCGGGCGTGATCGCGGGCCTGCGTGCCGAAGGGTACGGGTTCGCCACCCTCGACGCCCTGCTCAGCCCGTAAGCCGCGTCCCCTACCACCACCGCCGAAGGAGGAGAGAGAGATGAACGAACGACCGGTCGTCGCGGGGGTGGACGGCTCCCCGCCCAGTCTCATCGCGGCCGAACACGCCGCGGTCGCGGCCGTCGCCCTGGGGGTGCCGCTGCAGCTCGTCCACGGGTACCTGCATCCGGGCAGCTACGGGGCGGCGGTGCTCACGCCGTACGACCTCACCCCGCCGCCGGCGCCGGAGGAGGGTGAGGGCTTCCTCAGCGACCTGGCCGCCCACCTGCGCACCACCTACCCGGGCCTGACGGTCACCGCCAAGCAGGTCCTCGGCGGCGCCGCGGCGGCCCTCCTCGCCGAGTCCACGGACGCCAGCCTGCTCGTGGTGGGCTCGCGCGGCCTGGGCGGGTTCTCGGGCATGCTGCTGGGCTCCGTGAGCGCCCACGTGGTCGCCCATGCCCGCTGCCCCGTCCTGGTGGTACGGCCGCCGATCCCGCCGGCGACACGCCCGGACGCGCCGGTGATCGCGGGGGTGGACGGCTCGGCCGGGAGCCTGCGGGCGGTCCGGTACGCCGCCGGGGAGGCGGCCCGGCGGGGCCGGAAGCTGATCCTCGTCCACGCCGGCGTCGGCGCCGCCGAGGCGGACCGGACCCGGGCGCAGGAGCTGCTCGACGAGGCGGCCGGACAGGCCGCGCAGGCCCACCCCGAGGTCCAGGTGAGCACCGAGATCCGCTACGGCGCGGACGCCGCCGACGGCAAGGTGGAGGCGAGCAAGCAGGCCGCGGTCGTGGTGGTCGGCTCGCGGGGGCGTGGCGGGTTCCTGGGTCTGCTGCTCGGCTCGATCAGCCAGGCGCTGGTGCACCACGCCCACTGCCCGGTCCTGGTCGTCCCGCCCCGCGTGGACGAGCGCCGGCTGGTGCCGACCGGGGGTGAGGTGGCCGCGGCGGCCGCCGGTCCCGACCGCGGGTGACGCGACCCCGGGCGGGCGGGCCGAGTGGCCCGGCCCGGGGCCGGCCCGTGGGACCGGCGGGCCCCGGGCCGGGCCTGGCCCGGCCGTGGGGCCGCCGGTCCCGACCGTGCCGTGAGACGGGTCCGCCGGTCCCCATCCTCGGTGACCTCTGGCCGTGACGCCCGGGGGTGTCAGGGGCGACCCTGGAAGGGTGACCACCCAAGCTGTCGTGCACGTACCCGCTGTCGACGCGCTCACCGCGGACGGAGCGATCGTCCGGATCCGGACGGTCACGGCGGAGGACACCGGCGCGATCGAGGCGCTGTTCCAGCGCGGGTCGGCCGGGAGCCTGCGCCTGCGGTTCTTCTCCGCGCCCAACCGACGGCTGCTGGCCGCCGAGGTGGAGCGCCTGACCCGGCCCCTGTCACCGGTGCACGCGACCATCGCGGCGGAGCTCGGCGGCGAGCTGGTCGGCGTGGCCTCGTACGAGCGCCGCGGACCGGAGGAGCCGGAAGCCGAGTTCGCGGTGTTCGTCGACGACCGCCACCAGGGTCGCGGGATCGGCACGCTGCTGCTGGAACACCTGACCAGGTTCGCCCGGGCCCACGGCATCCACCGGCTCTACGGTGAGGTGCTGGCCGCCAACTTCCGGATGCTGCGGGTGGCCGACGGTCTGGCCGCCACCACCACCTCCCGGGTCGGGGACGGGGTGGTGGAGGTGAGCATGCCCACCACCGTTGACGAGGCGGCCATCGCCGACGTCGACGCGCGCGACCGCGCCGCCGAACGGGCGTCGCTGCGGCCGCTGCTCGCCCCCAGGTCCGTGGCGGTGGTCGGGGCCGGCCGCCGCCCCGGCGGCGTGGGGCACGAGGTGCTCCGCGCGATCATCGGGTACGGGTTCGCCGGGCCGGTCTACGCGGTCAACCCGCACGCCGACCGCATCCACGTCACCCTTCCGCCGGCGTCCCCCGACGGGGACGGGCCCGGCGAGACCAGGGTGGTGCCGTGCTACCCGAGCCTGGCCGAGCTGCCCGGCCCGGCCGAGCTGGCGGTGATCGCCGTGCCGGCGGACCAGGTCTCCGGGGTGTTGACCGACGCGGCGGCGGCCGGGACCCGGGGGGCGGTCATTCTCAGCGCCGGCTTCTCGGAGGCCGGGCAGGAGGGCCGGGTACGGCAGGAGGAGGTGCTGCGGCTGGCACGCTCCGCCGGGATCCGCCTGGTCGGACCGAACTGCCTCGGGATCATCAACACCGACCCGGAGGTGCAGCTGGACGCCAGCTTCGCGCCCCAGACGCCGCGGCCCGGCGGGCTGGCGGTCGCCTCCCAGTCCGGGGCGGTCGGGATAGCCGTGCTCGACCACACCTCCCGCAGCGGATGCGGGGTGTCGAGCTTCGTGTCACTGGGCAATAAGGCCGACGTCAGCGGCAACGACCTCATCGCCTACTGGTACGACGACCCAGCCACCACGGCCGTGGCCCTCTACCTGGAGTCGTTCGGCAACCCGCGCAAGTTCGCCCGGGTGGCCCGGGCGCTCGCGCGCCGGAAGCCGGTGCTGGCCGTGTTCAGCGGCCGGACGGCCGCCGGGCGGCGCGCCGGCGCCTCCCACACCGCCGCGGCCGCCGCCCCCGGCGTCGCGGTGGACACGCTGTTCGCCCAGGCCGGGGTGGTGCGCGCCGACCATCTCGGCGAGCTGGTCGACGCCGCCCGCATGCTCACCGACCAGCCGCTGCCGGCGGGCAACCGGTTGGCCGTGCTCGGCAACGCCGGAGGCGCCAACGTGCTGGTCGCCGACGCGGCCGAGGCGAACGGGCTGCGGCTGCCGGCCACCGTCGCCGGCCGGGACAACCCGCTGGACCTGGGCGCCGGTGCCACGCCGAAGGCGCTGCGGGAGGCGTTGACCGCCGTCGCGGCCAGCGGCGACGCCGACGTGGTGCTCGTGATCGTGGCCGCCACCCGTACCAACGAGCCGGTGGCGATGCGGGAGGACGTGGGCGCCATCGCCGACGACCACCCGTTCCTGCCGATCGCCCTGGTCGAGCTGGGCAGGGAGCACGTCACCGCGGTGGGTAAGCGGCGGGTACCCGCGTACGACCTGCCCGAGCGCGCGGTACGGGCGATCAGCCACGCGGTGCGGTACGCGGCCTGGCGCCGCGAGCCGCTCGGCTCCCGGCCCGACCTGCCGGACCTGGACCCCGACGGCGCCCGGGAGGTGGTGCGCAGGGCGCTGGCGGAGCGGCCGGGCTGGCAGCCGTACCACACGATCCGGGACATCCTTGAGCGCTACCGCCTCCCCCTGGTCCCCTCCAGGCAGGTCGACGACCCGGAGGCGGCGGTGGCGGCCGCCGGCGAGCTCGGCTACCCGGTAGCGGTCAAGGCCGCCGACCCGCAGCTGATCCACAAGAGCGATCTCGGCCTGGTGCGGCTGGGCCTGACCGGCGCCGACGCCGTCCGCGACGCGTACCGGGCCATCGCCGCCACCCTCGGACAGCCGCGTCCGCCCGTGCTCGTGCAACCCATGGCGCACGGGACCGTCGAGCTGGTGGCCGGGATCGTCCACGACCCGCTGTTCGGTTCGCTGGTGATGACCGGCCTCGGTGGGATCCACACCGACCTGCTCGGCGACCGCGCCTTCCGCCTGGTGCCGCTCACCGACCTGGACGCCGGCCGGATGTGGCGCTCGCTGCGCTCGGCTCCGCTGCTGACCGGGTACCGCGGCTCCCCGCCGGTGGACACCGGCGCGGTGGAGGACCTGCTGCTGCGGGTGGGGCGGCTGGCCGAGGACCTGCCCGAGGTGGCCGAGCTCGACCTCAACCCGGTCCTGGTCGGGCCGGACGGCGCGGTCGTGGTCGACGCCAAGCTGCGCTTGGCCCCGGTCGGCCTGGAACCCGACCCGTACCTGCGGAGGCTGCGATGACCAGGCCGATTCTGGTGGGCTTCGACGGCTCGAGGGACGCGTGGGCCGCGCTGCGGTGGGCGCAGGACGAGGCCGCCCGGTGCGGGGCACCGGTCCGGCTGATCTACGTCTACGAGTGGGCGAGCTCGGTGATCCCGGTGCCGGTCGGGTCGGGGTGGCCGGACCCGGAGGTCCGGCAGGCGGCGGTCGGCGCGGTGACCGAGGCGGTGGAACGCGCCCGGGAGCACCGTCGGGACGTCGCGGTCGAAGGCACGGTGATCGACGGCACCGCGGTCTCCACGATGTGCAAGCTGAGCGAGAGCGCCCGGATGGTGGTGCTCGGTAACCGCGGGCTGGGCGGGTTCAGCGGCCTGCTGGCCGGCTCGGTGGCGGTCGGGGTCGCCACCTGCGCGCGTGCCCCGGTCGTGGTCACCCGCGGGAGCGCCCGGCGGGACCGTCCGGTGGTGGTGGGCCTGGACCCGGAGGCGCCCGACTGCGACGTCGCGCTCAGCTTCGCGTACGACCAGGCCGCGTCCAGGAACGTCGGGGTGGTGGCGCTGCGGGCGTGGCGGCCGCCGCCGGTACCGTGCCGCACCGACGCCGACCCGGTCCGCTACGACGAGGCCGCGCTCGAGGCGGCGCAGCGCCGGCTGGTCGAGCGTCTGCTGGACCCGTGGCGGCGCCGGCGGCCGGAGGTCCCGGTCACCGTCCGGCTCGTGGCCGACACCCCGGCGCACGCTCTCGTCGCTGCATCCGAGCAGGCCCAGATGGTGGTGGTCGGTTGCCTCGGCCGCGGCGGCGCGGCCGGCCAGCCGCTGGGATCCGTCGCCAGGCAGCTCATTCATCACGCCCACTGCCCGGTGGCGGTGGTCCGTGGCCGCGAGTAACCAAGGGGGGACACCAATGGAGCGCAACTACCTGGTCGTCGTCGGCGTCGACGGCTCCGACAGCAGCCTGCGGGCCCTGCAGTGGGCCGCCCGCGAAGCGGGCGAGCGGGGGGGCACGGTCCAGGCGATCACCGCCTGGCGCTGGGACGTCCCCGGCGGAGGCCTCGCCCACGAGGGGCCCTCGGGTGAGGAGGCGCGCGACCGCGCCGCCCAGATGCTCGAGCAGGCGGTCGCCGCGCTGACCGGTGACACGCCGGTGGCCACCGAGGTGGTGGAGGGTCGGCCGGCCGAGGTGCTCGCGAACGCCAGCCGGGACGCCGACCTGCTGGTGCTGGGCAGCCACGGTCACAGCCGGGTCTGGACCACGGTCCTGGGGTCGGTCGCGGAGGAGACCATCCGGCTCGCGCACTGTCCGGTGGTGGTGATCCCGGCCGACCAGGAGGCGAGGCGTCAGGCGGCACCGCCCGCCGTCCGGTGAGGCGGCGCGTCGGGTCCTCCGGCACGTCGACCGGGGCGAGCGGCCCTGTCCGGGAGCCCGGGGCGGCGGGACGCTGGAGACGGGAGGAGGTGCACGCCATGGTCACCATCGCCGGACACCCGGTCGTCGTCGGGGTGGACGGGCGCGAGGGGTCGCTCGCCGCGGCGGACTTCGCGGCGGCCGAGGCGCGCCTGAGGGGCGTGCCGCTGCTCATGCTGTCGGCCTGCCCCGCGCGCCGTCCAGGCGGACCCCACACGACGCTGACGGCCTTCCTGCGGCGCGTCTGCACCGCCTGGCCGGAGCTGCGGGTCACCGCCCGCAACCTCTCCGGCGACCCGGTCGAGGCCCTGGTCGCCGCCTCCCGCCAGGCTCCGCTGGTGGTGGTCGGCCGGGACGTCGGCCGCCATCACCCCTACTCGGTGGGCCAGCAGGTGGCGGCCCACGCCTTCTGCCCGACCGTGGTCGTGCCGCCCGGCGCGAGCGTGGCCACCGGCGAGCCGGTGCTGCTCGGCGTCGCGATGACCCCGGACGACGAGCCGGCCACGGCGTTCGCCTTCCACGAGGCGGAGCTACGCCGGGCGCCGCTGCTGGCGGCACACGTCTGGTCCGGGGACCCCGGCAGCGCCCTGGGACGGGTCGACCCGTTCGCCTACGACATGCGCCAGGCACAGGAGGCGGCCGACCGGATGCTCGCGGAGGCGCTCGCCGGCTGGGCCGACAAGTACCCGGACGTCAAGGTGGAGCGCATGCCGCTGTACGACACGCACCCGGCCAGCACGCTGCTGGACGCGTGCGAGCTGGCGGGGCTGGTCGTGGTCGGCGCCCGCCGCCACGGCCTCCGCAGCACCCAGTTGCTCGGCTCGGTCACCCGGACCCTGATGCGGCACTCCTCGCGTCCGGTCGTGGTCGTCCGTCCCCAGCACCAGGTGTGACGTCGACGCAGGCGTGACGTCGACGCAGGCGTGACGTCGACGCCTGGGATCTCACGCATATGACCTCGCCGCGAAGTGCCCGCGGGCGCGGGCTGCGCGACGGCAAGCGTGCGGGCGCGGCGGCGGGTGTGGGCGGGTGCGGCGGGTACGGCCGGGCACCGTCGGCCGGTGGGCCGGCCTTCAGGCGCCGCGCACGGCCGGCCGCCGCTCAGCCGGTGGCCGGCTCAGGCGGCACGGTGCCGGCCTCCAGCATCCGCCGGCGGGTCGCCTGCAGCCGGTCCACCACCACGTCGAGGAAGCGACGGTAGAGCTCGCGTCCCAGGCGCGGGTCCTCCTCCGACAGTCGGCGCAGGCC
>DATGOE010000018.1:0-2373 GCA_035306365.1 Natronosporangium sp. | reverse complement strand
GGTCCAGGAAGGCGTCCACCTCGTCCACCTTGTAGCCTCGGCGGAACGCCCGCCGCCGGAACCGCTGCCCGCTCGTCGTCACCGCTCCACTCTCCCACTCCCGGCGGCCGAGGCCGCCAACTGCCCGCACGCTCCGTCGATGTCCCGACCTCGGGTGTCGCGCACCGTGGCTGTCACCCCGGCCGCGCGCAGGCGCCGGAGGAACTCCCGCTCCACCGGCTTCGGGCTGGCGTCCCAGCGACTGCCCGGAGTCGGGTTGAGCGGGATCAGGTTCACATGCGCGAGCTTCCCGGCGAGGAGCCGGCCCAGCAGGTCGGCACGCCAGGGTTGGTCATTCACGTCCCGGATCATGGCGTACTCGATGGAGACCCTCCGGCCCGTCCGCCTCGCGTACGCCCACGCAGCGTCCAGCACCTCGGCCACCGGCCATCTCCGGTTGGCCGGCACGAGCTCGTCACGTAGATCATCATCGGGGGCGTGCAGGGAGAGCGCAAGGGTCACCGGGAGATCCTCCCCGGCCAGCCGCCGCATCGCGGGCGCGATCCCCACCGTGGAGACGGTCAGGTGCCGGCAGGACAGGCCCAGGCCCTCCGGCGGCGCGGCGACCAGCCGGCGTACCGCCGTGACCACCCGCCGGTAGTTGCCCAGAGGCTCCCCCATGCCCATGAAGACCACGTGCGTGAGCCGGCGCCGCCACCGTCCGGCTGCGGTCGCCGCGAGCTGGACCACCTGGTCCACGATCTCCGCCGTGGACAGGTTGCGGGTGAGGCCTGTCTGTCCGGTGGCGCAGAAGGGGCAGGCCATGGCACAACCCGCCTGGCTGGACACGCAGGCGGTCACCCGGTCCGGGTACCGCATGAGGACACCCTCGACGAGCACCCCGTCGTGCAGCCGCCACACCACCTTGCGGGTCGCGCCGGCGTCGCAGGTCAGCTCCTGCACCGGGGTGAGGAGGTCGGGCAGCAGCGTGCCGACCACCCGCTCCCGTACGGCCACGGGCAGGTCGGTCATCTGCGCCGGGTCGCGGACCATGCGGGCGAAGTAGTGGCGCGAGACCTGCCCGGCCCGGTACGCCGGCTCGCCGAGGGCGACGACCGCCTCCCGCCGACCGGCCAGGTCCAGGTCGGCGAGGTGGGCCGGCGCCAAGCCGGCGCGGGGGACGACCTCGCTGCTCATGGCACTACAGTGTTCCACGCCCACCGGGTGCGTTGTCGAGGGCGGGTCGGGCGGTCGCGGGTCCTACGTCAGGACCTCCAGCAGCAGGTACGCCGTGGGCGCCGCGAACAGGACGGAGTCGACGCGGTCCAGCACGCCACCGTGGCCGGGCAGCAGGCCGCTCATGTCCTTGATTCCCAGGTCGCGCTTGAGCAACGACTCGGCCAGGTCGCCGAGGACCGCCGCGCCGGCCACCACCACCCCGAAGAGGACTCCCGCCCACCACGCCATGCCGGCGAGCCCCAGCCCCACCGCACCACCGGCCGCGGCGGCCAGCAGTGAGCCGGCCAGGCCCTCCCACGACTTCTTCGGGCTCACCGACGGCGCCATCGGGTGCCGGCCGAAGAACACGCCGGACACGTACCCACCGGTGTCGGTGAGCACCACCACGACGAGGGTCACCAGCACCCGCCAGGTCCCGTCGTCCGCGGCGGCCAGCAGTGCGGCGAACCCCCCCAGGAACGGGACGTAGACCAGGATCAGCGTGGCGGCGCCGACGTCGTGGTGATAGCCGTCCGGCCCCCGCCCCAGGCGCCAGACCATGACGGCGAGGACGCTGACGAGCAGGCCGAGGCTGAGGGCCGCCGGACCACCCCACCACGCCAGACCGATCATCACCGGGCCGCCGGCGAACAGGGGCACCCGCGGGGGTCGGGCACCGCCGGCCCGGAGGGCGCGTACCAGCTCCCAGGTCGCCACCCAGACCCCGGCGACCACGATGACCAGGAACGCCGGGCGCCACAGCAGCAGGGACGCGAGCACGAGCGCGGCCAGCCCACCGCCCACGGTGAACGCAGCCACCAGGTCACGGCCGGCGCGGCCGGCGCGACCGCTACCACCACCGGCGCGGCCGGCGCTGCCGTCGGTGCGGCCGGCGCTGGTACGGCCGCCGCCGGCAGGCCCACCGGCGGCGCCGCTGGAGCGGTGCGACGGACCAGGGCCGGTCGGCCGGCCTACCACGAGCGGGACGGCGGCCCCGCCGGCCACCGGGCCGCAGGCGGGCGGATCCGGCCCGCGCCGGGGTCGGAAGATCCGCTCATCAGAACTCGAGCAGCTCCGTTTCCTTGTGCTTGAGCATCTCGTCGATGTGCGCGACCTGCCGGTGGGTGAGCTCGTCCAGCTCGCGCTCGGCCCGCCGGCCTTCATCCTCGCCGGCCT
>DATGOE010000017.1:0-7331 GCA_035306365.1 Natronosporangium sp. | reverse complement strand
TGGTGGTCACGCGAACCTCACCACGGTACGGGCGCCGACGCCGCCGGACGCCAGGCGCTGCAGCGCGTCGGCCACGCCCTCCAACGGCACCTCGTCGGTGATGAGGGCGGCGAGGTCCAGCCGGCCGGCGCGGTAGTGCTCGACCAGGCGGGGCACGTCCACGGCCGGGTCGGTGTTGCCGTAGAAGCAGCCGGTGAGGCTGCGCGCGAAGTGGGTGACCTCGACGGCGTTGAAGGCGACCCGCTCGGTCTTCGGTCCCAGCCCGACGATCGTGGCGTGCCCGCCGCGCCGGGTGGCCGACCAGGCGGCCCGGATCGTGTCGGCGCGGCCGACGCACTCGATCGCGTGGTCGGCACCGCGGCCGCCGGTCAGGGCCCGCACCCGCCTGCCGAGGTCGGGCCCGGGGGTGAGCACCTCCGTGGCGCCCAGCCGGCGGGCGAGCTCCTCCTTGGCCGCGACCGGGTCGACCGCGATGATCGGGTCGGCGCCGGCCAGGCGCGCACCCTGCAGGGCGGCCAGCCCGACCCCGCCCAGGCCGATGACGACCACCGACTCGCCCGGCCCCACCCGGGCGGCGTTGAGGACCGCGCCGACCCCGGTGAGCACGGCGCAGCCGAGCACCGCCGCCTCGCGCAACGGCATGTCCGGCGGCAGCGGCACGCAGGCGTCGGCGGCGACCACGGTCTCAGCGGCGAAGGCGGCCGTGCCCAGGCCCGGGTACACCTCGCCACCGTCGGCGAGCCGGGCGTACGGGCGGCTCCAGGCCCGGTCGGCCCGCTCGCACAGCCACGGCTCCCCGTGCCCGCACCACCAGCACTCCCGGCACGGGGGCGCCCAGTTGAGCACCACCGGGTCGCCGGGGGCCGGGGTGGTGACGCCCTCGCCGACCGCGGTCACCCGGCCGGCTCCCTCGTGGCCGAGGACGACCGGCATCGCGTGCGTGAGCGTGCCGTCGGCCAGCGACAGGTCCGAGTGGCACACCCCGGTGGCGGACAGCGCCACCCGTACCTGACCGGGACCCGGCGCGGGCAGGTCGATCTCCTCGACCTGCGGCCGGCCGCCGGGTGTGCGCAGCACCGCCGCCACCACGCCGCTCATCGGTGTCCTCCTCGCCCGGATCGCGACCCACCCTACCGGTGGCCGCGCTCACGGCAGCTGGACGGCCTTCAGCTCCTGGAACTCCGCCAGCCCGTACGGGCCGAACTCGCGTCCGTGGCCGGACTGCTTGAACCCGCCGAACGGCGCCAGCGGGTTGAACGGGGCGCCGTTGATGTCGACCTGCCCGGTGCGCAGCCGCCGCGCCACCGCCATCGCCCGGTCCTGGTCGGCCGACCACACCGCACCGGCCAGGCCGTACCGGGAGTTGTTGGCGATGCGCACCGCCTCGTCCTCGTCGGCGTACGGGATGATCGACAGCACGGGGCCGAAGAACTCCTCCTGGGCGGCGGTCGAGTCCGGGGTGACCCCGGTGAGCACGGTGGGCGCCACGTAGTAGCCGCGCTCGGGCAGCCCGGGCGCGTCCGGCCCGCCGGTGGCGACGGTGGCGCCCTCCTGGACCGAGCGGCGCAGCAGGTCGTGCACCCGCTGCCGCTGGGCGCCCGAGACCAGCGGCCCCAGCCTCGTCTGCGGGTCGGTCGGGTCCCCGGGCACGTACCGCTGCGCGTAGGCGACCGCCCGCTCGACCGCCTCGTCCAGGCGGGAGGCGTGCACGAGCATCCGCGACAGGGCGGTGCAGGTCTGTCCGGCGTTGAGGTAGCAGTTGGCGACGCCGACCTTGACGGCCACCTCGTGGTCGGCGTCCGGCAGGAGGATGTTGGCGGACTTGCCGCCCAGCTCCAGCGCGACCCGCTTGACCGTCTCCGCGGCCAGCGCCCCCACCCGCCGGCCGGCGCGGGTGGACCCGGTGAAGCTCACCATGTCCACGTCCGGGTGGGTCACCAGCGCCTCCCCGGCGACCGGGCCGGTGCCGCAGACCAGGTTGTACACGCCGGCCGGCAGCCCGGTCGCGTGGATGATCTCCGCCAGCAGGTACGCCGACAGGGGCGCCACCTCGCTCGGCTTGTGGACGACCGTGCAGCCGGCGGCCAGGGCCGGAACGATCTTCAACAGGGACTGGTGCACCGGGTAGTTCCACGGCGTGATGGCGGCGACCACGCCCACCGGTTCCCGCAGCACCACGGAGTTGGCCAGCCGTTCCGGCTCGGCCGGCTTGGCCAGCAGCTCGAGGTAGCTGTCGAGCACCCGCAGCGGCAGGTCGATCTGCAGCCCGCCGGCCAGCCGCGCCGGCGCGCCCATCTCGGTGGTGATCAGCGCGGCCATCTCCTGTCGGCGGGCGGCCAGCCCGTCGCGCAGGGCGGTCAGGTGGGCCAGTCGCACCGCCGGGTCGGTGGCGGCCCAGCCGTCGAACGCGGCCCTGGCCGCGGCGACCGCGGCGTCCACGTCCGCGGCGCCCGAGGCCGGCACCGTGGCCACCACCTGTTCGGTGGCCGGGTTCTCCACCGGGATCCGCTCGGTGGTGGCGGCCGGCGCCCACGTGCCCCCGACGTAGTTGGCGTCCCTGTCGTGCATGATGACCTCCCCGGTGGGCCCTGACCGGGGTCAGCGCAGCGCGCTGACACCGGTCAGGGCCCGCCCGATGATCAGCTTCTGGATCTGGCTGGTGCCCTCGTAGACGGTGGTGACCCGGGCGTCGCGCAGGTACTTGCCGACCGGGTACTCGTCGACGTAACCGTAGCCGCCGAAGACCTGCAACGCGGAGTTGGCCGCCCGGACCGCGGCCTCGCTGGCGTACAGCTTCGCGATCGACGCCGCGGTGTCGAACGGCTCACCCCGGTCGACCAGGTCCGCGGCCCGCCACGTCAGCATCCGGGCCGCCTCCACCTCGACCGCGATGTCGGCGATGAGCTCCTGGACGAGCTGGAAGGAGGCGATCGGGCGGCCGAACTGGCGCCGCTGTGTGGCGTAGCGCAGCGCCGCGTCCAGGCAGCCCTGGATGATGCCCACGCAGCCGGCCGCCAGCGACATGCGCCCCTTGGCCAGCGCCGCCATGGCGATGGCGAACCCCTCGCCGGGCTCGCCCAGGCGGGCGCTGTCGGGCACCTCCACCGCGTCGAGGGTGAGCTGCGCGGTGGCCTGGCCGCGCAGCCCCAGCTTGCCGCGGATCTCCCGGGCGGTGAACCCGGGCAGGTCGGTGGGCACGAGGAAGGCGGTGACCCCGCCCGCGCCGGGCCCACCGGTGCGGGCGAAGACCAGCGCCACCTGCGCCCAGGTGCCGTTGGTGATGAAGGTCTTGGTGCCGGAGAGCACCCAGCGGCCGTCCTTGTGCTCGGCGCGGCAGGCCAGCGACGCGGCGTCGGAGCCGGCGTCGGGTTCGGTGAGCGCGAAGCAGCCCAGCACCTCGCCGGTGCACAGCCGTGGCAGCCACCGGGCCCGCTGCTCCGGAGTGCCGTACGCGGCGATGCTGCGGGCGACGAGGCCGATGGAGACCGACACGATCCCCCGCACCGACGAGTCGCCGCGGCCCAGCTCCTCGGTGACCAGGCAGTACGTCAGGTGGTCGCCGCCGGAGCCGCCGTCGCTCTCCGGGATGGTCAGGCCGAGCAGGCCGAGCTCGCCGAGCCGGCGCACCACCGCCAGGTCCACCTGCTCGGCCCGGTCCCAGGCCGCGGCGTGCGGGACGATCTCCCGATCGACGAACTCGGCGGCCAGCGCGCGGACGGCGGCCTGCTCGTCCGAGAGCCTCAGATCCATGTGCCAGCCTTAAACTATCACTGTTAGTTTCGTGTGTGTCCCAACCTAGCGCCCGTCCACGTCGAAGGGAAGGACCACGCTCATGGCCCGGCCAGCTCGCCCGGTGCTCAACCGGCAGCGGATCATCGAGGCCGCCATCGCGATCATCGACCGGGAGGGGCTGGACGCCCTGTCCACCCGCCGCCTGGCGCGGGAGCTGAGAGTCAAGGCCCCGTCGCTGTACAACCACTTCTCCACCAAGGAGGAGATCCTCGACGCGGCCGGCGACGCCATCATCGCCGGTGTGGACCTGTCCATGTTCGGCCGCGACCCGTGGCCGCAGGCGCTGCGCACCTGGGCGCACGCCTACCGGGCGGCGTTCGCCGCCCATCCCAACATCGTGCCGTTCCTGGTCCGCGGGCCCGGCCGGCGGCCGGCCGCGCTGCGCCTGGCCGACGCGGTCTACGGTGCGCTCACCGACGCCGGGTTCCCGCCCGGCCTGGCCACCCGCATCGGCGCCACCATGCGGTTCTTCGTCGCCGGGTCGGCGTTGGGGTCGTTCGCGCTCGGCTTCCCCGACGACCCGTCACTCTACGATGGACGGTACCCGCACCTGGTGGACGCGTACCGGCTGCGCGAGCACCGCGCCCGGGTGGACGACGGCGCGTTCGAGCTGGGCCTGGAGGCGCTCATCCGTGGGTTCGAGGCGCTCTACGACACCGTGGTCCGCGGTGGCGACGCCTCCGGGACGGTCCCCGTGTCCAGCGGCGCGCCCGGTCCTGAGGGCGGCTGAAACTCGGTTGCCTGGACCGGGTCGGCTCGCGATGATGCGGCTGAAACGCTACCTGCCTGGAAAGGGTGAGGCCTCCCCGATTAGAGGCGATCGTCACGCCGCCGGCTCCCCGTGTCGTGCCGCCGCCCACGGCGGCGCCCGGCGGCAGACGGATCCGGTCATCGGTCCTGCTCACCCTAGGGGTTGTCCAACGTGTCCACACACACCGAACTGACGCGGCTGGTCGCCGGGTACATCCGGGCCAGTCTGCAGCGCAGTCCAGTCGTACGGGTCGGGCCGTTCTCGGTGTGGTACGACCCCGCCACCGCCAACGTGTGGCGCAACTACGCGGTACCCGACGATGGGGCCGTGCCGGACGCTGAGGACGTGGCCGCGCTGGTGGCGTGGTTCCGCGCCCGGGGCCGTACCCCGCGCCTGGAGTACGTGCCGGCCGCCGCACCCGCGGTGGAGGGTGCGCTACGCCGGGCCGGTTTCGTGGTCGAGGGCCGCCCGCCGCTGATGGCCTGCCGGCCCGGCGAGGTGGTGGCGCCGCCCGCCGTGGACGGCGTGACCGTCACGGTCGTCGCCGGAGACGGCGACCTGTACGACGTTGCCGTCGCGCAGCACGCGGCGTACGGGGAGCCGGAACCACCCGGCCCGGCCGACGTGGCGCGGCTGCGGGCCACCGTCGAACGCGGTGGCGTGGTGGTGCTGGCCCGGGACACGGGTACCGGCGAGCCGGTAGGCGGCGGACTGTGCACGGCGCCGGTGGACGGGGTCAGCGAGCTGGCCGCGGTCGGGGTGATCGCCTCGCACCGGCGGCGGGGGATCGCGACCGCGATGACAGCGCTGCTGACCCTGACCGCGCACGCCCGGGGCGCGCGGCTGGTGTGGTTGGAGCCGGCCGGCGAGCGCGAGGCCGCGGTCTACGCCCGCGTCGGCTTCCGGCCGAGCGGCCACAAGCTGTGGATCTCACTGCCGGAGGGACCGCCCCGCGGGTAGCGAGCCCGTCGAAGGACCCGAACGCACCGGTCAGGCCGCCGGCAGGTCCACCAGCTCGGCCAACCGGGCACGGTGCCGGTCCGGGGTGCCGAAGCCGATCGCCGCGCTCTTGGCCCGCTTGAGGAACAGGTGCGCGGGGTGCTCCCAGGTGAACCCGATCCCGCCGTGCAGCTGCACGCACTCCTCCGCCGCCCGTACCGCGACGGGCGAGCAGAACGCCTGGGCCAGCGCGGCGGCGACCGGCAGGTCGGGGTCGTCGGTGGCGGCGCAGCCGGCCGCGTACCGGGCGGCCGCGCGGGCCTGGGTGATCTCCACCCACAGGTCCGCCAGCCGGTGCTTGAGCGCCTGGAAGGACCCGACCGGCCGCCCGAACTGGTGGCGGGTGGACAGGTAGCTGACGGTCTCATCCAGACACCACGTCGCCACCCCGAGCTGCTCGGAGGCGAGCAGCGCCGCGCCGGTGACCAGCGCCGCGGCGACCGCTGCCTCGGCCGCGTCACCGGCGGCCACCAGCCGCGCGGTCGCCCGCTCCAGGGTGAGGTCGCAGATCGGCCGGGTCAGGTCGAGCGACACCACCGGGTGGCGGGTCACGCCCTCGGCGGTGGCGTCCACCGCGTACAGGCCGGCGCCGGTGGGCACGAGCAGCACGTCGGCGGCCGGCGCGTCGACCACGCCCCGGGCCGACCCGCTCACCGTGCCGCCCTCGGCGGTGAAGCCGGCCACCGGCCGGCCGGGCACGGAGGCGAACGGCACCGCCAGCGCCACGATGGTGCCACCGGCGAGCGCGGTGAGCAGCTCCGCGTCGTCCACGGCGAGCAGCGCCGCGGCCGCCACCACCGCGCTGCCCAGGTACGGCACGGGGGTCACCGCCCTGCCGAGCTCCTCGCACACCACCGCCACCTCCCGCCAGGAGGCGCCGCCGCCGCCGTACCGCTCGGGTACGGCGAGGCCGGCCAGGCCCATCTCGGTGGCGAGCACGCGCCACAGGTCCGGGTCGGCGGGCCGGCCGTCCTCGCAGCGGGCGAGCACCTGGCGGACCGGGCTGCGGTCGTCCAGCATCCGGCGGACGGTGGTGCGCAGCTGCTCCTCCACCTCGCCGTACAACAGGTCGGTCATCTCGGCAGGTCCTTCCAGGCGACGCCGACGTCGGTGCGGGGCTCGGGCGGCAGCCCCAGCACCCGCTCGGCGATGATGTTGCGCAACACCTCCGAGGTGCCACCCTCGATCGAGTTGCCCTTGGCGCGCAGGTAGCGGTAGGTGGGCGAGCGGCCCACGAAGTCCACCTGCCGCGGCCGGCGCATCGTCCAGTCGTCGTGGCGCAGCCCCTCGCCGTCCAGCAGCTCCAGCTCGAACCCGGAGATCTCCTGGTTGAGGCGGGCGAAGGTGAGCTTGTTGGCCGACCCCTCCGGACCCGGCTGCCCGGCCGCCAGCTGCTGGCGCAGCCGCTGGCCGGCCAGGCGCGCCACCTCCGCCTGGACCCACAGGCGCAGCAGGTGGTCGTGCCGGGCCGGGGTGCGCAGCTCCGGGCGCTCCCGCCACAGGCGGGCCACCACGCCGATCATGCCGCCCTCGCGGGGCAGGTCACCGCCGCCGATGGAGACCCGCTCGTTCATCAGCGTGGTCCGGGCCACGCGCCAGCCGTCCCCCACCGCGCCCAGCCGGTGGCGGTCGGGGATCCGCACCCCGGTGAGGAACACCTCGTTGAACTCCGCCTCACCGGTGAGCTGCCGCAGCGGCCGTACCTCCACGCCGGGGGCGGTCATGTCGCAGATGAAGTACGTGATGCCCTGGTGCTTGGGCACGTCCGGGTCGGTGCGGGCGAGCAGGA
>DATGOE010000016.1:0-12828 GCA_035306365.1 Natronosporangium sp. | reverse complement strand
CGGGTGAGGCGTGGGCGGCGACGGGAATGTGAGCAACGAAGCGCTCCCGCACCCTGGAGGTTTCCCATGAGCCACGAAGGACTGCCTCGGACGGTCACCGCACCCCGGGGCGCCACCCTGCACGCCCAGGGGTGGGCGCAGGAGGCCGCCCTGCGCATGCTGCAGAACAACCTGGATCCCGAGGTCGCCGAGCATCCGGAGGACCTCGTGGTGTACGGCGGCTCGGGGAAGGCGGCGCGGGACTGGGACAGCTTCGAAGCGCTCGTGCGGACGCTGGAATGGCTCCGGGACGACGAGACCATGCTCGTGCAGTCCGGCCGTCCGGTCGGCGTGCTGCGCACGCATGAGTGGGCGCCCCGCGTGCTGATCGCGAACTCCAACCTCGTGGGCGAGTGGGCGAACTGGGAGGAGTTCCGGCGGCTGGAGGCGCTGGGCCTGACGATGTACGGGCAGATGACCGCGGGGTCGTGGATCTACATCGGCACCCAGGGCATTCTGCAGGGCACGTACGAGACGTTCGCCGCCGTGGCCACCAAACGCTTCGGCGGGTCGCTCGCCGGCACCCTGACCCTGACCGCCGGCTGCGGTGGGATGGGTGGCGCGCAACCGCTGGCGGTGACCATGAACGGCGGCGCCTGCCTGATCGTGGACGTCGACGCCGCCCGCCTGCGCCGCCGGGTGGAGACCCGCTACCTGGACACCATCGCCGACGACCTGGACGCGGCGGTGGCCGAGGCGGTCGCCGCCAAGCGGGAGCGCCGCGCCCGGTCGGTGGGAGTGGTGGGCAACGCCGCGACCGTCTTCCCCGAGCTGCTGCGCCGTGGCGTGGAGATCGACATCGTCACCGACCAGACCAGCGCCCACGACCCGCTGTCGTACGTGCCGGAGGGTGTGGACCCCGCGGACGCGCCGGACTACGCGGCGGCCAAGCCTGAGGAGTACACCGACCGGGCGCGCTCGAGCATGGCGCGCCACGTCGAGGCGATGGTCGGGTTCCTCGACGGCGGCGCGGAGGTCTTCGACTACGGCAACTCCATCCGGAGCGAGGCGAAGCTGGGCGGCTTCGACCGCGCCTTCGCCTTCCCGGGGTTCGTGCCGGCGTACATCCGGCCGCTGTTCTGCCAGGGGAAGGGCCCGTTCCGGTGGGCGGCGCTGTCCGGCGACCCGGCCGACATCGCCGTCACCGACCGGGCCATCCTCGACCTGTTCGGCGACAACGAGCCGCTGGCCCGCTGGATCCGCCTGGCCGGCGAGAAGGTCGCCTTCCAGGGGCTGCCGGCGCGCATCTGCTGGCTGGGGTACGGGGAGCGGGACCGCGCCGGGCTGCGGTTCAACGAGCTGGTGGCCACGGGCGAGCTGAAGGCGCCGATCGTCATCGGCCGGGACCACCTCGACGGCGGGTCGGTCGCCTCCCCGTACCGGGAGACCGAGGGCATGGCCGACGGCAGCGACGCCATCGCCGACTGGCCGCTGCTCAACGCGCTGGTCACCACCTCCTCGGGCGCGTCGTGGGTCTCCATCCACCACGGCGGTGGGGTCGGCATCGGACGGTCCATCCACGCCGGCCAGGTGTGCGTGGCCGACGGGACGCCGCTGGCCGCGCAGAAGCTCGAGCGGGTGCTCACCAACGACCCGGCGACCGCGGTGCTGCGCCACGTCGACGCCGGGTACGAGCTGGCGACCACGGTCGCGCAGGAGCACCGGCTGCGGGTGCCGATGCGGGAGTCGGATGACGACGCCTGAGCGGTTCCGGCGGCTGTGGGACACGCTGCTGCCGGTGGGCCGGGACCCGGCCGGCGGCTGGGTCCGGTACGGCTGGTCGGAGGCGGACCTCGCCTGCCGGCGCTGGTTCGCCGAGCAGGCCGCCGCGCGCGACCTGGTCGTCGAGGCCGACCGTAACGGCAACCTGTTCGCCTGGTGGGGCGACCCCGGGGCACCCGGCGCCGTGGTCACCGGCAGCCACCTCGATTCGGTGCCGCACGGCGGGGCGTACGACGGTCCGCTGGGGGTCGTCTCCGCCCTGCTGGCGGTGGACGTGCTGCGCGAGCGCGGGGTACGCCCCCGGCGGCCGCTCGCGATCGCGGTGTTCGCCGAGGAGGAGGGGGCCCGGTTCGGCGTACCGTGCCTGGGGTCCCGCCTGCTGACCGGCGCCCTCGACCCCGACCACGCCCGCACCCTGCGCGACCGCGACGGGGTGTCGCTGGCCGGCGCGATGGCCGCGGCCGAGGTCGCGCCGGAGGGGATCGGCGCGGACCCGGAGCGCCTCGCCCGGATCGGCGCGTTCGTGGAGCTCCACATCGAGCAGGGCCGCCGGCTGGTCGAGCTGGGCGCGCCGGTCGGGGTCGCCAGCGCCATCTGGCCGCACGGGCGGTGGCGGCTGGAGATCACCGGCGAGGGCAACCACGCGGGCACGACCCGCATGTCGGACCGGCGCGACCCGATGCTCACCGCCGCGTACGCGGTGCTGGCGGCCAACAAGGAGGCGCGGCTGCGCGGCTGCCACGCCACGGTCGGGCGGGTCGAGGTCACCCCGAACGCCACCAACGCCGTGCCGGCGTCGGTGGTGGCCTGGCTGGACGCCCGCGCGCCCGATCAGGCGGCGCTTCAGGCGCTGGTGGAGGCGGTGCGGGTACGGGTGACCGAGCGGGCCGGCCGGGACGGCACGGCGGTGACCATGACCGCGGAGTCGGTGACCCCGCCGGTGGAGTTCGACGCCGGCCTGCGGGAGCGGCTGTCGGAGCTGCTGGCGGCGCCGGTGCTGCCGACCGCCGCCGGCCACGACGCCGGGGTGCTGGCCGCGCACGTGCGGGCCGCGATGCTGTTCGTCCGCAACCCGACCGGGGTGTCGCACGCGCCCGGGGAGGGGGCGACCGACGAGGACTGCGCCGCTGGCGTCGCCGCCCTGGCCGACGTGCTTGCGGACCTGACCGGCTGAGCCGGCCCGCCGGCCAGCGGGTCAACCGGCCGGACCGGGCGGTTCCTGTTGTACCCTCCACGGGTGGTAGTCGACCGGTGGCGGCGGTCCACCCCCGCGCCGGAGCGGGAGTCGGGTAACCCATGACCTCCTACCACGCGGAACTGGCCTGGGTCGACGGCCGGCCGCAGCCGGACGTCCTCATCGAGATCGAGGGCGGTCGGTTCACCGCGGTGACCCCCGGGGTGCCCGCCCCGGCGGAGGCCATCCGGCTGCCGGGCCTGACCCTGCCCGGGTTCGCCAACGCCCACTCCCACGCGTTCCACCGGGCGCTGCGCGGGCGCACCCACGAGGGGCTCGGGACGTTCTGGACCTGGCGGGACCGGATGTACGAGGTGGCCGCCCGGCTCGACCCCGACACCTACCTGGCGCTGGCCACCGCGGCGTACGCGGAGATGGCGCTGGCCGGCGTCACCTGTGTGGGCGAGTTCCACTACCTGCACCACGGGCCGGACGGTACGCCGTACGGCGACCCCAACGCGATGGGCGCGGCGGTCGTGGAGGCGGCGGCGCAGGCCGGTGTCCGGCTGACCCTGCTGGACACCTGCTACCTGACCGCCGGGATGGACGGCGCGCCCCTGGCCGGGGCGCAGCGCCGGTTCGGCGACGGCGACACCGCCGGCTGGGTGGACCGGGTCGACCGGTTGGTGCCGGAGCCGGACCGGTGGCGGGTGGGGGCGGCGGTGCACTCGGTGCGGGCGGTGCCGGCCGAGCAGATCCCCACCGTGGCCGCCTGGGCCGCCGAGAAGCGGGCGCCGCTGCACCTGCACCTGTCGGAGCAGCGGGCGGAGAACGAGGCGTGCCTGGCGGTGCACCGCCGCACCCCCACCGAGCTGCTGGCCGACCTCGGGGTGCTGGGCGCGCGTACCACGGCGGTGCACGCCACGCACGTGTCCGATCTGGACCGGACCCTCCTGGGGGACACCGGCACCGGGGTGTGCCTGTGCCCGACCACCGAACGGGATCTCGGCGACGGCATCGGGCCGGCGCGCGCGCTGGTGGACGCGGGGGCACGGCTGTGCCTGGGCACCGACAGCCACGCGGTGGTGGACATGTTCGAGGAGGCGCGCGGAGTGGAGCTGCACGTGCGGCTGCGCGACGAGCGCCGCGGGCACTTCCGCGCCGCCGAGCTGCTCCAGGCGGCCACCAGCGCCGGCCACCGCGCCCTGGGATGGGACGATGCCGGGGTGATCGCGGCCGGCTACCGCGCCGACCTCGTCACCGTGGCGACCGACAGCGTCCGGACCGCGGGCACCGACCCGGCCGCGGTGGTCTTCACCGCCACGGCCGCCGACGTCAGGCACGTCGTCGCCGGGGGCACGGTGGTCGTACGGGACGGCCGGCACGTCCGGCTGGACGTGCCGGCCGCGCTGCGCGCCGCGATCGACGCGGTGACGCCGCGGTGAACCGGCACCGGAAGGGGTAGGGCGAGGGAATGAGCATCCTGGTCGACAACATCGGCGAGCTGGTGACCAACGACCCCGCGCTGGGCGACGGCCCGCTGGGCGTGGTCAACCGGGCCGCGGTCGTGGTCGAGGACACGCGGGTGGTGTGGGTGGGTCCGTCGGACCGGGCGCCCGCCGCCGACGAGCGCACCGACCTGGCCGGCCGGGCGGTGCTCCCCGGCTTCGTCGACAGCCACTCCCACCTGGTGTTCGCCGGGGACCGGTCGGCGGAGTTCGCCGCCCGGATGGCCGGCCAGCCCTACACCGGCGGCGGCATCCGGGACACGGTGGCGGCCACCCGGCGCGCCTCCGACGAGGAGCTGCTGGCCACCGCGGCGCGGCTGCGGGCGGAGGCGCTGCGCCAGGGCACCACCACGATCGAGGTCAAGAGCGGGTACGGGCTGACCGTCGAGGACGAAGCGAGGTCGCTGCGGGTCGCGTTCGAGGTGACACCGGAGACCACGTTCCTGGGCGCCCACGTGGTGCCGGCCGAGTACGCCGACCGGCCCGACGACTACGTGGCGCTGGTGTGCGGCGACATGCTCGAGGCCGCCGCCCCCTACGCCACCTGGGTCGACGTGTTCTGCGAGCGGGGGGCGTTCGACGCCGACCAGAGCCGCGCGGTGCTCACCGCCGGGATGGCACAGGGGCTGGGGGCGCGCGTGCACGCCAACCAGCTCTCGCCCGGACCGGGGGTGCGCCTGGCGGTGGAGATCGGGGCGGCCAGTGCCGACCACTGCACCCACCTGACCGACGCCGACGTGGACGCGCTCGCCGGCTCGTCGACGGTGGCGACCCTGCTGCCGGCAGCGGAGTTCTCCACCCGCTCCCCGTACCCGGACGCCCGGCGGCTGGTCGACGCGGGGGTCACCGTGGCGCTGGCCACCGACTGCAACCCCGGCTCGTCGTACACCACGTCCATGCCGCTGTGCATCGCGCTGGCGGTGCGGGAGATGGGCCTGACGCCGCAGGAGGCGGTCTGGGCCGCCACCGCGGGCGGCGCGCGGGCGCTGCGGCGCGAGGACGTCGGGGCGATCCGGCCGGGCGGGCGGGCGGACCTGGTGGCGCTCGACGCGCCGTCCCACGTGTACCTGGCCTACCGCCCCGGGGTGCCCCTGGTCCACCGGGTCATGCACAACGGGGTGTGGCAGTGACCGGCGAGCCTGCCGGGCCTGCGGTGCCCGCCGTGACCGTCGGGCCGGACGGCCTGCGCCCGGCCGACGTGGTCGCGGTCGCCCGCGCCGGTGCTCGGGTCAGCCTGGCCCCGGAGGCGGTGGCGGCGATGGAGCGCAGCCGCGCGGTCGTGGACGCGATCAACCGGGAACGGCGACCGGTCTACGGTGTCTCGACGGGGTTCGGGGCCCTGGCGACCACCTTCATCGCCCCGCAACGGCGCACCGAGCTGCAGCACGCCCTGCTGCGCTCGCACGCGGCGGGCACCGGCGACCCGGTGCCCGCCGAGGTGGTCCGGGCGATGGTGCTGCTGCGGGTGCGGTCGCTCGCCCAGGGCTACTCGGGGGTACGCCCGGCGGTCGCGCAGGGTCTGGTGGACCTGCTCAACCACGGCATCGTGCCGTGGGTGCCGGTGCACGGGTCGCTCGGCGCCTCCGGTGACCTGGCGCCGCTGGCCCACTGCGCGCTGGTGCTCACCGGCGAGGGGTGGGTGGTCGGCGAGGACGGTCGCCGGGTGCCGGCCGCGCAGGCGCTGACCGACGCCGGGCTGACCCCGGTCACGCTGGCCGCCAAGGAGGGGCTGGCGCTGGTCAACGGCACCGACGGCATGCTGGGGATGCTGCTGCTGGCGATCGAGGACGCGCGCCACCTGTTCACGATGGCCGACGTTACCGCGGCGCTGTCGATCGAGGCGATGCTGGGCACGGACCGCCCGTTCGCGCCGGAGCTGCACACCATCCGCCCGCACCCGGGCCAGGCGGCGTCCGCGGCGAACCTCGCGCGGCTGCTGCGGGACTCGGAGATCATGGACTCGCACCGGGACGACTTCGAGCACGCCGTCCAGGACGCGTACTCGATGCGGTGTGCACCGCAGGTCGGCGGGGCGGCCCGCGACACCCTCGCGTTCGCGGCCCAGGTGGCGGAGCGGGAGCTGGCCAGCGTGGTGGACAACCCGGTGGTGCTGCCCGACGGCCGGGTGGAGTCGACCGGCAACTTCCACGGTGCCCCGCTCGGGTTCGCCGCCGACTTCCTCGCGATCGCCGCCGCGGAGGTGGGGGCCATCGCCGAGCGGCGCATCGACCGTCTGCTCGACGTGACCCGCTCCCGCGGGCTGCCGGCGTTCCTGACCCCGGATCCCGGGGTCAACTCCGGGCTCATGATCGCCCAGTACACGGCCGCCGGGCTCGTGGCCGACAACCGGCGGCTGGCGGCACCGGCCAGTGTGGACTCGCTGCCGACCTCCGGCATGCAGGAGGACCACGTCTCGATGGGCTGGTCGGCGACGCTGAAGCTGCGGACCGTCCTGGACAACCTCGCCAGCATCCTGGCGGTGGAGCTGCTGGCGGCCGCGCGCGGGTTGCAGCTGCGCGCCCCGCTCACCCCGTCACCGGCCGGCCGGGCGGCGGTCGCGGCGGTGGCCGGGTTCGCCGGCGAGCCGGGTGGAGACAGGTTCCTGGCACCGGCCATCGAGGCGGCCCGCGAGCTGGTCACCGGCGACCGGCTGCGCCGGGTCATCGAGGACGCGGTCGGGCCGCTGGCCTAGGCAGCCAGGTGCGCCGGGCCGGGGCGGTCGGCTCGCCCGGGCGTTCCAGCTCGCCCAGGTCGACGTTGAGGTCCTCCCACTGGCCGGGTTCCTCGGCCGGGCGACGCCGCCGGCGCACCTGCCAGGCGGCGGCCATCACCGTCAGCGGTATCGCCAGCCACCACCACCGGGCCAGCCATCCGGGGGAGGTCAGCTCTGCGATGTCGGTGTCGCAGGCCGCCAGCCGTCCTCCGCTGACCAGGACGCACGCGGTGAGCGCGACCCGGTGCGGCACCACCCGGTCGGAGGACGGCGCGGACCCGTAGACGCCGGCCAGCACCACGGTGGCGGGCTCCCCCGGCGGCACCGTCAGGGTCCACTCGACGCCGTCGGGCGTCCGGTTCCCACCGGTGGCGGTCACGTCCTGCATCCGCCGGGGCACCGTCACCCGGACGGTCACGTCGACCGGCTCATCGCCGGAGTTCTCCACCGTGATCTCGTAGGTCGTCAGCCGACCGGTGACGGCCTGCCCGGCCTGCCGCTCCACCTCCACGGTGATGTCGTGCGCCGCGTGCGCCGGTGCGGTGACGAGCAGGAACGCCAGCGCGGCGGCGGCGACGGCGACCAGCCGCCCCGCCCGGACCGCCGTCCGCACCCGTGCCCCGTTCCCCGTCCGGACCCCCGTCGAGACCATCGCGCCCCCCGCGCCAGCGAGAACGTCCGATTATGGACGATACGCGAATGTTGTAGGGGTCAGCACTGGTACGGCCGAACAGGCGGGCGGCGAACGGGGGCCGTGGGCGTCACAGGCGCGCCAGGAGCCGCGCCAGGGCGCGGAACGCCTTGCCCCGGTGGCTGACCGCGTCCTTCTCCTCCGGCGACAGCTCCGCGTTGGTCCGGGTCTCCCCCTGCCCGACGAAGATCGGGTCGTAACCGAACCCGCCGGTGCCCCGCGGCTCGCGGATGAGCCTGCCCACCTGGCGCTCCTCGATCAGGTGCTCGGTGCCGTCGGGCAGCACGAGCGCGGCCGCGCACACGAACGCCGCCCCCCGGTGCTCGTCCGGCACGTCCGCGAGCTGGTCCAGCAGCAGCCGGAGGTTGGCCTGGTCGTCGCCGTGCCGGCCCGACCAGCGGGCGCTGAACACCCCCGGCATGCCCGCCAGCGCGTCCACCGCCAGCCCGGAGTCGTCCGCCACCGTGGCCAGGCCGGTATGGCGCGCTCCCGCCCGCGCCTTGAGCAGCGCGTTCTCGGCGAAGCTCAGGCCGGTCTCGGGCACCTCCGGGTAGTCCGGCACGTCGTCCAGACCCAGCAGCTCCACCGTGCCGGCACCCAGGGCGCGGTCCAGGATGCGCCGCAGCTCCGCCAGCTTGCCGGCGTTGCGGGTGGCCAGCAGCAACCGTCGGACCGTCATGACGCCAGGGCCTGGCGTTGTGTCTGGCTCAGCACGGCGCACCCGGCCACGGCCAGGTCGAGCAGGCGGTCCAGCTCGGCTCGGGAGAACACCCCCGACTCTCCGGTGCCCTGCACCTCGACGAAGTCCCCGTCGCCGGTGCAGACCACGTTCATGTCGACCGACGCCGCCGCGTCCTCGAGGTAGCACAGGTCCAGTCGCGGCTCGCCGTCCACCACGCCGACGCTGACCGCGGCCACCGAGCGGTGCAGCACCTTGTCGGGGTCGCCCCGCAGGCGCTCCTGCGCGGCCAGCCACGCCACCGCGTCGGCCAGCGCCACGTACGCCCCGGTGATGGCCGCGGTACGGGTGCCGCCGTCGGCCTGCAGCACGTCGCAGTCGAGCACGACCGAGTTCTCACCCAGGGCGGACAGGTCGACACAGGCGCGCAGGCTGCGGCCGATGAGCCGGGAGATCTCGTGGGTGCGGCCGCCGATCCGGCCCTTGACGCTCTCGCGTTCGCTGCGCGTGGTGGTGGCCCGCGGGAGCATGGCGTACTCGGCCGTCACCCAGCCCTGGCCGTTGCCGCGCAGCCAGCGCGGCACCCCCTCCACCACGCTGGCGGTGCACAGCACCCGGGTGTCACCGAACTCGGCCATCACCGAGCCCTCCGGGTGCCGGCTCCAGCCGCGGGTCAGCCGTACCGGTCTCAACTGGTCGGGCTGCCGCCCGTCTGGTCGCGCCACCACGCCACCCTACGACAGGTCACCGGCCCGCATGGAGGGCGTCCGCGCGCCGGCGGTGCACCGCCGGCGCGCGGGCGCCACTCCTACGGGTTGACGATCTCGATCCCGGCGACGATCTCGTCCAGCTCCTCGGCGTACGTCGGGTCCACCCGCGGTCGCACCACGGCCCCCGCCGGCTCCGACCAGGCGACGGTGATCCGGTCGACGTCTCGGTCGACCAACCCGGCCCGGCCTGTCGGGAGGGTGTACGGCCGGGCGTCGGTACCCAGGCTCAGTTGGACGTTGTCACGCACCATCGCCTGCTGCTCGGGCTCGGCGGCGCAGGTCACCTCGACCTCCACCTCGTCCGGCTGGCCCGGGAGCCGGCCCCGGCGGAAAGTGAGGTGCCAGGCCCTGAAGGGCCTCGGATCGTCGGCGAGGCCGGAGTCCGCCCACGCGGTCAGGAACGGACCGTCGAGTCCGGCCGGGACGTGATGCAGGACGACGCCGCCGAACCGGGCCCACGACTCGGCCACCAGGCCGCGGTCGGCTCGGCCACCGACCGCAGGGGCACGAACGTCAGCAGCTTCGCCCGCCGCGCCCGGCTGATGACGAGGTTCACCAGGATGCGGCGCACGTAACGTTCGGGATCACGGGTGGTGTGCACCCGTCGCCAGTTCCGGTAGGCCCGCTCGAGCGCCGGCTGGCACCCGTCCTCGGCGTCGTCCGGGTCCCGGCACAGCAGCCGGGCCAGCCGCAGCAGCGCGGTGCCGCGCGCCGCCACGAACGTCTCGAACGAGCTGTCCTCACGCACTCGCCTCACACCCTCGTACCGGCCTACCGGTACGTAACCACGAGCCCGCTCCCGCGTTGACGGATGCACCCTCCTCGCACACCGCCCCAATTGATCGACTTCCCGTCAGCCTGACGACACGCCGAGAGCGGTCCTGCCGGAAGGATGTGGATCACGGTGCCGCTCCGGGTTCGACGCCGTTCCGGGGTTCGACTGTCCACAGCCGGTCCAGCCGTCCACGACCCGGCCCGGACGGGTCCCGCACCGTGCCGCGGATCCGGCACGCTGCCCCGCGTGAACCCTCAGCTGAGGGCGCTGCTCGAGCGGGAGCGCGGCCTCGTGACCCGGGATCTGGCCACGCAGGTCGTGCCCGACTGGGTGATCGAGCACGCATCCCGGAGCGGGCACCTGCGGCGGATCCTGCCGGGCGTGTACCTGGACGCGGCCGTACCCGACACGCCGGCGCTGCGGCGGCGTGCCGCCCTGGCGTGGCTGGACGGCCGCGGGGCGCTCAGCCACACCACGGCGTTGGCCGTCTGGGGGCTCGCCGACCAGGAGGCGGGTGACGCGGTGCACGTGACCGTGCCGGCGGCGGTGCGGGTGCGGTCGCATCCCGGGTTCCAGGTGCACCACGTTGCCGGCTTCGCTCCCGAGCCGCCCCATGTGGTCACCCGGAACGGCCTGCCGGTCACCTCGCTGGAGCGCTCCCTCGTGGACGCCTGGCCGTTGCTGCCGCCGCAGGACCGGCGCGCACCGGCCATCCGGGCCGTGACCGGCCGGATGACCACACCGGCGCGGATCGGCAGGGCGCTCGGCGCTGCGCCGCGGCTGCCCCACCGCGCTGAGCTGCGGGACCTGCTCAGCCTGCTCGCCGCCGGCTGCCAGAGTCCCCTCGAGATCTGGGGACACCTTCGGATCTTCACCGGTCCCGGGATGCCGCGGTTCCGGCGGCAGGTACGGGTCCGCGTCGGCCGCCGCAGCATCTACCTGGACGTGTACGCCGAGGCGGAGCGTGTCGACTTCGAGCTCGACGGCGCCGCGTACCACGGCGACCGGTGACAACGGGAGGTCGACCTGCGTCGGGACGCGTTGCTCGCGACACTGGGCATCCTGGTGGTGCGGTTCACGCATGAGCGCCTGAGGTACGACACCGACGCGGTCCGGCGCGAGGTGCTCGCCATCCTGCGGGCGCGACGCGCGTCCGGCACCGCTCCCCGGCACCGCCGTGGGCCCAGCGTGACGTTGTGACCTGATCCACTTCCCTTCACCGGTACACCCTCCGGCGTGTCGTCCGGTTTGAGGGCACCGGATCTTGGACGGAGGTGGGAGCGGGTGACCCGTTCGAAGCGGCGACCCCGGGTCCGGTCAGAAGCGGTAGCGGGCGCCGGGCCGGACCACCTCCACCGGGCCGGCGAACGCCGACTTCGCCTGCCGGTACGTCTCCGCCTCGCTGCCCCAGGCGGCGACCAGGTGGGTCAGCAGCAACCGGCCGACCCCGGCCGCGGCGGCGGCCTCGCCGGCCTGCCGGCCGGTCAGGTGCAGGCCCGGTGGGTTGCCGTCCCCGTCCAGGAAGCTCGCCTCGCACAGGAACAGGTCGGCGCCCTGGGCCAGCCGCACCAGCGACTCGCACGGCGAGGTGTCCGACGAGTACGCCAGCACCGACCCGCCGTGCTCCACCCGTACCCCGTACGTCTCGACCGGGTGGTTGACGTGGTCCACGGTGACCTGGAACGGGCCGATGGGGAACACCCCGGGCTGCAGGGCGTAGAACGTGTAGACGTCGTCCAGCGGCGGCTCCTCCGGCGACGCGGAGTACGCCGCCGCCAGCCGTTCGGCCGCGCCGGTCGGGGCGTACAGCGGCACGGGAGGCAGCGGCCCTCCCGGGGCGTACCGGCGGACCACTACATAGGAACAGGCGTCCATGATGTGGTCGCAGTGCAGGTGGGTGAGCAGGATCGCGTCGATCGCGTACAGGCCGGCGTACCGCTGCAGGGCGCTGAGCGACCCCGTGCCGAAGTCGATGAGCAGCGCGAACCCGTCCGCCTCCACCAGGTACGCCGAGCACGCGGACTCCGGGCCGGGGAAGCTGCCCGCGCAGCCGAGGACGGTCAGTCTCATGGCGAGACACCCGCCGCGGTCGCCAACAGGTCCGCGCCGAGGAACCGGCGGGCCAGCCGGCTGAAGCTGTCCGGGTCACCGGTCGTGAGGAACCGGTGCACCGGCGGCGGCGCGTCGTCGGGGCGGGCCAACCGCTCGGCGACGAGCACGCGGAACACCTCCCGGGCGGTCTCGTCGGCGCTGGACACCAGGGTCACGTGCTCCCCCATCACCAGGCTGATCACGCCGGCCAGCAGGGGGTAGTGGGTGCACCCGAGCACCAGGGTGTCGACGCCGGCCCGGCGCAGCGGTTCCAGGTACTCCTCGGCCAGCTCCAGCAGCGCGGGACCGGTGGTCACTCCACGCTCGACGAAGTCGACGAACCGCGGGCAGGCCACGCTGAAGACCCGGACCTGCGGCGCGGCCGCGAACGCGTCCTCGTACGCTCCGCTGGTGACGGTGGCCCGGGTCCCGATGACCCCGACCCGCCCGTTGCGGGTGGTGGCGACCGCACGGCGGACCGCCGGGCGGATCACCTCCACCACCGGCACCGGGTAGCGCTCACGGGCGTCGTGCAGGCACGCGGCGGTGGCGGCGTTGCAGGCGATCACGAGCATCTTGACGCCCTCACTGGCCAGGCGGTCCAGACCGGCCAGGGCGTGGCGGCGCACCTGCGCGATCGGTTTCGGCCCGTACGGGACGTTGGCC
>DATGOE010000015.1:0-5001 GCA_035306365.1 Natronosporangium sp. | reverse complement strand
CTGCCGTTCCTGGAGGCGATCCGGCAGATCCGCCACGACGTCGGCCGGGACAACTGCTTCTACCTGCACGTGTCACTCGTGCCCTACCTCGCCCCCTCCGGGGAGCTGAAGACCAAGCCGACCCAGCACTCGGTGGCGGCGCTGCGCAGCATCGGTATCCAGCCCGACGCCATCGTGTGCCGGGCCGACCGCGAGATCCCCGACAAGCTGCTGCACAAGCTGTCGCTGTACACCGACGTCGACCGTGACGGCGTGGTGGCCGCCCCGGACGCGCCGAGCATCTACGACATCCCCAAGGTGCTGCACCGCGCGGGCCTGGACGCCTACGTGGTGCGGCGGCTGGCGCTGTCGTTCCGGGACGTGGACTGGACCCGCTGGGACGACCTGCTCGACCGGGTGCACCATCCCCGGCACCGGGCCACGATCGCGCTGGTGGGCAAGTACATCGACCTGCCCGACGCGTACCTGTCGGTCACCGAGGCGATCCGCGCCGGCGGGTTCGCCCACTACGCCCGGGTCGACCTGCGCTGGGTGCCCAGCGACGAGTGCGCCACCGACGCCGGCGCGGCCGCGGCGCTGCACGGGGTGGACGGCGTGGTCATCCCCGGCGGCTTCGGCGTGCGCGGCATCGAGGGCAAGATCGGCGCCGCCCGGTACGCGCGCGAGCACCGGATCCCCACCCTGGGGCTGTGCCTGGGCCTGCAGTGCATGACCATCGACGTGGCCCGCCACCTGGCCGGGCTGGACGGGGCGAACTCGACCGAGTTCGACGCCGACACCCCGCACCCGGTGATCGACACCATGGCCGACCAGGAGGAGATCGTCGCCGGGCGGGGTGACCTCGGCGGCACCATGCGGCTGGGATCCTGGCCGGCCAGGCTGACCCCCGGGTCGATCGTGGCGGAGGCCTACGGGACCACCGAGGTGAGCGAGCGGCACCGGCACCGGTACGAGGTCAACAACGCCTACCGGGACCGGCTGGAGAAGGTGGGGCTGCAGATCAGCGGGGTGTCGCCGGACGAGCGGCTGGTGGAGTTCGCCGAGCTCGACCGCGACCAGCACCCGTTCTACGTCGGCACCCAGGCACATCCGGAGCTCAAGAGCCGGCCCACCCGCCCGCACCCGCTGTTCGTCGCGTTCGTCCGGGCCGCGATCGCGCACGCCGAGGCCGACCAGCTGCCGGTCGAGGTGCCGTGAACCCGCCGCCGGACACCGCCCCGGGCCCCGTCGCGGGCGACGGCGAGTTCCGGGTCCTCTCCCGGCGGGAGCGGTACGCCGGCCCGGTGTTCCGGGTCGTCACCGACGACGTGGTGCTGCCCGGCGGCCAGGTGGTGCACCGCGACTACCTGCGCCACCCCGGCGCGGTGGCGGTGGTGCCGTACGACGAGCGCGGCGACGAGATCGTCATGGTGCGCCAGTACCGGCACCCGGTCGGCGGGCACCTGTGGGAGCTGCCGGCCGGGCTGGTCGACCACGCCGGCGAGTCGCCGCCCGAGGTGGCGGTCCGGGAGCTGGCCGAGGAGGTGGACCTGGTCTGCGGCCGGCTCGACCTGCTGGTCGACCTGCACACCACCCCCGGCTGCTCCGACGAGCGGATCCGGATCTTCCTGGCCCGGGACCTGCGGCCGGCCCCGTCGGCGCACCCGCGCGAGCACGAGGAGGCCACCATGACCGTGACCCGGTTCCCGCTGGACCGGGCGGTGCGGATGGTCCTCGCCGGAGAGATCACCAACGCGGCGGCCGTGGCCGGTGTGCTCGCCACCGCGCACGCCCGCCACCACGGGTGGGCACCCCTGCGGCCGGTGGGCTCCCCGCCGAGCAGCCCGGCGCCGGACCGCCCGGCGTGACCGCGGCGTGCCGCCGCGGTCACGCCGCCGCCGCCCCTGGCCGGCGAGACGTGGCCGCCGGCGCGGCCGGCCGTAGAGTGAGAGGCGGCACCCCCCGGCGACCCCGGGTCGGTGCCGGCGTCCCGGCAACGGGGCCGGACGCGGAGGCCAGATTGGGGTGGTGGGCCCATGAAGGTGGGCGTCCCGCGAGAGGTCAAGAACCACGAGTACCGGGTGGCGATCACCCCGGCGGGAGTGAACGAGCTGGTCCGTTCCGGACACGACGTGTACGTCCAGGCCGGTGCCGGTGAGGGGTCGTCCATACCGGACGACGACTTCCGGGGCGCCGGTGCCCGGATCCTGCCCCGGGCGGCGGACGTCTGGGAGGCCGCGGACCTGGTGCTCAAGGTGAAGGAGCCGGTCCCGGAGGAGTACCCCCTGCTGCGCGAGGGACAGGTGCTGTTCACCTTCCTGCACCTGGCCGCCTCCCGGGAGTGCACCGAGGCGCTGCTGTCGCACCGGGTGACCGGCATCGCGTACGAGACCGTGAAGGCACCCGACGGCAGCCTGCCGCTGCTGGCGCCGATGAGCGAGGTCGCGGGCAGGCTCGCCCCGCAGGTCGCCGCGTACCACCTCATGCGCTCCGGCGGCGGCCGCGGCGTGCTCATGGGCGGAGTGTCCGGTGTGTACGGCGCCCGGGTGGTGGTCATCGGGGCCGGTGTCGCCGGCATGAACGCCGCCGCGATCGCCCTGGGCATGCAGGCCGACGTGCTGCTGCTGGACAAGAACATCAACCGGCTGCGCCAGGCGGACGCGATGTTCCAGGGCCGCCTGCGGACGGTGGCGTCCAACGACTACGAGATCGAGCGGGCCGTGCTCGGGGCCGACATCGTCATCGGTGCGGTGCTGGTGCCCGGCGCGCGGACCCCCAAGCTGGTCAGCAGTGACCTGGTGTCCCGGATGAAGCCCGGCAGCGTGCTGGTGGACATCTCCGTCGACCAGGGCGGCTGCTTTGAGGACACCCGCCCCACCACCCACGCCGACCCGGTCTACACGGTGCACCGCAGCGTCTTCTACAGCGTGGCCAACATGCCCGGGGCGGTGCCGCACACCAGCACGTACGCGCTGGCGAACGTGACCCTCCCGTACGTCCTGGAGCTCGCCAACCACGGCTGGCGGGAGGCGCTGCGCCAGGACCCGTCGCTGGCGGCCGGGCTCAACACGTACGCCGGCCAGCTCACCATCGAGGCCGTGGCCGACGCGCACGGCATGAAGAGCATCACCGTACAGGAGGCGCTGAGCTGAGCGGACGGCCCGCCCCCGGCGAGCGGCCCGAGCCGGCCGAACCGCCCGAACCGCTGCGCCAGGCGGCCCGCAGGTACCTGGACCACCTCAGCGTGGAGCGCGGGCTGGCGGCCAACACCCTCGCCTCCTACCGGCGGGACCTGGACCGGTACCTCGCCGCCCTGGCCGCCCGCGGCGTGGCTGACCTGGCCGAGGTCACCACCGGCGACGTGGCCGCCCACCTGGCCGCGCTGCGGGAGGGCGACGGCACCCACCCGCCGTTGTCGGCGGCGTCCGCGGCTCGGGCGGTCAGCGCGGTCCGGGGCCTGCACCGGTTCGCGCACGCCGAACGGCTGACCGCCACGGACGTGGCCCGGGACGTCGCGCCGCCCACGCCACCCCGGCGCCTGCCGCGGGCGCTGTCCGTGGCGGAGGTGGAGCGGCTGCTGGCCGCCGCCCGCACCGTCGACGGCCCGCTGGGGCTGCGCGACGCGGCGCTGCTGGAGTTCCTCTACGGCACCGGCGCGCGGATCTCCGAGGCGACCGGCGCCGCCGTCGACGACGTCGACCTCGCCGAGGGCCTGGTCAGGCTGCACGGCAAGGGCGGCCGCACCCGGGTGGTGCCCGTCGGCGGGTACGCGGTGGCGGCGGTGGAGGCGTGGCTGGTGCGGGGCCGGCCGGCGCTGGCCGCGCGCGGCCGCGGCACCCCGGCGCTGTTCCTCAACGGCCGTGGCGGGCCGCTGACCCGCCAGGGTGCGTGGGGCATCCTGCGGGCGGCCGCGGCGCGCGCCGGTCTGGGCGGCGGCGCCCGGGCGGTGTCACCGCACACGCTGCGGCACTCGTACGCCACCCACCTGCTCGACGGCGGCGCCGACCTGCGCACGGTCCAGGAACTGCTGGGCCACGCCTCCGTCACGACCACCCAGGTCTACACGTTGGTCACGGTAGAGCGGCTGCGTGAGGTCTACGCGATGTCGCACCCCCGGGCACGGTAGCCGCCGGCCGGCCGACGGGCCTTCCGCACGGGGGTGCGGACCGGCCGGAGACGTCGCCTGCCCGACACGCCGGGCGGGTGACCTGAGGGGGGTTCTCGGGTGGCGTACAGTCGGGCCAAGCACCGGCGTGGCAGGGCGCCACGCCCGAGGGGACCGGGGGCAGTGGCAGGCACATCGGACCAGGCTGAGCAGTGGACCGCCTCCCTGCGGGAGCAGCGGTCGGGGCTGGACATCGGCGCCGAGCTCGGCCCTGCCGACCCGACCGCCTACACGATGCGCAAGCCGATCCCGGAGCCGATGCCGGTGGAGAAGCACGGCCCGGCGCGGATCATCGCCATGGCCAACCAGAAGGGCGGGGTCGGCAAGACCACCACCACCATCAACCTGGGTGCGGCCCTGGCCGAGTACGGCCGGCGGGTGCTGCTGGTCGACTTCGACCCGCAGGGGGCGCTGTCGGTGGGGCTGGGCGCCAACCCGCACAACCTCGACCTGTCGATCTACAACGTGCTGCTCCAGGACGACGTGAAGGTCGAGGACGTCCTGATCAAGACGAACGTGGACGGGTTGCACCTGCTGCCGGCCAACATCGACCTGTCCGCGGCGGAGATCCAGCTCGTCTCCGAGGTGGCCCGCGAGATGGCGCTGGCCCGCGTGCTGCGGCCGCTGCGCAAGGACTACGATTTCATCCTGATCGACTGCCAGCCCTCCCTGGGACTGCTGGCGATCAACGCGTTGACCTGCGCTCACGGCGTGCTGATCCCGCTGGAGTGCGAGTTCTTCAGCCTGCGCGGGGTGGCGCTGCTGCTCGACACCATCGACAAGGTGCGCGAGCGGCTCAACTTCGACCTGGAGCTGGAGGGGATCCTGGCCACCATGTACGACAGCCGCACCACCCA
>DATGOE010000014.1:0-4202 GCA_035306365.1 Natronosporangium sp. | reverse complement strand
GTCAGCGGGGACGGTCGGCGTCCCGGGACGGCTGGACCCGCTTGGGCTCCCCCGGCATCTTCGGGTGCTCCGGCGGGTACGGCAGGTCCCCCTCGCCGTTGCGGGCGTCCCGCTCGGCCCATTCCAGCAGCGGGGTGATGTCCCACGGGTGGTCGTCGATGCCGGCGTGCGGGTCGCCGAGACGGGTCAGCCGCTCCGGCACGGTCCGCAGGTCGAAGTCGTCCGGCTCGCAGTCGGCCAGCTCGTCCCAGGTGACCGGGGTCGAGACGGTGGCGCGCCGGTTGGCCCGCAGGGAGTACGCGCAGGCGATCGTCCGGTCCCGGGCCATCTGGTTGTAGTCGACGAAGATCCGCTGCCCGCGCTCCTCCTTCCACCACGACACGGTGACCAGGTCCGGCCGCCGCCGGACCAGCTCCCGGCCGAGCGCGATCAGCGCCCGGCGGACCTCGGTGAACGTCCACCGGGGAAGGATGCGCAGGTAGACGTGCACCCCGCGACCGCCGGAGGTCTTGGGCCAGCCGACCGCGCCGAGCTCGTCGAGCATCGCCCGTACCTCGCCGGCCGCCGCCACCGCTTGGGCGAAGTCGGTGCCGGGCTGCGGGTCCAGGTCGATGCGCAGCTCGTCGGGCCGGTCGGGGTCCTGCCGGCGCACCGGCCACGGGTGGAACACGATCGTGCCCTGCTGGGCCGCCCACGCGACGTGTGCCAGGTCGGTGGGGCACAGCTCCTGCGCGGTGCGGCCGCTGGGGAACGTGATCTCGGCGCGCTCCAGCCAGTCCGGGGCGGTGGCGGGCAGCCGCTTCTGGTAGAAGGCGTCGCCGCGGTTGTCCTGGCGGGTGGCGAGCCTGGCGCCCTCGAACACGCCCTTTGGCCACCGTTCGAGGGTGGTGGGCCGCTCCCGCAGCGCCCGCATGATCCCGTCGCCCACGGCGAGGTAGTACGCGACGACGTCCCGCTTGGTGAACCCGCGCGCCGGGAAGCACACCCGCTCCGGGCTGGTCAGCCGGATGGTCCGGCCGGCGACCTCGATCTCCTCCGCCGCTGGGGACATGTCCCGACTCTAGGCGACACCGGATCACGGGCGGCCGCGCGACCACCCGGGCACCGTCTCGACTGCCCGGGCAGGGGGCGCGTCCGGCTGGCCGGTCGCCTCCGGCTTGGCCGTGCCGACCGGCGGTACGGCCCGCGGTGGCGCCGCGACGACCGGCGGCGTGGGCGGAGCCGGCGGGCGTAGCGTGGAGGGATGAGCGACCAGACCGACACCGCCCTCCCCCGCTCCGAGGACGAGTGGCGGGTGCGGCTGAACCCGGAGGAGTTCCGGGTGCTGAGGCAGGGCGGGACCGAGCCGCCCTGGACCGGCGAGTACGTCGACACGACGACGCCGGGCGTCTACCGGTGCCGTGCCTGCGGCGCCCCGCTGTTCTCCAGCGAGACGAAGTTCGACTCCCACTGCGGGTGGCCCTCGTTCGACGAGGCGCTGCCGGGCGCGGTGCGCTACCTGGAGGACCGGTCGTACGGAATGGTGCGCACCGAGGTGCGCTGCGCCCGGTGCGACTCCCACCTGGGGCACCGCTTCGACGGGGAGGGGTTCACGCCGAAGAACGCCCGGTACTGCATCAACTCGATCAGCATGCGGCTGGAGCCGGCTGACCAGGCCGACTGAGCGGACCGGGCCGACACGAGCGGGTCGGGGGACCGGGCGGGCCCGACCGGCCCCCGGCGGCCCGGACGGACCCGCCGGACGGGTGACTCCGGGCGGTTCACCCCACACCCCGGACCTGACGGGTGCAGGCTGGGGTGGTTCGACGTACCGGGAGGTGCCCATGGCGATCTGTGAGGTCTGCGGTAACGACTACTGGCTGGCGTTCCAGGTCCAGATGGCCAGCGGAGAGACGCACACGTTCGACTCGTTCGAGTGCGCGGTGCACAAGCTGGCGCCCATCTGCGAGCATTGCGGCTGCAAGATCATCGGACACGGGGTGGAGGCGTCGGGGCGGTTCTTCTGCTGCGCCCACTGCGCCCGTTCCGTCGACGCCGAGCTGGGCTCGCAGCTGCGCGACGCGGTGGGTGCCCACCCCGGCTGAGCCGCCGGCCGGCGGGCGTCCGGGCGGGCGGTCGGACGCCACCGCCTCCTACGATGACCGGGTGCCCGCGCCTGCCAGTCTGCACGTGGCCGCCTTCGCCGACCTCGACGCCGCGACCCTGTACGCCCTGCTCCGGCTGCGGGTCGACGTGTTCGTGGTCGAGCAGCGCTGCCCGTACCCGGAGCTCGACGGCCGCGACACCGAGCCGGCCACGCGCCACCTGTGGCTGGAACTGTCCCGCACGCCCGTGGCGTACCTGCGGATCCTGGCGGAGCCCGACGGCGCCGCCCGCATCGGCCGGGTGGTGGTCGCCCCGCCGTACCGCGGCCGCGGCTACGCCGGGCGGCTGCTCCGGGCCGCCCACGCGCACGTGGGCGACCGGCCCTGCGTGCTGGCGGCCCAGGCCCACCTGGCCGGCTTCTACGCCCGGTACGGGTACCGCGTCACCGGGCCCCCGTCCGAGGAGGACATCCCGCACGTGCCGATGCTGCGGACTCCCCCGGCGCCGGCCTCCGGTGGACCGGCCTCACCTGCGGAGCAGCGCCGCCAGGACGAGACCGACCCCGAAGCCCACCCCGGTCGACGAGGCGATCACGCCGGCGCTGACCGGTAGCGACACCGCGAGCCCCGTGCCGGCGCTGAACCCGACGACGACCGATCCGACGACCACCACGAGCCGCCGGACTGCCAGACCTAGATCGTCCATCCGATCTCCGGCTACGGCAGTGCGGCGACGATGTCGGCGATCCCGCGCCGCCGGCCGGTGAAGAAGGGGACCTCCTCGCGCACGTGCCGGCGGGCCGCGGCCCCCCGCAGGTGCCGCATGACGTCCACGATCCGGTGCAGCTCGTCAGCCTCGAAGGCGAGCAGCCACTCGTAGTCGCCGAGCCCGAACGAGGCCACGGTGTTGCCCCGCACGTCGGGGTAGGCGCGCGCCATCCGGCCGTGCTCGGCCAGCATCTCGCGGCGCTCGCCATCCGGCAGCAGGTACCACTCGTAGGAGCGCACGAACGGGTAGACGCACAGGTACGCCCGCGGCGGCTCCCCGGCCAGGAACGCCGGAACGTGGCTGCGGTTGAACTCCGCCGGGCGGTGCAGCCCCACCTGCGACCACACCGGCGCGAGGTGCCGCCCCAGCGCGGTGCGCCGCAGCAGCCCGTACGCCTCCTGCAGCGCGTCGGCCGAGCCGGCGTGCCACCAGACCATGAGGTCGGCGTCGGCCCGCATCCCGGACACGTCGTAGATGCCCCGCACCGTGACGTCCTTGTCGCCCAGCCGCTCCAGCAACGAGTCGACCTCGGACACCAGGTCGGTGCGTCGCCCCGGCAGTGGGTCGGCGACCCGGAACACCGACCACATGCTGTAGCGGATCGTCTCGTTCAGCTCCCGCAGCCGCTCCGGTGGGATCTCGCCACCCGGATGGTGGCCGGTGTCGCCGGCGGCGTCCGGACGGCCCGCGCTCTCCTCGCTCACGCCACTCATACCGCCGATTCTTCCAGAGCCGCCACCAGCGACTCCGCGGCGGTCTGCCCGGAACGGACGCACGCCGGGATGCCCACGCCGTCGTAGCCGGCGCCCGCCAGGACCAGCGTGGCCGGCAGCGCGGCCCGGGCCGCGGCGACCCGGTCCAGGTGCCCGGGGGCGTACTGCGGCAGGGCGCCGCCCCACCGCTGCACGTGCCTGCCCGCCGGCGCGGGCAGGCGGACGCCGAGCACCCGCGACAGCTCCCGGTACGCCCGGTCGGCGAGCTCGTCGTCGGTCAGGTGCAGCACGTGCTCCTCGCCGTAGCGGCCCACCGACGCCCGTACGAGCGCCGGGCCGCCGGCCAAGTGCGGCCACTTGCGGGTGACGAACGTCGCGGCCTTGATCGTGGTGCCCTCGGTGGCCGGAACGAGGAACCCGGACCGTTCGGGCAGCACCCGCGGGTCCGGGTACGCCAGGCTCACCAGTGCCACGCTCGCGTAGTCCAGCGCGCCCACGTGGGCGGCGGCCGGCTCGCCGGCCGACCGCAGGAGCCGGGCCGCCGGCCGGGCCGGCAGCGCCAGCACGACCGCGTCCACGTCGACCCGTTGCGGGTCCCGGGTGGCGCCGACCACCAGCCGCCAGCCGGGGCGGGTC
>DATGOE010000013.1:0-6236 GCA_035306365.1 Natronosporangium sp. | reverse complement strand
GGCTTGACGCTGCCGAACCCGTCACCTACGTTGATACAAACGATTGCACCGGCGAGGGTGGAGTTGATGACCGACCACAGCACTGACCTGACCGGACTGACCGTGGGCTGGATCGGGACCGGGCGGATGGGGTTCGCGATGGCCCGCCGGCTGGCCCGGTCAGGGGTCGCGCTGAGCGCCTGGAACCGCACCAGATCCAAGGCCGAGCCGCTGGCCGCGCACGGGGTCGCGGTGGTCGACTCCATCGCCGACCTGCGCGGGCACGACGTGGTCTTCACCATGGTCGCCACGCCTCCGGACCTGGAGCAGGTGCTCCTCGGCGAGGGTGGGCTGCTGGCCGACCCCGCACGGCTACCGGGTGTGGTCGTCGACTGCTCGACCGTCTCCACCGACTCCTCGGCGCGCATCCGCGAGGTGTGTGCGCAACGCGGCGTCTCGTTCCTGGCCGCACCGGTCAGCGGCAACGGCAAGGTGGTCGACGCCGGCCGGCTCAGCTTCGTGGTGTCCGGTCCGGAGCCGGCGTTCCAGCGGGTGGCGCCGCTGCTTCGCCGCATCGGCCCGTCCGTCACCTACGTCGGCGACGGCGACGCCGCCCGACTGGTGAAGATCTGCCACAACCTGATGCTGGGTGTGGTGACGCAGTCGTTGGCGGAGATCACGGTGCTCGCCGAGAAGGGCGGCGTGTCCCGCGCCGCCTTCCTGGAGTTCCTCAACAACAGCGTCATGGGGTCGGTCTTCACCCGCTACAAGTCGCCGGCGTTCGTCAACCTCGACTACACGCCCACCTTCACCCCGGTCCTCCTGCGCAAGGACTTCGACCTGGGGCTCGCGGCCGCGCGCGAGCTCGGAGTGCCGATGCCCGTGGCCGCCGTCGCCGCCCAGTTGATCCAGGCCACGGTCAGCAGCGGGCGCGTCGACGAGGACTTCGCGATCCTGCTCGACCAGCAGGCCGCGGCCTCCGGCCTGGTGCTCAAGCCGGAGAACGTCGAGGTCGACGACGGGCTCACCGCCACCGACGGCTGACCGACCGGCGGGCGGAGGCCGCGGCTGCTCAGGCTGGCCGGCAGACTCAGGCTGACCGGGCGGCCCAGTAGTCCGCGCTCGCCTTGGTGCGTGCCATCTCCTCCGGCGTCCGGAACCCGGGCGCCAGGGATGCGGAGGTGCCGGCCATGTACTGGTGATGGTCGATGCCCAGCAGCCGGATCCAGCTCTGCTGCCCGAACGTCAGCGCGATGAAGCAACCCAGCTCCACCAGCTCCGGCTCGGAGAAGTGGGCGTGGAGCCGCTTCCACAGCCCGTCCAGGTCCTCCTCGCCCCACGCGATCGCCTGCGCGTACGCGAGGGCGGCCTTCTGCCGTTCGTCGTAGCGGTCGGAGGACTCGAAGTTGAGCAGCTCGTCGTACTGCGCCTCGGCGATCCCCGCCGCCCGGGCCTTCTCCGAGCGCTGGTTGCCGCAGAACTCGCACCGGACCGTCCGGGAGATGTACACCCGGCACAGGTCCTTGATGGCGTGGTCGCACACTCCGCTGTGGAAGATCGACTTCCAGGAGTCGGCGAAGGCCCAGAAGGCGTTGGGCGCGTGCGCCCGTACCGCCGAGCTCTCCGGACGGGGCGTACCCTCGCGGGCGCACCGCTGCATCTCCTCGCGCATCCGTTCGTCCATCCGCTCCAGCGGCACGTAGCTGATGTACGGCCGGGGCAGCTCGGTCTGTGACATGTCGGTCTCCTCCGCTTCCGTCCCGTGGTGTCACGGGGCTCAGGTGTCGGTCGTTTCGATAGCCGCGATCACGGCGCCAGTGGTGAGGGGCAGGTCGCGCACCCGGACCCCGAGCGCGGCCGCGACCGCGTTGCCGATGGCCGCGGCGGTCGGGCCGGCGGCCGCCTCGCCGGCGCCGACCGGCGGCGCGTCCGGCCGGTCGATGAGGTGCACGTCGACGGCGGGCGTCTGGCCGAACCGCAGGATCGGGTACGACTCCCAGTCGCCGCTGGTCAGGCGGCGCCGGTCGAACCGGACCCGCTCGGTGAGCGTCCAGCTCGTTGCCTGCACGGCGCCGCCCTCCATCTGGTTGCGCACCCCGTCCGGGTTGACGATCTGCCCGACGTCGACGGCGACGGTGAGCCGGTGGACCCGTACCCGGTCGGTGGCCTCGACGTGGGCGACGACCGCGCAGTAGGCTCCGGCGCCCTTGTACCGGGCCAGGCCCACGCCGCGGCCGTGGCCGTCGGCCAAACGGGTTCCCCACCCGGCGGCGTCGGCCGCCCGCTCCAGCACCGCCCGGGCGCGCTGGTCGTCCAGGTGCCGCAGCCGGTACGCCACCGGGTCCTCGCCACAGGCGGCGGCCAGCTCGTCCATGAACGACTCGATGGCGAAGACGTTCAGGTACGTCCCCAGCGACCGCAGCGCGGAGGTGCGGATCGGCGCGTCGAGCTTGCGGTGGGCGGTGATGCGGCGGGAACCCAGTGTGTAGATGGGCACGGCGTTGCGCGAGGCCCCACCCCCGCGGGCCAGCGGCGGCTCGGTCGCCGGCGGCGCGGGCAAGGGCCGCTCCAGGTAGGCGCCGGCCAGCAGGCCGGGGACGCCGGCGTACCCCGGGCGGGCGACGTGCCCCTGGCTGTAGACGTCGTAGGTCCACGAGGTGATCCGGCCGGTGGCGTCGACGGCCGCCTCGACCTCGGCCAGCATCGCCGAGCCGACCGGCGACCAGGTCAGCTCGTCCTGCCGGCTCCACTGCACGAGCACCGGCACGCCGGGGACGGCGCGTGCCAGCAGCACCGCGTCGAAGGCGGCGTCGTCGGCGCCGTTGTGCCCGTAGCAGCCGGCGTGGGGCACGTGCTCGACGCTGACCCGCGTCGACTCGATCCCCAGCGCCTGCGCCAGCGCCTCCCGCAGCCGGTGGATGCCCTGGCTGTGGCTCCACACCCGCAGGTGGCCGTCCGGCTCCCAACACGCCACGCCGCAGCTGGTGCCGATGGAGGCGTGGGCGAGGTACGGGCGGCTGTAGCGGGCGCGCAGCCGGCGTACCGCAGACGCGGCCTCCGGTGGGCCACCGTCCTCGGACAGCACCTCGATGCGCTCGTGGGGTCCCTGGCGCAGGAAGCCGGCGAGGTCCGACTCGTCGGGCAGCCCGTCGCGCTCCGCCCAGCGCGAAGTCGCGGCCAGCCGCCGCGCCGCCTGCACGACCCGGAACTCGTTGTCGCCGACCACGCCGAGGAAGGAGCCGTCGCGGACCACCACCACGCCGTCGGTGCCGGGCTCGCCGACGGCCTCCAGCCGGGCACCCGGCGACGGCGGTCGCACCACCCGCCCGAACCGCATGCCGGGCAGCCGCAGGTCGGCGATGAACCGTGGCCGCCCGGCCACCGTGTCGGGCAGGTCCAGGCGCGCGGCACTGGTGCCGACCAGCCGTGGTGTCCCCGCCAGCGGCACGGCGGGGTCGATGTCGACGTCGAGGTCGACGCCGGCGGCAAGCGCGCCGTAGGAGGTGGTCTTCGCCACCGCCGGGTGCCGGATCACCCCGTCCTCGACGGTCACCTCCGCGGCGGGGACGCCCCACCGCCGGGCGGCCTCCGCCACGAACCGGGCGCGGGCGTTGGCGGCGGCCAGCCGTACCGCCGGTACGGCGTGCGGGATGGACATGCTCCCGGCGGTGAGGCCCTCGTCGGGGCCGAGGTCGGTGTGCGCCGGCAGGGGACGCACCTGGTGCAGCGGCACGCCCAGCTCGTCAGCGGCGACCTGGGCGAGCGCGGTGAGGATGCCCTGGCCGAGCTCCACCTTGCCCACCCGCAGGTTGACGGTGCCGTCGCGGGAGACGCTGATCCAGCGGGACAGCCGCGGGTTGGCGGCGACGTCGCGGGGCACCCCGGGGGCCGCCGACCCGGCCACGACCGGCCCGTCGTCCGCTCGGGCGGCGGCGACCGGCGTCCCGCCCGCGCGAGCGGTCGCGTGCGCGGCCGCGGGCAGTTGCCCACCCGCCCCCGGGCCGGCTCCGGCGGCGGCACGGCCCGCGCGCACCACCGCCCGGACGATCCGCTGGTGAGACCCGCACCGGCACAGGTTGCCCTCCAGTGCCGTGGCCACCCGCTCCGGTGTGGGGTGCGGGTCCTCCTCCAGCAGGGCGGCGGCGCGGACCGCGATCCCGGACAGGCAGAACCCGCACTGCCCGGCCTGCTCGTCCAGCAGCGCCTGCTGGACCGGGTGCGGTGCCCCACCGGAGCCCAGCCCTTCGACGGTGACCACGCTGCGGCCCTCCGCCGACCACAGCGGGGTGGTGCACGACGGGATCACCCGGCCGTCGAGCCGGACGTTGCAGGCGCCGCACTGACCCAGGCCGCAGCCGAACCGGGTGCCCGAAAGACCTAGGGTGTTGCGCAGGACGTACAGCAGCGGCGTGTCGGGGTGGTCCGCCACGGTCACGGGTCGGCCGTTGACCGTCAGCCGGATCCCCTCACCGGTGTCTCGGGTGTCACCTGGTCGCATGTCGCCTCCTCCTCCCGACGGTCGGTCCGTGCCGCCGGCGACGGTACGCCGGCGGGCCGCCGGCTAGGTGGGGCCCATGACGGTCGCGGGGTCGAGGCCGAGGTCGGTGAGCACGGCGCGGGCGGCGTTGCGGCCCGGCCGCCCGGACACCGACCCGCCCGGGTGGGTGGTCGCGCCGGTGAGGTACAGCCCCGGTACCGACGTGGTGTACGTGGGCCAGCCGGGGATGACCCCGCCGTCGGAGGTGAGGAACTCCCCGCCGTGACAGGACCCGCCCAGGTTGTGGGGGTTGTGGGCGGCGACGTCCACCGGCGACTCGGCCCGCAGCGCGAGGACGTCCCCGGCGGCCAGGCCGTCCACACGTGCCCGGACCAGGTCGACCAGTGCCTCGGCGAACGGGCCCTTGGCGTCCGCCCAGTCCCGCCCGTCGCGCAACGTGTACGGCGCGATCGTGAGGATCTTGAACGTGGCGTGCCCGTCCGGCGCCCGGCCGGGGTCGACGACGGTCTGGCCGACCACCAGCAGCCACGGGTCGGTGGCGTCGGGCTCACCACGGTGATGCGCGTCGATCTGGCGTACCACACCCGCGGTGGTGCCGAACCCGGCGGCGGGGGAGCGCAGCGGCCCGGCCGGCGACCGGTAGGACAGGTCGGCCCGCAGCGCGGCGTGGACGGCGAACACGCTCAGCCCCGGCCGCCACCGCTGCCGGGCGTCGGCGAGGTCGGGCGGGGTCGGGCAGCCCTCGAGCATGTCGGCGAGGCGGGCGAGGTGGGCGCTGGAGACCACCGCCCGCCGTGCCCGGACCCGCCGCCCGTCCACGGCGCGGACCGCGGCGGCCCGGCCGCCGGCGACCTCGACCCGCTCGACCTGTGCCCCGCACACGACCGCGCCGCCGTGCGCGCGGATGAGCGCGGTGAGCGCGTCCGGCAGCGCCTGCGAGCCCCCGACCGGGGTCGTCCAGCCGAAGGCCAGCCGCCCGGCGGTCAGCGAGGACGGCAGGAACCCGGTGCCGGGCCGGCGTGGGTCCTGGATGGTCGCCATCGCCATCCAGAGCACGAACGAGCGCACGACCGGGTGGGTGAACCGCCGGTGTACCACCTCCCAGGCGCTGAGCCGGCGCAGCGCCCGGTAGCGCGCGGCCGCCTCCGAGTCGCCCAACGGCAGGTGGGAGGCCCAGCGGCCGTGGACGGCGGCGAGGCCGTCGTGCCACTCCTTGATCATCGCGGTGAACTCCGCGGCGTCCCGGCCGGAGAACCGGGCGATCTCGTCCGATGTGGCCGCCAGGTCTCTGTGCATGACCAGCGGTTCGCCGTCGGGCTGGGGGAGGATCACGGCCGGGTCGGTGTACCGGTACCGCAGGCCGTACGTGGACAGCAGGCCGAGCTCGTCGTCGCGGATCATCGGGTTGGACTGGATGAGCACGTGGGCGCTGGCGCAGGTGTCGTGGGCGAACCCGGGCAGGGTGAGCTGCTCGGTCCGGGTGTCGCCGCCCACCTGGTCGGCCGCCTCCAGCACGGCCACCTCCAGTCCCGCCCGGGCCAGGTAGGCGGCGCAGGTCAGGCCATTGTGACCAGCCCCGATGACCACCACGTCGGCGGTGTCGGGCAGCGGGTCCCCACCGGCACGGGCGGTCACCATGGCCCACCTCCTCGCAGCCGCGGATCCTCCCTCCCACCTTCGCGGACGATGCAAGCGATTGCAAGCCTCCGCCGCCGGTGCGGCGCGGGCGCGGCACCGGACCGCGGTGCCCGCCGGACCC
>DATGOE010000012.1:0-7551 GCA_035306365.1 Natronosporangium sp. | reverse complement strand
GCGCGCGGTGCGCAGCGCCACCGTCAACGACTGGGGCGCCATCGCCTGGTCGAAGGGGACCGGGTTCGTGCAGGCCACCGACCGGCCGGGCCTGGAGATCCTCGACCGGGTCGGCGGCGGCGACAGCTTCGCCTCCGGCCTGATCTACGGGCTGATGGTCAAGGGTGACCTCGCCACCGCGGTGGAGTACGGCGCCGCGCACGGTGCGCTGGCGATGACCACGCCCGGGGACACGTCGATGGCCACGCTGCAGGAGGTCGAGCGGCTCGCCGCCGGGGGTAGCGCCCGCGTGCAACGCTGACCCGCGGGCAACCCTCCGGTCCGGCGCGTGGTTCGACCGGTGGCGACCGGCGCACCGCGTAGTCAACCGGTGGCGACCAGCGCACCGCGTGGTCAACCGGTGGCGACCAGCGCACCACTGTGGAGCGCCGGATCGCCGTGCGTGGCGAGGCTCGTAGCGGCGGCCACGAGCTCGCCGGCCTCGCCGGGCGTGACCGCGCCGTCCACCACCACGACCGTGTGCCGGCGGGCGAAGGTCCTGCCGGCGGGAATGATGCGGACCTCCTCGAACGCGAACGCGGCGCACACGCCCGGGTACATCGACGACCGCACGAACCAGCGGTCCTTCTCGCCGAGACCGGCGAACACCAGCGAGTACGCCGCCGGGGCGGCGGCGACCAGCGCCACCCACCCGGCGTCGCCGCCGTTGACCTTCTCCTCCCCCTCGACGGTGGCGGTGAACACCCGCGGTGGCGGCGCGGCGGGGGCGGCACGCCAGAAGAACCCGCCGTAGCCGGCACCGCCCGGGCGGCCGTTGGTGGCGGGGCTGCCCAGGCTGACCGGACGGTCCTCCGGCGCCGTCAGGGCGTACCCGACCTCCAGCACCCAGGCCTCCGGCCGGCCGGGCAGCGACCGGGCGCGCAGCTGGCGCCGCTCGGTCAGCAGCGTGTTCCCGGCGCGGTCGCACCACCGCAGCCGCTGGACCACGTGCCCGGGCTGCTCGGTGAGGAACCCGTCGTGCACGATCCGGCCGTGGTCGTCCCGCCACGTGTACCCGTGGCCGCGCACGTACGTCCGGCCGCCCCACAGGTTGGTGCCCGACACGTCCGGCACCGCCAGCGACGCGCCCAGGTGCCAGCGGTGGTCGGCGGGCAGCGCGTCGGTCACCACCGTCCCGCGCCACGTCCGTACCGGGTGCAGGTACGGGCGGGGCGCCACCTGCGGCTCGAGGTCGGGCGACACCACGTACTCGGCCACCGCCCGGTCCCCCACCCGCAGCGTGACCACCTCGCCGGACATCAGCTCGCCTCCTCGCAGGTCGGTACGCGGTCCCTCGCCGGTCGGTACGCGGTGTGGTGGCTGACGGCCGACCACACCGCGTAACCGTGGCCGGCCCGCCGCGCCCGCGCCGCGGGCGCGGCGGCCTCCCTCAGCTCGGCAGCCGACCCGCACCCGCGCTCACGCTCACGACCGCCGGCACGGCGGCCGCCGGCAGCACCGGTCCACGACGCAGCTCCGGGACCCAGCCCACGTCGCCGCCCAGGTCGGGGTCGTTCGCCGCGTTGTACGCGTCGAGCATGCTGACCGGTCGCGGAATGCCATCGCCGAGGCGCGCCCAGGTGCCGTGCTCGGCGATGGCGGTGCCGTCGAACTCGCCGATGACGCTCGCGGGATCGACCCCGGCGCCCAGGGCGAGGAAGTTGTTCTCGACGTACGTCATGGACTCCACGCCGACGCCCCAGCTGTACTCGTACGGGTCGGCCACGGGGATCCGGTAGTAGTTGTTGTAGACGTCCACGTGCCCGAACCGCACCCGCGGCGCGCGCTGCACGATCCCGTCGAACAGGTTGTGGTGCAGCGTGACGTTGAGCCGGCCGGGGTCACCGCCGCCCGGGTTGTTGGTGGACCCGATCAGCATCGCCTTGTCGTGGTTGGTGAACACGTTGTACGTCACGGTGACCAGATCGGCGGTGTGGGTGATGTCCAGCGCGCCGTCGTGCACCTGGAACAGCCGGCCGAAGTAGTGCGGCAGCCCGCCGTCGGGGTTGTCGCCGTCGGTGAACGTGTTGTGGTCGAACCAGAAGTTGGTGCCGCGGCGCACCGACACGTTGTCCCATTCGGAGTTCCAGTTGCCGAGCGCACCGTCGGTCGGGTCCCACTGCGGGAAGCAGTCGAACGCGTCCTCGAACGTGAGATTGCGAACGATGACGTTGTCGACCCGGTCGAACATCAGGGTGAGATTCTTCAGCCGGCCACCGTTGATCCCGTACAGGGTGGTGTTGCTGCCCACGTTGATGACCGTCTGTGCCCGCTGGTTGTCCACGGAGCGCTGCCGCGCCTCCTCCAGCGGTCCCTCCGGCTCCCGGTCGCGGCCCCACACCTCGGGGTCGTAGGCGGCCAGGTACGCGTCGAGGTCGTACTCCGGGTCGGCGAGGTCGTCGCAGCCGAGCAGCTGTCCGTCCGGCCCCTCGAACCCGTTGATCGTGCCGTTGATGAAGACGATCTTCGGGGTGTCGTTCCGGGCGTTCGTGGCGTTGTCGCCGCCGAGGGCCTCGATCAGCTCGGCGCGGGTGGACACCACGTAGACCTGGTCGGGTGCGGCGGCCGCGCCCCCGGTGGTGCCGGCACCGGCCGAGCCCCACCCGTCGCCGTCCGGCAACGTCTGGCGGGCCAGCAGCCGCGCCACCGGTGACGGCCCGCCGGTCGCGATCCGGTCCAGGCCGGCCGGCGTGGGAGCGGCCGCCGCGGGCGCCGCCGCGAACGTGGCCGCGGCGAGCGCGGCAACGGCGACCGCCGTGACCGCACCCCTGACAGTTGCCCCCACCGTCCTGCGGTCCTGCATCGCTTCTCCATCCGGTCGGGCGCGCGACGTGTCATCGCGCGGAGATACCTGGGAGAAACGTAGTACCGGCGCACACATACGGTCAATGACCTGGATATGCAGATATGTTGCAATAAACGCGCACAGGCTCCGCCCGTCCAGCGGCCCGGTACCGCCGGTCCCCGCGCATCCGGATGCGAGCTACGCCTGCGTGCTCACCCCTTTCCCGCGCAGGTCCGCCACGTCGACCGGTCCCGTCCCGCCGGTGCGGACCGTGGCGCGGTGAGCCGGCGCGGCCCACGGCACACCCAGCTCACCGAGCAGCGCGTGCCGCTCGGCGGCGCACCGCAGCATCCGGCTGACCCCCGGCACGGTGACCGTCCGCTCACCCGCGTCCGTCACCACCCGGTGGTACGCCTGCGGGATCAGCGGCGGTACGCCGGCGCCTGCGACCTCCTGCGCCACGGCCGTGAACACCACCGTGCGGTCCAGCCCGGCCAGCAACTGCACCCCTGGATCCCGCCGGTGCGCCAGCAGGTTCTCCAGCAGGCTGGTGCGTCCGGGCACGACCCGGGCGTCCGGCTCCCCCGGCAGCCGCAGCCGGTCGGCCGTGTACCACAGCACCGCCCGACCCCGGTCGGTGTCCACCATCACCTCACCGGGCACGACGTCGTCGCCGCACAGGGTCACCGCCACGACCACCGGCGGCGCACCCTCCGCGCGTAGCCGCAGCACCGCGGTGTCGTCCACCTCGATCGGCCGGGCCCGGTAGCGCTCCACCTCCAGCTCGATCACGGACGGCGGCGGCCCGGCCGCCTCCGCCACCGCCAGGCACTGCATGACGGCGTGGGCGAACGGGTTGACCAGCGCGCCGTCGATCACCCGGCGACCGGCCAGCCACCGCCGCCCGGCCCAGGGCGCGCGCCGGTAGTAAGAGTCCGGGCGCTGCCACGCGCCCACCGCGGCGATCCGGGTGACCCGCCCCAGCCGGCCGGAGGCGATGGCCGCGGTCAGCCGCGCCAGCGCCGCCGACCCGAGGGCCTGGAAGTTCACCTGGCACACCCGCCCCGTCTCCGCGAGCACCCGCCGCAGCTCGGCGTGCTCGGCCAGGTCCATGACCGGCGGCTTCTCCAGCAGCACGTCGGCGCCGGCACGCGCCGCGGCGACGGCGATCTCCAGGTGGGTGTGCGGCGGCGTGCACACGACAACCACGTCCGGACGGGTGGTCGCCAGCAGCTCCCGGTAGTCGGTAACGCACGGGACACCGGCCGGCAGCGGCGCGTCCGGCTCATCGCGTACCGGCTTGACGTCGCACACGCCGACCAGCCGCACCCGCCCGGCCCGCTGCAGCCGCGCGATCTCGCGCCGGTGCCACCGGCCGTGCCCGTCGGCGCCGACCAGGGCGACGGTGGCGGCCCGGCCGGTCACCGCCGCGCCTCCGTCCCGGCGAGAGTGCCGCGCACGCCGTGCCGGGACAGCTCCCCCAGCCAGCCGACGAGCAGCTGCCGCACGACCGGATCACCGGCCAGCTCCGGCGGGAAGATCTGGTCCAGGCCGAGCAACGCGTCGACCACCGCGGCCGGCGACGCGTCGGCGCCGCCCCGCGCCGTCAGGGCCGCCCGGATCTTTCCGGCCAGCGGGTCGCGCAGCGGCAACGGCCGGCCGTGGTCGTCGTACCCGGTGACGAACCTCATCCAGGCGGCCACCATCAATGTGCCCCAGCGCGGGGTGGCACCGGCCGCGCGCCGGTCGGCGATGGTGTGCAGCAGGCGCTGCGGCAGCTTCTGGCTGCCGTCCATCGCCACCTGCCGGGTGGAGTGCTGGATCGCCGGATTGGCGAACCGCGCCAGCACCGACCGGCCGTACTCGGTCACCACCACCCCGTCGGGCGGGTCGAGGCTGGGGGCCACCTCCTCGGCGATGAACCGCTCCAGCACGTCGCGCAGGCCGGGCAGTTCGAGCGCCTCGGCGATGGTGTCGCATCCGGCGAGCGCCCCCAGGTACGCCAGGGCGGAGTGGACCCCGTTGAGGCAGCGCAGCTTCAGCCGCTCGTACGGGCCTGCGTCGTCGGTCAGGATCGCGCCGGCCGCCTCCCAGCGGGGGCGCCCGGCCGGGAAGTCGTCCTCGATGACCCACTGGCGGAACGGTTCGGTCACCACCGCCGCCAGGTCGGTCACGCCGAGCGCCGACCGCGCCGCCTCCAGGGTCGCCGCGGTGGTGGCCGGGACGATCCGGTCCACCATGGTGTGCGGGAACGACACGTGCCGGCGTACCCAGTCGCCGACCGCGGCGGCGTCCGGGCCGGCCACCTCCAGCGCCTGCAACACGGCGCTGCGCAGCCGCCGGCCGTTGGTCGGCAGGTTGTCACAGCTGACCAACGCCACCGGGGCGGCGGCGGTCCGGTAGCGGGCCGCCAGCCCGGCCACCAGCAGGCCCGGGATGCTGGCCGGGAGGGCACGGCCGGTCAGCTCGGCCCGCAGCGCCTCGTCGACCTGCAACCGGCCGGTGGCCGGATCCAGCCGGTACGCCTTCTCGGTGACCGTCAGCGTCACCACCCGGGTGGCGGGGTCGGCGAGCAGCGCCACCACCCGGCCGGGGTCGCTGGGTGCGTGCGCCACCGCGCACAGCGACCCGACCACCCGGGTGGCGGCTCCGGTGCCGTCCCGCTGGGTGACGCTGAACAGCCCGTCCTGGGCGGCCAGCTCGTCCACCAGCTCCCGGCGCCGGGGCGCCACGCCCACGATGCCCCAGTCGCCGCCGCCGGCGGCGATCGCGTCCTCGGTGTAGACCGCCTGGTGGGCGCGGTGGAAGGCGCCGAGTCCGAGATGGACGATGCCCGGCTTGACGTCGCCCGGGCGGATCCTGGGCCGGCAACAGGCCGGCACCAGGCGAAGCGTGGCCGCCGACAGCCGCGGCTGGCCCGTGACCACGCCGCTGCCGGCCCGACCGGTCAGCGCCATACCGGCCCGTCCGGGAAGGAGTACCGTGCCACGGACTCCGGCTTCATGGCGACGCTGTAGCCGGGGGCGGTCGGCAGCCGGTAGCGGCCACCGGTCACCCGCACCGGGTCCAGGAAGTGCTCGTGCAAGTGGTCCACGTACTCGATCATGCGCCCGTCCAGCGAGCACCCCACCCGCAGGTAGTCGAAGACGGCCAGGTGCTGGACGTACTCGCACAGGCCGACGCCGCCGGCGTGCGGGCACACCGGCACGCCGACCTGCGCGGCCATGAGCAGGATCGACAGCACCTCGTTGACGCCGCCCACGCGGCAGGCGTCCACCTGGCACACCCCGATCGCGTCGGCCTGTAGCAGCTGCTTGAAGATGACCCGGTTGGCCGCGGCCTCCCCGGTGGCGACCCGGCAGCGGCCGCCGGACAGGCGCGCCACCTCGGCGGCGATGCGGGCGTGGCCGAGCACGTCGTCGGCGTGGGTGGGCTCCTCGATCCAGTACGGGTCGGCGTCGACGAGCCGGGTCATCGCGGCGACCGCCTCGTCGACGTCCCAGACCTGGTTGGCGTCCATCATCAGCAGCGTGTCCGGGCCGACCTCGGCCCTGATCAGCGACGCCCGCCGGACGTCGTCCTCCAGCGGGCCGCCCACCTTCATCTTCATCGCCCGCCACCCGTCGTCGTACGCCCGGCGGACCAGGGCGCGGACCTTCTCGTCCGGGTAGCCGAGCCAGCCCACCGAGGTGGTGTAGGCGGGGAAGCCGATGCGGTCCAGCTCCGCCAGCCGGTCCTCCCACCCCACGAGCCCCCGGTCGAGGATCTCGGCGGCGCCCTCCGACGTCAGCACGTCGCTGATGTGATGGAAGTCGATGTTGCGGACCAGTTCGGCGGTGGGCATCTCCGCCAGCAGCCGCCACATCGGCATCCCGGCCAACCGCGCCCGCAGGTCCCACACCGCGTTGACCAGCGCGCCGGTCGCCATGTGGATGACGCCCTTCTCCGGCCCCAGCCAGCGCAGCTGCGGGTCGGCGGTCAGGGACCGCCAGAACGCCACCGGTTCGTCTGCGATCTCGGCGATGGTGCGCCCCACCACGTGGTGGGCCAGCGCGTGGACCGCCGCACAGGTGATCTCGTTGCCCCGGCCGTTGGTGAACGTCAGCCCGGCGCCCACCACACCGTCGTCGGTGGTGAGCTCCACGTAGGTCGCCGAGTAGTCGCCGCGGTTGACCGAGTCGGAGCCGTCGCCCGCGGCGGCGGTGGGGAACCGCACGTCGTGGACCCGGACCCCGGTGATGGTCACGGCGAGGGCTGTCGTCGACAGGGTCATCAGCGCTCCAGGCGGAAGATCCGTTTGGGGATGCGGTAGGCGAGGTCCACCATCGTCTCGTGCGCCTCGTCCAGCGGGAGCCGGTGCTCGGCGACCAGCCGGGCCAGGAACCCGGCGTCGACCCGGCGGGCGATCTCGTGCCGCACCCCGATCGAGCAGAACGCGCGGGTGTCGTCGACGAACCCGGCGGTGTTGTAGAAGCCGGCGGTCTCGGTCACCGCCTCCCGGAACCGCCGCAGCGCCTCCGGCGCGTCCAGGAACCACCACGGTGCCCCGAGGTACAGCGCCGGGTAGCCACCGGCCAGCGGCGCCAGCTCCCGACTGAAGGTGCTCTCGTCCAGCGTGTAGACCACCAGGGTCAGCCGGGGGTCGTTGCCGTACGCGTCCAGCAGCGGCGCCAGCGCGTGGACGTACTCGGTCGCCTGCGGGACGTCGCCGCCGACGTCGCGGCCGT
>DATGOE010000011.1:0-15620 GCA_035306365.1 Natronosporangium sp. | reverse complement strand
GCGATCTGCTCGTCGTCGACCTCGCTGACGACGTCCAGATCGCCGGCCTTCCACTCCTTCTCGCGCTGGGCACGCTTGGCCATCAGCTGCTTCTCCTGGTCACGCAGCTGGGCGGCCCGCTCGAAGTCCTGCGCGTCGATCGCCGTCTCCTTCTCGCGGCGCACCTGCGCGATCTTCTCGTCGAACTCGCGCAGGTCCGGCGGCGCGGTCATGCGGCGGATCCGCATCCGGGCACCCGCCTCGTCGATCAGGTCGATGGCCTTGTCGGGCAGGTACCGGTCGGAGATGTACCGGTCGGCGAGGCTCGCCGCCGACACCAGCGCGGAGTCGGTGATCGAGACCCGGTGGTGCGCCTCGTACCGGTCCCGCAGCCCCTTGAGGATCTCGATGCTGTGGGCCAGCGACGGCTCGTTGACCTGGATCGGCTGGAACCGTCGCTCGAGCGCGGCGTCCTTCTCCAGGTACTTGCGGTACTCGTCGAGCGTGGTGGCGCCGATGGTCTGCAGCTCGCCCCTGGCCAGCATCGGCTTGAGGATCGACGCCGCGTCGATGGCGCCCTCGGCGGCACCCGCACCCACCAGGGTGTGGATCTCGTCGATGAACAGGATGATGTCGCCGCGGGTGCGGATCTCCTTGAGCACCTTCTTCAGGCGCTCCTCGAAGTCACCGCGGTAGCGGGACCCGGCCACCAGTGCGCCCAGGTCGAGCGTGTAGAGGTGCTTGTCCTTGAGCGTCTCGGGCACCTCGCCCTTGACGATCTTCTGGGCCAGCCCCTCCACCACGGCGGTCTTGCCGACGCCGGGCTCGCCGATGAGGACGGGGTTGTTCTTGGTCCGGCGGGACAGCACCTGCATGACCCGCTCGATCTCCTTCTCCCGCCCGATCACCGGGTCGAGCTTGCCCTCCCGGGCGGCCTGGGTCAGGTTACGGCCGAACTGGTCCAGCACCAGCGAGGTGGCCGGCGCGGACTCGCTGCCGCCGCCGGCACCCGCCGCCGCCGGCTCCTTGCCCTGCTGGTAGCCGGACAGCAGCTGGATCACCTGCTGGCGGACCCGGTTGAGGTCGGCGCCCAGCTTGACCAGCACCTGGGCGGCCACGCCCTCGCCCTCGCGGATCAACCCCAGCAGGATGTGCTCGGTGCCGATGTAGTTGTGGCCCAGCTGCAGCGCCTCCCGCAGCGACAGCTCCAGCACCTTCTTGGCGCGGGGCGTGAACGGGATGTGGCCGCTGGGGGCCTGCTGCCCCTGGCCGATGATCTCCTCGACCTGCTGCCGCACGCCCTCGAGGGAGATGCCCAGGCTCTCCAGGGCCTTGGCAGCCACACCCTCACCCTCGTGGATGAGGCCGAGCAGGATGTGCTCGGTGCCGATGTAGTTGTGGTTGAGCATCCTGGCCTCCTCCTGGGCCAGGACGACAACCCGTCGCGCTCGGTCGGTGAACCGCTCGAACATTCCCTCGTGCTCCTCACTGCGTGCGGGACCACAGCGCCGCCGATGTGACCACCAGCTACCGCTTGGCAGGGGTACCCGCTTCGCTGTGTCACCAGTCCCTTTACTCTATCGCTGAAACCCGGCCCTGCCGCGGGCCGCTGATGGCGGGTCCCGTGGCCCCGATACCCCCAGCCGGGTAGGAACTGGGCAGATAACCCCGGGATCCCGACGTCAGAGCAACGCTCCCACTACGCCGGGCGTTCCTGGACTCCCGGCAGTACGCGCAGAGCGAACGTCGTCCCTGCCGCACAGGGCCGCGGCCGGGCGCAGCGACCATACCTCCCAACACCCCGGCGCATGGGGGTATTCCAGGGGCGAAGGGGTGTTCCGGGCAAACCATCGGCCCAGGGGCTCCGGGGCGTACGCGGGCAGCCGTGCGGCCTGCCGAGGGCACCCGCGGGGCGACATCGTCTCAGGCGCGGGCGGGTCACCGGCGCGGGCGGCGCTGCCCGCCGTCCAGGCGGGCGCACGAGGTGGTGCCGCGGGCGCCGGTCGCGGCACCGGGCCGGTGTGAGGCGGCATACAGAGCCCGAGCGGGTGACCTGGCAAACCCCGGCGACGGGAACGGTCACCCGCGGTGGAGCGGCGGGCGGTAGCCGGTCCGCGGACCGGCTACCGCCCCCCGGCGGCGCGGTACTGTTCGACGATCTCCTTGCTGATCCGACCCCGGTCGGAGACCTTGAGGTTGCGGCTGCGTGCCCACTCCCGGATCCGGCGGTTCTCGTCCCGGCTCGGCGGTTGCGCGCGCCCGCGCCGGGTGGCGGCGCGCCCGCCGGCGCGGGTGAGCCGCTTGCCCGCGGCGATGTACGGCTGCAGGAGGTCGCGGAGCTTGGCCGCGTTCTTGGCAGACAGGTCTATCTCGTACTGCACGCCGTCGAGGCCGAATTTCACCGTCTCGTCGGCCTCGGTCTGATCGAGGTCGTCGATCAGCCTGGTAATGGTCTGCCTCGCCATTGACCGAATTCCTTCCCGCCACTCGTGGTGTGAAGACAACCGCGATCCGGTCACACACTCTACACCGTATTGATCAGATCCCACGAGCGGACCACCATGGTTTCGGAGCGATTCCCTAAGGGTAAAGACACGCTCGTAGTTGCCCTTTCACATTGCCCTTTTCCGGGTGGCGCGAGCGCATTCGCATTCCGCCGCGTACCGGCCGGCGCACCACCCGGCCGGCGTGCTCGCCGGGAGGATCCCGGGGACACGGTCGAACGGCGGCCCTGGCCCACCAGCATTCCCGCCACCCCTCCGCCGGAACGGAACGATCCGGTTCGGGAGGCGGAGCGGTCCGATGCGCCTCTCCCGACCGCGGAAGGTGGAGCACCCGGTACGCGCCGCTCCGCCACGGGAAGGACCACATACGCGCGTCGTGGCGCGTAGTCACGTCACGCACGGAAACGCGCACACCCGGTACCGAAAACGCGTCGCGTTTATCCGTGTGGTGGGCGCAGCGGGAAAGCGGCGGAAAAGGTGCGCGTCAGTCCGAAACGTTGCGGGTGTAGATCATCTGCAGCCCGAGCAAGGTGAGCATGGGTTCGTGGTGGGTGACCGTGGTGCACTCGCTGAGCACCACGGGAGCCAGGCCGCCGGTGGCGACCACCGCCGTCACCGGGCCGATCTCGTCGATGATGGCCCGGACCACCGCGTCCACCTGGCCGGCGAAGCCGTACACCACCCCCGCCTGGAGACACTCGACGGTGTTCTTGCCCACGACCCGGGGCGGCCGGACCAGGTCCACCTTGCGCAGCTGCGCCGCGCGGGCGGCGAGCGCCTCCACCGAGATCTCGATGCCGGGCGCGATCACGCCGCCGAGAAACTCCCCCCTGGCCGAGATCACGTCGAAGTTGGTGGAGGTGCCGAAGTCCACCACGATCGACGGGCCGCCGTACAAGGTGTACGAGGCGAGGGTGTTGACCACCCGGTCGGTCCCCACCTCCTTCGGGTTGTCGATCGCCAGCTTGACCCCGGTGCGGACCCCGGGCTCGACGATGACCGTGGGCACGTCGCGGTAGTAGCGCGCCAGCATGGACCGCAGCGAGCGGAGAGCGGCCGGCACCGTGGAGCACGCCGCCACCCCGCTGATCTCCACCGGATCGGCGGCCAGGAGGCCACGGAACAGCAGGCCCAGCTCGTCCCCGGTGGCGCGGGCGTCGGTCTTCACCCGCCACGAGCGGCGGATGCGGTCACCCTCGAAGGTGGCCAGAACCGTATTTGTGTTACCTATGTCGATGCACAGCAGCATCGCGTCACCGTCCGTGGGAGCCGGCCGCGGTCACCGCAGCGCCACCGGTGCCGGCGGTCGGCCGCAGGTCCATCGCGATGTCGAGGATCGGCGCCGAGTGGGTCAGGGCCCCCACCGACAGGTAGTCGACGCCGGTGGCCGCGTACTCCCGTGCGTTCTCCAGGGTGATCGACCCGGTCGCCTCCAGCTCGGCCCGGCCGCCCACCGCCCGGACCACCTGCCGCAGCAGCGGCGGGGTCATGTTGTCGCACAGGAGGAAGGTCGCGCCGGCCTCCACCGCGGCGACCGCCTCGGCGACGTCGCGGACCTCCACCTGGACCTCCAGGTCCGGGTAGGCCTGCCTCACCTTCGCGAACGCGGCCGCCACCCCGCCGGCGGCCAGCGCGTGGTTGTCCTTGACCATCGCGACGTCGTACAGCCCCATCCGCTTGTTCTTCCCGCCGCCGACGCGTACCGCGTACTTCTCCAGCGCCCGCAGCCCGGGCGTGGTCTTCCGGGTGTCGAGGATGCGAGCGCCGGTGCCTTCGACCGCCTTGACGAACGTCCGGGTGCGGGTGGCCACGCCCGACAGTCGGCACAGGAGGTTGAGCGCCGTGCGCTCGGCCGTCAGCAGGGCGCGGACGGGGCCGGCCACGGTCGCCACCACGTCGCCCGGGGCCACGGTGGCGCCCTCCGCGCCGCGGGTGTCGATCTCCACCGCCGGGTCGACCCGTTGGAACACCGCTGCCGCCACGGGCAGGCCGGCGAGCACGCCGCCGGAGCGGGCGACCAGGTCCGCCGCACCGGTCAGGTCCGGTGGCACCGTCGCCAGGGTGGTAACGTCCCGACCCGGCGACCCGAGGTCCTCCCGGAGCGCGAGGTCGACGACGGCCGCCACCGCCGCCGGATCCAGACCCCCGGCCTGCAGCTCGCGCGCGGTTGTCGGGTTCACATCGGCTCCCAGGTCAGACGGTACCGGCCATCGGGGGTGAGCACCCCGACCAGGTGGCCCCGCCACCGTTCCTCCGGCCGCGGGAAGTCGTCACGCCAGTGGCCACCGCGGGTCTCGGTACGAGCGTACGCGGCGGCGGTGACCGCGGTCGCGACGGTCAGCAGGTTGGCCAGCTCCCAGGCGCCGGTGCCGGTCGCGCCGGCGTACCCGGCCGCCTCCGTCAGCGCCTGTGCCGTCTCCGCCAGCGCCGGCCCGGTCCGGGACACGCCGGCGCCCCTGGTCATCGCCTGTTGCAGCACGCCGCGGCCCGGGTCGGGATCCGCTGGCACCCCACCCGCGGCACCCCGCCCGGTGGCGTCCCGGGGAGCGTGGCCGTCCATCGTCACCTCCGGCAGGCGGTCCGGGAGCTCACGGGCGATGTGGTGGGCGATCCTCCGGGCGAACACCAGTGCCTCGAGCAGCGAGTTGGACGCCAGCCGGTTGGCACCGTGGACGCCCGTGCACGCCACCTCCCCGCACGCGTAGAGGCCCGGCACGCTCGTCCGGCCGGCCAGGTCGGTGCGCACCCCGCCGCTGATGAAGTGGGCCGCGGGCGCGACCGGGATGGGCTGCTCGGCCGGGTCGATGCCGGCGGCGCGGCAGGCGGCGACGATGGTGGGGAAGCGGGTGGTGAGGAACTGCCGGCCCAGGTGGCGGGCGTCCAGGTAGACGTGGTCGATGCCCCACGTGCGCATCACCTGGTGGGCGGCACGCGCCACGACGTCCCGCGGCGCGAGCTCCGCCAGCTCGTGGACACCGGTCATGAACCGGTGGCCGTCGGGGTCGACGAGGTACGCACCCTCGCCCCGGAGGGCCTCCGAGACCAGCGGCAGCTGCCCGGACCCCGGGCCGCGCCCGGCCAGGTGCAGCGAGGTCGGGTGGAACTGGACGAACTCCAGGTCCGCCACTTCCGCGCCGGCGCGCAGGCCCAGCGCCATGCCGTCGCCCGTGGCCACCGCCGGGTTGGTCGTCGACGAGTAGATCTGTCCCGATCCGCCGGTGGCCAGCACCACGGCCCGGGCCACCACCGCACCCACCCCGTCGGGGGTGCCCTCACCCAGCACGTGCAGGGTCACACCGCCCACCCGACCGGTGGCGTCGGTCAGCAGGTCGACCACCATCGCGTGCTCCATCAGCCGGATCCAGGGATCCCGCCGCACCGCGGCGTGCAACGCCCGCTGCACCTCGGCACCGGTGGCGTCGCCACCGGCGTGGGCGATCCGCCGGGCACGGTGACCGCCCTCACGGGTGAGCATGAGCGTGCCGTCGGGGTGGCGGTCGAACTCCACCCCGGTGCGGACCAGCTCGCGGACCCGGCCCGGCCCCTCGGCGACGAGCACGGCCACGGCCGCCGGGTCGCACAACCCGGCGCCGGCCGCGAGCGTGTCGGCCGCGTGCGCGGCCGGGGTGTCCAGCGGGTCGAGCGCGGCGGCGATCCCGCCCTGCGCCCACCGGGTGGAGCCGTCGTCGACGGTCACCTTGGTGACCACACACACGTGCAGGCCGGCCTCCCGCAGGTGCAGGGCGGTGGTCAGGCCGGCGATGCCGGAGCCCACGACCACCACGTCGGTGGTCTCCACCCAGCCCGGTGCCGGTGCGGGCAGCCGGGTCGGCAACACGGGAAGACCGGCGGGCGTCTGGAGGGCGCCGATGGTGACGACGGCCACCGGCACAGTCAACTAGATCGTCGCGATCACCCGGACGCGGGGTCGCCGGAGGGTAGGACCGGTCACACCGGACGGCGTACCCGACCCCTCCGCCACACGGAGGCACCCGGCCCCGGGGTCCCGTCCAGGCCGGCGCGCCCGACCCCGGCCCGGTCGGGCGGTCCGGCGTGCCTGCCGCTCACCGTTGGCGCACCGGCAGCCGCTCACCGGCGGCGCACCGGCAGCGCCTCCGCACCGGCGTTGCGCAGGGACCCGGTGACCGGTTCGGCGACCAGCAGTCGGCAGCGGAATCCCCGGTTACCGTTCTCCCAGTCCCGTTCGCTCATCCAGTCGACGATGGCACCGACCCGGTAGCGCACGTTGCCGTCGTCCGGCACGCCGGTGTAGGCCGCGATGCGGCTACGGCAGCCCTCGTGGACCGGGCCGTCGCGGTCGGTCGGGTCGGGGAACGGGCCGTCGGGTGCCCGCCACACCCCGACGAACTCCGCGTCGTGCGGCTCGTCGCACGGTACCGGCGACTGCTCGACCAGCTCGCCGCCCTCGCCGACCTCGACCACCCAGCAACCCAGGCGCAGCGGCGAGCCCTCGGCGAGCGCGCCGGCGAGGTCACCCTCCCGGGTCACCGGGTCCCCGACGACCGAGTCGAGCTCGGACAGGTCGCACCGGAACCACCGCGCGCCACCGTCCCAGGCGACCGGTGTCGGCACCGCCACGCCCATCCACAGCAGGCCGTGGCGGTAGTCGGCGCCGAGGTGGTCGGCGGCCCGCTGCTCGCACTCCTCGAAGGCCTGTCGCAGCGCCGCCGAGCCCGGCGCCGGCGGCTGGTCCCCCTCGGCCGGTCCGCCGGTGAAAGTGCCGACGTGGACCGTCTCGAGCAGATGGGGCGCCTCGCAGTCCACGGGCTGGTAGTCCTCGGCGGCGACGACCGCCCGGAACGCCTCCCGGTGGCAGGTGCCCGCCTCCGGCACGAAGATCGCCGCCTCCGGCAACCCGGGCCAGCCGTCGGTCAGGTCACCGTCTACCGCCGGCGGCGGGCCACCGCAGGCCACGACCGCCAGGGACAGCGCCCCACCGACCACGCCACCGGCGAGGGCGCGCCCCCCGCTCGCCACCAGCCTGGGCATGGACCCGTCTCCCCGTGATGCACCGTCGGTCGGGCCGGCGCCGCCGGCACCAGGCCAGCATAGGCGTGCCGCACCGGCGGCCACGAAGCGCCACCGAATGATCACGGACACGGGTGGACGCTCGCCTCCGCGTGCGGCACCGGCGAGCCCGCCCGCCCGGCGGCGTCGATGAACCCGGAGGCCCGGAGAAGTTGTTCACAACCTGTTGCCACCGGTGCCGCGTATGCCCGGATACTGGACGGGACCGGTACCCATCACCCGAGGACTGGATCACCACACATGAGCGCACCGCAGCGCGGGACCCCGACCGCGCCACTGACCGTGGGGGTGGTCGGCGCGGGCCGGGTCGGCACCGTCCTCGGTGCCGCGCTGGCGGCCGCCGGTCACCGCATCGTCGCCGTGTCCGCCCGTTCGGCACGCTCGCGTGCCCGGGCGGCGCGGATGTTGCCGGGGGTACCGGTCCTGCCCCCCGCACATACGGCGCGCGCGGTGGGGACCGGCGTCCTGCTGCTGACCGTGCCCGACGACGCGCTGGCACCACTGGTCGACGAACTGGTCGCCGCCGGTGGCGTGGCACCGGGCCAGGTGGCGGTGCACACCAGTGGCGCACACGGCGCCACCGTCCTGCGGGCGGCCGCCGAGGTGGGCGCCGGGACGGTCGCGCTGCACCCGGCGATGACGTTCACCGGCCGCCCGTCCGACCTGGACCGCCTCCCTGGCGTCTCGTACGGGGCCAGCGCCCCGGACCGGCTGCGTCCGCTGGTGACCCGGCTCGTGGCCGACCTGCAGGGGGTGGTCGAGTGGGTGCACGAGTCCGACCGCCTCCTCTACCACGCGGCTCTCGCCCACGGGGCCAACCACCTCGTGACGCTCGTCAACGACGCCGCCGACGGCCTGCGCGCCGCCGGCGTCCGCGAGCCACGCCGCCTGCTCGCCCCGTTGCTGCGGGCGGCCCTGGACAACGCGCTCGGGCTCGGCGACGACGCCCTCACCGGTCCGGTGGCGCGCGGCGACGCCGGCACCGTCGCGGGTCACCTGTCCCGGCTGGCCGGCGACCACCCCGACTGGCTGGAGACCTACCGTGCGCTCGCCCGGCGGTCGGTGGTCCGGGCCGTCGCCGCCGGGCGGCTCGACCCGCGGGCGGCCGGCCGGCTGCTGGACGTGCTCGCCGGGACCGGACCGGGGGCCGCCGCTGAGGCGGCCACCGCCGAGGTGGCCACCGCCGAGGTGGCCACCCCTGACCTGGACACCGCCGCACCGGACGCCGCGCCGGTCTCCGCGGGTGGCGCGCAGGTCCCCGCCACCCCCGGCCGACCGTGGAGGGCCGCCCGGTGACGGCCACGACCCAGGTCGTCCACGACCGGTCCGGCCTCGCCACCGCGCGGGCCGCGGCCGCCGGGCCGGTCGGCGTGGTGATGACCATGGGGGCGCTGCACGAGGGACACGCGGCCAACATCCGCCTCGCGCGGGAGCACGCCGCCACCGTGCTGGTGACCATCTTCGTCAACCCGCTGCAGTTCGGGCCCACCGAAGACTTCGACCGGTACCCCCGGACCCTGGAGGCCGACCTGGAGCTGTGCCGCGATCTCGGGGTGGACCTGGTGTTCGCGCCCGCCCGCGAGGAGGTGTACCCGCACGGCGACCCGCAGGTACGGGTCGATCCCGGCCCGGCGGGCCGGGTGCTGGAGGGGGCCAGCCGGCCCGGGCACTTCGCCGGCGTGCTGACCGTGGTGCTCAAGCTGCTCCAGCTCACCCGCCCCGACGTCGCCTGCTTCGGCGAGAAGGACTACCAGCAGCTGACCCTCGTCCGCACCATGGTGCGCGACCTGGACCTGCCGGTCCGGATCGTGCCGGTGCCGACGGTCCGGGAGGCCGACGGCGTGGCGCTGTCCAGCCGCAACCGCTACCTGTCGCGGGCCGGACGGGAGGCCGCCCGGAGCCTGCCGGCGGCGCTCGCGGCCGGCGCGGCCGCCGCCGGCCGCGGGGAGCCACCGGCGGCCGTCCTCGCCGCCGCGCACGCGGCACTGACCGGGGTCGAACTGGACTACCTGGCGTTGACCGACCCGGAGCTGCGTCCGCTGACCGAGCCGGTCGGCACCGACGCGGGTCCCGTGGTGCCGGTGCCGGCCGACGGGCGCGCCCGCCTGCTGGTGGCGGCCCGCGTCGAGACGACCAGGCTCATCGACAATGCCGAGATCCAGCTGTCGCGAGGTGACGTGTGATGTGGCGGACCATGCTCAAGTCGAAGATCCACCGGGCCACCGTGACCCAGGCCGACCTGCACTACGTGGGCTCGGTGACCGTGGACTCCGACCTCATGGAGGCGGCCGACCTCCTGCCCGGTGAGCAGGTGTCGATCGTCAACATCACCAACGGGGCGCGGCTGGAGACGTACGTGATCGCCGGCGAGGCCGGCAGCGGCGTGATCGGCATCAACGGCGCCGCCGCCCGGCTGGTCGCGCCCGGCGACCTGGTGATCATCCTCTCGTACGCGGTCATGGACGACGAAGCCGCCCGCACCTACCGTCCCCGGATCGTCCACGTGGACGCGGCCAACCGGGTCATCACCACCGACCACGACCCCGCCGGCGCCGCGCCCGGGACCGCGGGCGACCCGGTCCGCGGCGACGCCACCCGCGCCCCCACCGGCTGACCCGCCCCGGCGGTACCGTCGACGCATGCGGCGGTGGCGGGAGGCGATGGCCGCGGCGCTGTACGGACCCGACGGGTTCTACACGCGGGCGGGCAACCGGCCGGCCGCGCACTTCCGCACCTCCGCCCAGATCGGCGCCGGGTTCGCCGCCGCCCTCGGCCGGCTGCTGGAGCGGGTGGACGCCGCGCTCGGCCACCCCGACCCGCTGGACCTGGTCGACGTCGGAGCCGGCGGTGGGGAGCTGCTGGACTCGCTCACCGGCGCGGTGCCGCCGCCACTGGCGCGGCGGCTGCGCCCGGTCGCGGTCGAGGTCGCGCCCGCGCCGCCCGACGGTCCCGGCACGCGGCAGGTCACCTGGCGACGCTCGGTGCCGCCGGGGGTCACCGGGCTGGTCCTCGCCACCGAGTGGCTCGACAACGTCCCCGTCGACGTCGCCGAGGTCGACCCGGACGGGCTGGTGCGGTATGTCCTGGTCGACCCGGCCACCGGGCGGGAGGCGCTCGGTGGCGAGGTGACCGGGGACGACGCCGGGTGGCTGGCCCGCTGGTGGCCGCTGACGGTGCCGGGGACCCGGGCGGAGATCGGTACCTCACGTGACCGGGCCTGGGCGCAGGTGGTGGGCGCCGTCCGCCGGGGCGCGGCGGTGGCCGTCGACTACGGCCACCTCGCCGCCGACCGGCCGCCGTTCGGCACGCTCACCGGCTTCCGCCACGGCCGGGAGGTGCCGCCGGTGCCCGACGGCACCCGTGACCTCACCGCCCACGTCGCCATGGACGCGGTCGCCGCCGCCGGAGGCGGTGGCGCGGTCCACCTCACCCAGGCGGAGGCGCTGCGGGCGCTCGGGGTGCGCGGGCGGCGCCCACCGCTGGCGCTGGCCCACCGTGACCCCGCCGGCTACCTGCGCCGTCTGGCGGCGGCGAGCCTGGCGGCCGAGCTGACCGACCCGGCCGGGCTCGGTGGTCACCGGTGGCTCATACAGCCGGTCGCCCTGCCCTGTCCCGCCACCCGGCTCGTGGCACGATGGCGGGCATGAGCGCGGACACCGACGCCACCCGGGAGCTCATCGTCGGGACGGGCACCGGGCTGGAGACCGCCGACATGGTCCTCAACATCGGCCCGCAACACCCGTCCACCCACGGCGTGCTACGACTGCGCCTGGTCGTCGACGGTGAACGGGTGGTCAGCTGCGAACCGATCGTCGGCTACATGCACCGCGGCGCCGAGAAGCTGTTCGAGGCCCGCGACTACCGGCAGATCATCGTGCTGGCCAACCGGCACGACTGGCTGTCGGCGTTCAGCAACGAGCTCGGGGTCGTGCTGGCCGTGGAGCGGCTGATGGGCCTGGAGGTGCCGGAGCGGGCGGTCTGGCTGCGCACCGCGCTCGCCGAGCTCAACCGGGTCCTCAACCACCTCATGTTCCTCGGTTCCTACCCGCTGGAGATCGGCGCCATCACGCCGGTGTTCTACGCCTTCCGGGAACGGGAGACGCTGCAGACGGTCATGGAGGAGGTCAGCGGTGGCCGGATGCACTACATGTTCAACCGGGTCGGCGGGCTGAAGGAGGAGGTCCCGGCCGGCTGGACCGGGCGGGCGCGGCAGGCGATCGGCGAGGTCCGCCGCCGGCTGCCCCAGCTGGACCACCTCATCCGGCGCAACGAGATCTTCCTCGCCCGTACCGTCGGCGTCGGCGTCCTCACCGCCGAGCAGGCCGCGGCGTACGGCGCCTCCGGCCCGGTGGCCCGCGCCAGCGGGCTCGACCTGGACTTGCGCCGCGACGAGCCGTACCTCGCCTACGGTGAGCTGTCCGTGCCGGTGGTGACCCGCACCACGGGCGACTGCCACGCCCGGTTCGAGGTGCTGCTGGACCAGGTGTACGTGTCGCTCGACCTCGCCGAGCAGTGCCTGCGGCGGGTCGACCAGCTCCGCGGCCCGGTCAACGTGCGGCTGCCGAAGGTGGTCAAGGCGCCGGAGGGGCACACGTACGCGTGGACGGAGAACCCGCTGGGCATCAACGGCTACTACCTGGTGTCGCGGGGCGACAAGACGCCGTGGCGGATGAAGATGCGCACTGCCTCGTACGCGAACGTGCAGGCCCTGTCCACGGTGATCCCCGGCTGCCTGGTGCCGGACCTCATCGCCGTGCTCGGCTCGATGTTCTTCGTCGTCGGCGACATCGACAAGTAGGGTTACCGGGCTACCGCCACCGCTCGTCGGACTCGTCGAAGCCCAGCCGGTGCCGGGCCGGGGCGGCGTAGTCGTCGTCGTCACGCCGGTGCCGCCGGCCGCGCGGCTCCCGTACCGGCTCGCCCCACTCGGTGTTCCAGGACGGCGCGTCGGAGGCGGCCGGCAGCGCCCGCGGCTCGCCCCGCCCGGCCACGGCGTCGTACTCCCCGGAGCCGCCGAGGTCCCACTCCCGCCGTACCGTGGCCCACCGGTCCTCGACGCGCAGCTCCGTGCCGGCCTCGCCGGCGCGCATCGCGGCGCGCCGTTCCCCCATACGCAGCTCCTCGGCGCGGTCGTGTTGGTGGTGGGAGGCCCAGCGCTCCCCGCCGAGGTCGGTCATCGGCCGGTCGGTCGCACCGTCCCGGTCGGCACGGCGCCGCCTGCCCTCCTGGCCCTGCCCGGACGGGGCCTCCCAGTGGTCGGCCTCCGGTTCCCCGGTCCGGTCCAGGCGCGGACGGCCGTACCGTTCCCGCAGCACCCGGTCGGTCCACGACTCCTCGTCCTCGGCCGCGCGGCGCCGGCGCGGCGGGCTCCACTCCGGGACGGCGCTGACCGGCTGCTCCTCCCGGTGCCGGCGGTACCCGCTCTCATAGGCCGGCTGCGGCGCCGGTTGCGGGGGCGCGGGCTGGTCCACGAACGTGGACCGGGTCGTCACCTGGTGGACGGTCTCGGTGTGCCGGACCATGCCGGTGGGCACATGGGCGCGGCCCGCGGCCGGGCGGGGGGCCTCCGCCCCGGCCTGGTACACCCCGGGCGGCGGCGGCACGGCGGCGGTGGCGGTCGCCACGACGGGCGGAGCCTGGCCGACCGAGCCGAACCCGCCCAGTGCCCGCGCGGACTCCAGCTCCGCCCGCAGCGCGTCCACGGACCGCTGCACCTCGCGTAGGCGGTCCTCGAAGGCCCGGTGGGTGGCCCGGGCGGCGCTGGAGATGTCGCGGCGGAGGTCTTCGCGGAGCAGCTCGATCTCCTCCAGGAGCATCTCCTCCATCGCCGCCCGCACCGCCGACGGGTCGGGGCGCTGGAGCAGCGCCACACCGACCAGCACGACCGCGGCCACGGTGAGGACCACACCGATCCCGAACAGCGCACCGCCGCCACCGCTGACGAGCAGCACCAGCCCGGCCAGCGGTGCCAGGCCCACGCCTGCCCACAGCAGCCGGGTCGACAGGCGGCCGTGGCGGCGGGCCTGGTCGGGATCAACGTCGGGCATGGCAGTAGAGCCTACCGACGGCGTTTCCGGTTGGGAATGGGCCGATACCCGCCCCGGTCAGCGCGACCAGCGGTCGCGCCACGGGTTTATCAGCGCGACCAGCGGTCGCGCCAGGGGTTGTCGGGCGCCGGTTGCGCCGGCAACGCCGAGGTCCACGCGTCCGTCGCCGACCAGGTGTCGCCCGGCCGCGCGGTGGACTCCGGCTGGGTCGCCGCCGACGGCTCGGACCACAGGTCCTCGTCGGTGTCGGCGGACGGGCGGCCCAGCCGTTCCACCAGGCGGGTGACGACCAGGCCGACCGCGACGGCCACCGCGGCGGTGGCCAGCGGGGCGATCTGCCAGCCCTGGGCGTCCTGGTACCGGTCGAACAGGACGAAGCCGAACGCGGCCAGGGTGGTGCCGAACACCCCGCCCCGCTGCCCGAAGGCGCTCGTACCGCCCACGAGCGCCACGGCGAAGCCGATGACCGTGAGCTCGAGCCAGCGGGAGCCGGACGAGCCGGCGACCGGGACACCCTCCGCGGCGGCCAGGAGCACCCCCGCGACGGCCGCGAGCACCATGGACAGGACCAGCGCGACCGTGGCGGACAGGGCGGCCAGTATGCCCGGCCGCTCCGCCGGGTCCCCGGTCGGGCGGAAGCGTCCCAGCGCCCGCCGGATCGGAGCGATGGTTCCCAGCAGCCCTCCGAGCACGCTGAGAGCCACCACGGCCAGCAGTAACGCCGGAGCCCGGCCGGTTGGGTCGAACGCGCCGGTGAGCGCCACCTCCGGGGGCTGCTGGTAGAGCCAGACCACCCCGCCGGCCGCGGCGGCCAGGCTCGCGGCCCACGCCGGCACCTGGATCCCCGCGACCAGCAGCGCCACCGCGACACCCAGTCCGGCGGCGGCGGCCACGGCCACGGCCGTGGGCACCATGACGCCCTCCGCGCCGCGTTGCGCGAAGTAGACGGCTGAGGCGGCCGCGACCGGCCCGATGGCGAGGTTGGGCACGCCCGCGCGCAGGCTCAGCGCGGCGGCCGTACCCAGCAACAGGATGGCGGCGGCCACGCCGAGCAGCTCGGACAGCGCCTCGCCCCGCACGGCGGCCGGGTCGGACTGCCACAGCAGGACCGACAGCCCGCCGACCGCCAACAGCAGCAGCAGCTCCCAGGTCCAGTGCACCCCGAGGCGGTCCCGGTCGTCGTCGCCGTCCTCGTCGTCGTAGACGTCCTCCAGGTCCTGCGACGACACCGCGCTCGTGCTGTCCGGATAGGTCGACAGCCCGGATGTGTGGTGGACGGCCTGGACATCGCGCGGGTCACGGCTGTCGCCGCCGAACGGCTGCGGTCGTCCGAGCGGATCGGTCACGTCAGCCCCGTGGCGCCTCAGCTGTGAGTCGTCGTACGCCATGGCACGCGGCCTCCCCTTGGTCGGCGCCTCGATGCCACGGTCCACGCCCGTACAGACCAGGGTGGTCCGCCACACATCGCAGCGCGGCAAGTGTCGTACGGCACGCACCGTACCCGCCGATCGCCCGGCTCAACAGACCCTCCAGGCGTCCGCCTCGTAGCGTAACAATATTTAACGCGTTGAGTAACGTCACCCGTTGTCCCGGTCGGTGTCCTCGTCCTCCTCGTCCTTGGAGGGCGGCACCCGGCAGGCGCGCTCCAGCCACCACGCCGCACCGAGCAGCGCGGCCGAACTGACCAGCCCACCGATGGCCGGCGGCAGGTCCTCGGACGCGGCGGTCAGGCGCCGGGACTCGATGACCAGCCACGGCAGCAACCCGGCGAAGAACCCGCCGAACAGCGCGGCCGCCAGCGACGAGGCCTTGGCGAGGACCGCCAGCCGCGCCACCACCAACGGGTCGACCGGTTCCCGGGCACCGCCCGTCCGGGCGGCCGCCCGGCCGCGGCCGGTGCGCTGGATGCGCGCCCAGACCTGCGGTGCGATCGCCGCCTCCAGCGCCGCGAGCCCGGCGAGGATGAGAACGGGCGGCCAGCCCAGGGGTGGCATGTCCTGGTAGAGGTTGCTGATCAACAGCCAGCCGGTCGCCGCACCGA
>DATGOE010000010.1:0-4778 GCA_035306365.1 Natronosporangium sp. | reverse complement strand
CCGGGTCCAGCCGGAGGAGGGCGTGGTGCTGAAGTTCGGCTCGAAGGTCCCCGGCACCGCCATGGAGGTCCGCGACATCGCCATGGACTTCCAGTACGGGGAGGCGTTCACCGAGGCCAGCCCGGCCGCGTACGAGCGGCTCGTGCTGGACGTGCTGTTGGGCGACAGCACCCTGTTCCCGCACGCCGACGAGGTCGAGGAGAGCTGGCGGGTGGTCGACCCGCTGGAGGAGGCGTGGGAGGGCACCGAACCGGAGCCGTACCGCGCCGGCGAGTGGGGCCCGCCGGGCGCCCAGCGGCTGCTGGAGCGGGACGGGCGCGCCTGGCGGCGGCCGTGACCACCGGTGCGAGGAGGTCGGCATGACCGTGCTGCTGGACACGACCGGTGAGGCCGTGCTGCGCCAGCTGGCGGCGGAGCGCCGCGGCGACGGTGTGGCCAGCGGGCTGGCGCTGACCCTCATCGCCAGCTTCGACGAACCGCACCGCGACGCGGTGGAGGAGGCGGCGACCTTCGCCGCCGCCGCCCACCCGTGCCGGCTCCTGCTGGTGTGCCGCCAGGTGAACGGGGCGTCCCGGACGCGGGACCGGCTGGACGCGGAGGTGGTCGTCGGCGGCCGGCTGGGCGGGTGCGAGGCGGTGATCATGCGTATGCAGGGCCGGCTGGCGTTGCACGCCGACTCGGTGGTGCTGCCGCTGCTCGCCCCGGACGTCCCCGTGGTCACCTGGTGGTGCGGCCCGCCGCCGGAGCGGATCGCCACCGACCCGCTGGGGGTGGCAGCGGACCGGCGGATCACCGACACCGCCCGGGCCGACGACCCGGTCGCCGCGCTGCACCAGCGGGCGGTGGACTACGCCAGTGGCGACACGGACCTGGCGTGGACCCGGCTGACGGGCTGGCGGACGCTGCTGGCCGCGGCGCTGGACGGGCCGGACACCGCGCCGCCGGTCGGCGCGACCGTCACCGCGTCCCCGTCGGACTCCAGCGCGGCCCTGCTCGCGGGCTGGTTGCAGGACCGGCTCGGGGTGGCACCGTCGCGGGTCGAGTCCGTCTCCGGCGCGCTGGAGTCGGTCCGGCTGGACCTGGCCGACGGCGGCGCGGTCACGCTGACCAGGTCGGAGGGCTGCGCGGTGCTGTCGCGCACCGGCCAGCAGGACCGGGTCATGCCGCTGCCCTCCCCCACGCTGGGCGAGCTGCTGTCGGAGGAGCTGCGGCGGCTCAACGCCGACGTCGCGTACGCCCGGGCACTGTCGGCCGCCACCGGCGTGCCGGACCTGGAGCGGCGCCCCGCCCGGCGGGTCCACCTCTGGGTCGAGCCGGAGCTCGCCCGATGAGCGTCGACGTGGTGGTGCACGCCGACCCGGCGGTGCTCGCCGAGGCGGCCGCCGCCCGGCTGCTGGTCCGGCTGGTGGACGCGCAGGCCGAGCGGGGCGAGGCGACGGCGGTGCTCACCGGCGGCGGGATCGCCACCGATGTCTACCACGCGGTCGCCGCGAGCCCGGCCCGGCACGCCGTCGACTGGGGGCGGGTGACGCTGTGGTGGGGGGACGAGCGGTTCCTGCCCGACGGTGACCCGCAGCGCAACGCGACCAGTGCCCTGTCGGCGCTGTCCGCGCTGCCGCTGGAGCCGGAGCGGGTCCACCCCATGCCCGCCTCGGACGGGCCCGACGGGCCGGACCCGGAGGCGGCGGCGGCCCGGTACGCCGCCGAGCTGGCGGCCGCCGGCTACCCCGCCGACCTGCCCCACTTCGACGTGCTGCTGCTGGGCGTGGGCGAGGACGGCCACGTCGCGTCGGTCTTCCCCGAGCACCCCTCGGTGTACGAGACGCGGACGGTGTGCGCGGTGCGCGGCGCCCCGAAGCCGCCGCCGGTGCGGATCTCGCTGTCGCTGCATTCGATCCGGCGGGCCGAGCAGGTGTGGCTGATCGCGGCGGGTCCGGCCAAGGCCGATGCGGTGGACCTGGCGTTCAGCGGCGCCGGCCCGACCCAGGTCCCGGCCGCCGGCGCGCGCGGCGTCGACCGCACCCTGTGGCTGCTGGACCGGGCGGCCGCCGCCCGGGTCGCTCCCCGGCTGCGCTCCCTGCGCTGAAGCCGGGCCGTCCCGCCGAGCGCGTCGACCGCCGGCGCGCGGGAGTCGTACGGACACCGGCGACGGGTGCGGCGGGCGACGGATCCCTTCGCGCTGGGCTGTCGGGCCGTCTCGCCACTGACGCGCATGTGGCGCACCCGGCATCGGTACGGTGTGGACGGAATTTAAGCACAATCTAGGCGGACGTGGGCACCGTCCGTCCGGACCACGGCGCCGACCGTGACATCACCCGCGCTCCACTATTGAAAGGAATATATACGGGACACTGCTCGTCGCCCTGCTCGCCGTTCCGGCGTTCCTGGCCCCGGCGTCCCCCGCGTCCGCGGCCACGCCGGACTGCACCACGACGAAGACCAAGACCGTCTTTGGCGACGGCACCACCTGGTTGGGCCAGCTGCCCGCGACCTCCGGCGGTAACTCCGCTTGCCTCCTCTACCAGGGCCTCAGCAACTCGGGCGTCAAGGCCCTCCAGTTCACCCTCAACATGTGTTTCGGTGAGAACCTCGCCCTGGACGGGATCTTCGGGCCGTTGACGAAAAGTGCCCTGATCCGCGCCCAGAAGGCCGTGGGGACTGCGGCCGACGGCGTCTACGGACCCAACACGCGCGACAGGCTCAACGCAAAGTTGAAGTGGGTTGTCACCCGGGACTGGCTCCCGCGGTGGTGGATGTGCACCAGCATCGGTATGTAGCTGAGACATCGGTACGTAGCTGACAACCACGGCGCCGCGCCCGCCGCCGGCTGCCCACCCGGCGGCCGGCTACGGGAGCGGCGCTGAGCCGATGCCGTACGGCCCCGGCCGTGGCCTGATGGCCACGGCCGGGGCCGTAGCACGCCGGCTGGACGACGGCCGGCCCGCGGGCCGGGTGGCCGTCAGGCGGGCGGCAGGACGCCCCGCAGCCACAGGCCGAACGCCACGATGCAGGCGAACCAGAAGACCCCGACGACGATCGTGTAGAGGTCGAGGTTCTTCTCCGCCACCGAGGACCCGGTCAGGGTGGAGGTGACACCGCCGCCGAACAGGCTGGACAGCCCGCCACCCTTGCCCTTGTGCAGCAGGATCAGGCCGGTCAGCAGCACGCTCGTGACCAGCAGGATGGCCATGAGCAGGTACGGGTACCACATCGCGGGTCGGTCCTCCGGTTCGGTGTCGTGCGGGTCGCTCCCAGGTTACCGGGTGTGCTACTGCGCCGGAGCTTCGGACAGGGACGGATCGGCCAGACCGAGCGCCGACAGGTCGGGCATACCGAACCGGGTGTGGATGAACGCCCCACGCACGTTGGATCCGTGCATCCGCAGCGCGTCGTTGTACATCAGCGGGATCGACGCGGCCAGCTTCTGGATCTCGCTGTCGAGCTCACCCCACAGCAGGTACTGCCGCTCCAGGTCGGGCTCGGCGAGCGCGGCGTCGATCATGCTGTTGATCCGCTCGTCGTTGAGCATCGACAGGTTGGGCGAGCCCGGTCCGACGGTCCGGCCGTCGAACAGCGGCGGGATCACCGACGAGCCGTTCGGCCAGTCGGGGACCCAGCCGATCCACATGAGGTGGTACTTCCCGTACCCGGTGCCGAAGACCTCGCCGGCGTAGGCCTGCTCGTCGACCGGCACAAGCTCGACGTGGATGCCGATCTGCTGGTAGGACTCCACGACCGTCTGCGCCAGCCGTCGGGTCTCCGAGTTGGCCGGGTTGGCGGGGAACGCGAACGTGATCCCGTCCGGGCAGTCGACGCCGTTCTGCTCCGCCTCGGCGAGGATCTCCAGCGCGCGGTCCGGTTGGCCCTCCGGGTTCTCCAGGTGGCCGTAGTGGTCGAACTGCAGGTGGGAGTGCAGGTTCGGGGGGATCATCGTGGTGGCGATGTCGCCCTTCAGCGAGCCACCGAACACCGACCGGAACTTGCGCTTGTTCACCGCGTACGCGAGCGCCTGCCGGCACTCCAGCGGCAGCAGCTGGGTGTTGACGGCGAGGTAACGCACCGCGCCCATCGGGCCGCTCGCGACCCGCTTGCTGAGCTCGGGGTCGGTCATGACCTGCTGGAGGAAGGTGGCGGCGATGTCGTAGTCCAGCATGATCGTCGACTTGTTGAGGCCCTCGTCGTTGATCAGGTCATTGGTCATGACCGCGGGGTCGTTGTAGTTGAAGAACTCGATCCGGTCCGGGTAGGCCTGCCGCACCGGGTCGGTGGCCGGGTCCCAGAACTCGTTGCGCTCCAGGACCAGCCGGTTCTCCTCCGAGTTCTCCTTGTTGTAGGTGTGCTCGACGATCTTGTATGGGCCGGTGGACAGCGGTCGCCGGTTGTAGGCGTCACGGTCGTCGTCGCCGCCCACCTTCACCGGCGCGAACACCGCCATCGACACCGCGTACCCGAAGTCGCCCACCGGCCGCTTGAGGTGGAACCGCACCACCCGCTGGTCGACGCACTCGATCGACTCCAGCCCGCGGCCGTCGTTGTTGCCGCCGACCCACGGTCCCTCGTACGGCGGGTCGTTGTCCTTCAGGTACTGCAGCGGGTAGGCGGGGCCGCTCTGGCGCTCTGGATCCTTCGAGAAGCGTCGCTCGATGCCGTACTTGAGGTCCTGGCAGGTGACCTGGTCGCCGGTCTCCCACCGGACGCCCTCGCGGATGGTGAACTCCCAGACGGTGTTGTCGGAGTTGGGCCGCCCCAGGTCGGTGGCGAGGTCGGCCACGAGCTCG
>DATGOE010000009.1:0-11987 GCA_035306365.1 Natronosporangium sp. | reverse complement strand
CGGCCGTCGCGCCGCGACCGGCGCACGGGTCTGTCGCAGTGCCGCGACGCCGGCCACCGGGACGACCAGCAGCGCGGCCGCCGCCACCGCCGCGGCGGAGGCCACCTCTGCGAGCACGGCATCCGCGGAGGGTGGCCGCCCAGTAGCCAGCGTCCGGCCGGCCAGCCACGCGGCCGCCACCGCCGCCGGGACCAGCCACAGACCCTCGGCCAGGAGCCGGCGCCCGACCGCGCCCAGCGAGCCGCCACGTGCCCGCAGCAGGCGCAGCTCCTCCCGGCGACGGTCGTTGACCAGCAGGGCGGTGAGGACCAGCAGCCCGGCGAGGGTGCCGACGACGCCCGAACCGGTGACCGCGATGAGGGCCCGCGCGGCCGCGGCCCGGCGGCTGAAGTCCTCCAGGAACCGGGGTAGCAGGGTGGTCACCGAGCTGTCACTGGTCCGTAAGGGATGGCTGAGGACCCTCCGGACCGCGTCGGGCGCCCCCGCCAGCCACGAGGCGTCCAGGCGTGCCGGATCGAAGCGGACCCTGGTGTCCACCCGGGGCCGCAGCCCGCCGACCAGCTGCCGCTCGGCCAGCAGGTCGAAGGCGTCGGCGTCGGTGACCAATGTCGCCTGCAGGGTCGCCCGGGGAGGGTCGTCGCCCGGGATGCGGACGGTCGCGGGTTCGAGCAGCAGCGGGGCGTGGTCCCAGACGGGCGCCGCCGGGTCGCGCGGGGTGAAGACGCCGACCAGGCGCACGGGCACGCTGTCCCGGTCGGGGCCGTCGTCGGGGTAGTTGACGACGTCACCGGCGTGGAACAGGTAGTCCCGGCCGACGGTCATGCCCAACCGCTCGGCCACCGCCTCGGCCGCCACGACCTCGAGCCGACCGGCGTCGAGATCGGTGCTCGGAAGCCTGCCCCGCGTGAGCGTGAACTCCTGATCCAGCCCGGGCTGGTGGTGCAGCGCGACCACGGACGCGAATCCGTCCGGCTCGGTGCGCAGTCCGGCCCCGGTCAGGGACGCACCCACACCCTCGAAGGTCGACACGGTGGTGCGCTGGAACGACCAGACGTCCGCGATCACCCGCTGCAGCACCTCGGGCAGCAGGCCCAGCGCGTACCGCTGCATGCCGTCCGCGGACAGCGGCGTCCCGCCCGCGAGCGACGGGTCCCGGCGGGTGATGACGATGTCCCGCTCCACGTAGGTGGCGGCGGCGACGGCGTCCCGCAGCGCCCGGTCCTCGATCCGCCTCGTGGCCGGCGCGGCGGCCGCCAGCACCAGCGCCACGGCGGCGGCGAGCAGCGCCACCATGGACCACAGTCCGACGTGGGCACGGAGCCTGACCAGACTGGCCATCAGTCATCTCCGATCTTCAGCGCCCCGGCGGCCAGCTCCCGGCGGGCCCGGCGGGCCACGAGCGCACCGAGCAGGACCGCCAGCAGGAACAGCCCGGCCGCGTAGGCGGCCGACTGGTCCGTGGCCACCGTCACCAGCGGCTCGGGCAACGGGACCGTGCCGGCGGGGGTCAACACCAGCGAGGCCCCCATCGCGGCCGCCACACCCAGGCCGACCGCGGTCCCGGCCACCACCCCGAGCCCGGCGAGCACCGCCTGTTCGACGATCAACGCTGAGGTGACGGTCGCCGGCGAGGTGCCGAGGGTGTGGAGCACCGCCAGCTCCGTCCGGCGGCCGACCGCGGTGGCGCGGGAGTCGACGACGGACCCGAACGCGGCCAGCAGCGCCGCCAGGGCGGCGGCCGTCCAGAGGGTGAGCAGTACGCCGCCGCCGAGCGGGTCGGCGAGCAGCCGTGCCGCCTCGGCGCGCCGGTCGTGCACCTGCAGGCCGAGCCCGTGCGCGACGGTCGCCGCCGGCGCGGGGTCGGAGGTCGCCAGCCACCATTCGTTGACCGTGGGCAGCGCCCGCAGGTTCAGGTACTGCTGCAGCGACAGCCAGCCGAGGTCCATCACCACGCCGTCCGGCTCCGCCACACCCGGCACCGCGGGAACCGTACCGGCGACCTGGACGGTGACCCCTCCGGCGAGGGCGAGGACCTCCCCGGTGCGGCCGCCGGCGCCGGCGAGGGCCGCGGGGGTGAACAGGGCGGGTACGTGGGGCACGTCGACCGGCTCGGTGACCAGGAACGGTAGCCGTGGATCCTGGAACCGGGACCACGCGAGGGAGGCCACGACGTGGATCCCGGTGTCGTCCGCACGCTGGAGCCTCGCTGGGTTGGGGCTGCGGTGGTCCGGCTCCGGCACCACCTGCCAGTCGGCGGGCGGTGTGAGCGGGGTGTGGTGTCCCACTTCGTCGACCGCGGCCAGACCCTCCCAGCGCCAGCTCAGCTCCGCCACCGGCGGGTCGGCGTCTCCGGGCGCGAACCCGGCGGGCATGTGGATGCCGGCCCCCACGCCGACGACGGTGGTGAAGCCAGCCGGCACCGCAACGTCGAACCGCCGCTGCTGCCCGGCCGGCAGCGCCCGCAGGGTCACCTCCCGGATGACCCCGTGGCGGTCCGCCAGGTACAGGGTCGCCGGGCCGCTGCGCGGGCCGGGCATCGCCAGGGGGAGGAAGCGGTCGTCCCGGAAGCCCTCGCGGTAGGACTTCTGGACCACCACCGTCGGCCCGTCGAACCGTACCGTCCCGACCAGACGGCGGGTCCCCTCCGGCAGCTCGATGCCGTGCGGGCGGGGCAGGCCGTCGCTGAGCGCGGCGAACGCGCCCATGCCGCCGACCGGGACGAGGTCGTCGCGCAGCCGCGCCACGTCGGTCAGCCGGTCGCTGGCCACGGCCAGGACCGGTACGCGGCTGCCGTCGGGCAGCCTGGTCTGGGTGCGGCTGGCCGCCATCAGGCCGTCCACCTGCGGCAGACTGCCGAGGCGTTCCCGCACCAGCGGGTCCAGCCGGGGGTCGGTGCCGGACAGCCGGAGGTCCGCCCCGACCGCCTGTGCCGCCTGGTCCCGTTGGGACTGCTGCCAGGTTGCCGCCACCGTGGGCGCGAGCACCGCGGCGCCCACCGCCAGCACCAGGAGCAGCACCGGTCCGGCGTGCGGCCGCCGGTCCGCCTGCCACAGCCCGAGCAGCACGGCGAGGCGGCCACGCCGGTCGGCCACCCGGACCGCCCGTCGGGTGATCAGTGGCAGCACCCGCAACGCCACCACGGTGCCGGCCGCCACCGCGACGACCGGAGCCACCACGAGCAGCGGGTCGATCCCCAGGCCACCGATGCCCCGGGGGGTCACCGCCTGCCCGTACCGCCGCAGTTGCAGCCAGGCCAGCGCCGCCATCCCGACCAGTGCCACGTCCAGGCCCGCCCGCACCAGCGTCCCCCGGCCGGGCCGCAGCCGCGCCTGCCGTTCGGCGACCCAGGTGCGGCCGGTGCGGATCGCCGGCACCACCAGCGCCAGGGCACACCCGGCCGCGGCCGACACCGCCACCGCCCATGCCAGCGGGTGGCCGACCCAGCCGTACGGGGCGAGGTCCGCCGCCAGGTCCAGCCCGCGCTCGCCCGCGCGCCGGTCGGCGACCCGTACCAGCCACGTGCTCACCGGCGCACCGACCAGCGCGGCGGGGACCACCACCAGGGCGGCTTCCGCGGCCGCGTACCGGGCCAGTTGGATCCGGCTGGCGCCCCGCGCCCGCAGCAGGGCGTTCTCCGCCCGGCGGTACGTGGCCACCAGCCGGGCGAGCAGCACGAGCGTGTACGCGGCGATCAGCGCCAGCAGGGCGGCCGGGAACACCAGGCCGGACCGGTTGACCACGGTCGCCGTCTCCAGCCGGCCCGCCAGCTGGCCAAGGTCGGTGTACAGGCGTGCCGACTCACCGAGCTCGGCGTACCCGGCGGCGCGCCCGCGGACCAGCTCCGCCCGCAGCCGCTCCACTGCCGACACCGCCCGGGCCAGCCCGGCCCGCGCCAGTGCCTCCGGGTCGGGCACCGCCAGCCACTCCAGCGTCGCCAGCCGCCGGTAGCGTGCGTCGAACTCGTCCGGATGCACCACCAGCGGGCCCCACCGGTCGAGCTCGGTGGTCACCCCGCCCAGCAGCTGCCAGTACGGTGCGTCGGGGTCCCGCGGCTCCCATACCCCGCAGACCACCACCGGTCGCTCCTGGTTGAGCACGTCGTCGGTGATCGGAACGGTGTCCCCGACCGCGACGCCCCACGCCTGGGCGACCGCGGACGGGAGGGCCACCTCCGCGGGCCGGTCGGCCGGCACCGGACGCGGCCACGCACCGTCCACCAGCCGCGCGTGCGCCTGTACGTCGGCGAGGAACCCGACGACCGCGTACGCGCCGTTGTCGCCGGCGTCGACCCCGGGCAGGTCGTCGGGCAACCGCTGGCCGGTGCTCTGCCCACCGCCGTACACCTGCAGCGGTACGCCTGCCAGGCCGGCGGAGAACAGGGTGCGCGCCTGGCGGTCGAAGGTCGACAGGTCCCGGTCCGGGCCGCCGGCGTCGGAGGTCAGCAGCACCGCCCGCTCCCGGACCGGGGCGTCGGCGACCGTCTGCCGGTACCCGGCCTCGGGCAGCAGGTACGCGTACAGCAGGTACGCCGTCACCAGGACCGTGGCGACAAGCGCCGCCAGCGATGCCGCCACGAGCAGGGTGCCGGCCGGCGCCGCGCGCGCGATCAGCAGCCGCACCGTCGACCTCCCGGTACCGGAAGGCCCGTCGGCCGCGCGCGCGCCGTCGCCGGCGTGCGCACGCGCGTGGGGTGGCCACCTCCCGGCCGCGCAGGCGGCGTACCCGCGACCGCGCTCGCCATGCCGCGCTCCAATCCGACGACGCCGAACGGCTCGCCATCTATGACGCGACGGGCGGCACCGGGGGTTGTCAGGGGAGGGACCGGCCCGGCCGGCTACGGCGCCGTCAGCCGGGAGCCGCGCCACCCGCGGCTGAGGCGGGCTCCTCGAAGAACTCCCACTGCACGTTGTCCGGGTCCCGGAACGTGATCATGGCGGCGTCGCCGGACCGGTCCATGTGGATGCCGTCGGTCTCGGCGCCGATCTCGTGCAGCACCGCCAGCAGCGCCTCGAGCTCGTCGCGGCTCGGGACACCCGGTGCGAGGTGGTCCAGGCCGATGCGGCGCTCGCTGTTCCAGGTCGCTGACCTGCAGCGTGATGTGGTGGAAGCCGGTGATCACCGGATGACCGTAGCGGCGGGCGGCGGGTGCCCTCGACCGGTTTACGCGCGGCCCGGTCACTCTCACCGCCGAACTGTGGCGGATGACGAATCGAGGCGGCCAGGTTCGTCTGCGAGAACCAACTACGCGCGGCGGTGCGGCCCCTACGGTTAGGGCCACGCGGACGAGAGGAGCGGACCGATGGGAGACCTCGACGCGGTACGGGCATGGCTGCCGACCCGGCTGGCGGAGTCCGCGGTCGCGCACCGGGTGCCCGGCGCGGTCGCCGCGGTGCTGGCGGGCGGAGAGATCGCGCAGGCGGCGTACGGGGTGCTGAGCCGGACCACCGGTGTCGAGACCACTGTGGACTCGGTGTTCCAGGTCGGCTCGATCACCAAGGTGTGGACGGCCAGCCTCATCATGCAGCTGGTCGACGAGGGTCGGCTCGACCTCGACGCACCCGTGCGTCGCTACCTGCCCGGGTTCCGGGTCGCGGACGAGGACGCCAGCGCCCGGATCACCGTGCGCCACCTGTGCTGCCACGTCTCCGGCTTCGAGGGGGACATCTTCACCGACACCGGGCGCGGCGACGACGCGATCGAGAAGTACCTGGCCACGCTGACCGGGGTGCGGCAGTTGTTCCCGCCCGGCGAGCGCTTCTCCTACAACAACGCCGGCTACGTGGTGCTGGGCCGCATCGTCGAGGTGCTGCGCGGCAAGCCGTACGGGGCCGCGCTGCGGGAGCACCTGATCGGCCCGCTCGGGCTGGCCCACGCCGCCACCGACGCCTACGAGGCGATCCTCCACCGGGCCGCGGTCGGGCACATCCAGCCGGACCCGGACGCCGACCCGGTACCGGCGCCGGCATGGGCCCTGGTGTCCTCCAACGCGCCGGCCGGCTCCCTGCTGGCGATGAGCGCGGCGGACCTGCTCACCTTCGCCCGCATGCACCTGGACGGCGGTGGCGACGTGCTGTCGGCCGCCTCGGTGAAGGCCATGCAGCAGCGCCAGGTCGAGCTGCCGTACCTGGGCCTCCTCGGGGACGCCTGGGGCATCGGCTGGGAGATCTTCGACTGGGTCGGCGGCACGGTCATCGGGCACGACGGCAGCACGGTCGGGCAGAACGCGTTCCTCCGCGTGGTCCCGGCGGCCGGGGTGGCGGTGGCGCTGCTGACCAACGGCGGGGAACCGGTCCCGGTCTACCGGGAGGTGGTCGGGCGGGCGCTGGCCGAGCTGACCGGGATACAGGTCCCGGTGCCGCCGGTGCCGCCCGCTGCGCCGCAGCCGTTCGACCCGGACCGGTACGTCGGCCGGTACGAGGCGGACATCGTCCACTACGAGGTGACCGCGGACGAGTCGGGCCGGCTCTGGGTGGAGATGACCCCGCGCGGCCCGCTGGCCGAGGCCGGCCTGCCGCCGGAACGGTACGAGATCGTCCGGCTGCGGGGCGAGACGTTCGTGTCGGCCGAGCCCCGCAACGGGATGCACCAGCCGGTGGCCTTCGTGGACGTCGACTCCTCCGGCCGCGCCCGGTTCCTGCACCAGGGCCGGGCCATACCCCGGACTTCGGGCTGACGGCCGGCCGCGCACGGCCGGCGTCCATCGACAAGGGAGGCACCCCATGGCGTCAAGGAGTACCGCGGTGTCGGTGCTGGCGGCATCGGCGCTGGTGCTCACCGCGTGCAGCGGCGACGGATCCGACGGCGGCGGGGGAGCCGCGACGCCGGTCGAGGACGGGACGCTGGTCACCGCCGTGGCCGGCGACCCGGGCAACCTCGACCCGCACATGACCGTGCTGGCGCTGACCAGGTACGTCGGCACGTACATGTACGACCAGCTCATCCTCATCGACGAGGAGGGCGAGCTGCGGCCGTGGCTGGCCGAGTCGTGGCAGGAGGAGCCCGGCTCGGTGACCTTCACCCTCCGCGAGGGGATCACCTGCTCCGACGGCAGCCCGCTGACCGCCTCCGACGTCGCCGCCAACGTGGACTTCGTCGCCGACCCGGCCAACCAGTCGCCGCTGCTGGGCCTGTGGGTCCAGCCGGGCGTGACCACCAGCGCCGACGACGCCGCGCGCACCGTGACCGTGACCGCGGGGTCCCCGGACCCGTTCCTGCTGCAGGGCCTGGCGCTGCTCCCGATCGTGTGCGCCGCCGGCATGGCCGACCGGGACAGCCTGGCCCATTCCGGCAACGGCACCGGCATGTTCACCCTCGAGGAGGCGGTCCCGGGCGAGCGGTACACGTTCCAGCGGCGCGACGACTACGCGTGGGGCCCGGACGGGGCCTCGGCGAGCGACCCCGGCACCCCGGCCACGGTGATCATCCGGGTCGTGCCGGACGAGAGCACCGCGGTCAACCTGTTCCTGTCCGGCGAGGTGGACCTGCTCGCGGTCACCGGCCCGGACCAGGACCGGATCACCGCGCCGGACGTGCGCCGCTACGACGTCAGGACGCTGTTCAGTCAGCTGATCTTCAACCAGGCGGACGGGCGTCCGGGGGCCGACCCGGCGGTGCGGCGGGCGCTGGTCCAGGCGGTCGACTGGGACGAGGTGGGCGCGGTCATGACCGGCGGCAAGGGACAACCGCCGACCGGCCTCGGGGTCCTGGAGCCGAAGGTCTGTCCCGCTGACACGGTCACCGGCACCATCCCGCCGCACGACCCGGCCGCCGCGGCCACCGTGCTCGACGACGCCGGATGGGTGGCCGACGGCGGGGTGCGTTCCCGCGACGGCGAGCCGCTCGCGCTGACCCTGGTCTACAGCAGCGAGGCGGGCAGCCAGCTCGCCGCCGGTGTGGAGCTGGTGTCGCAACGCTGGCAGGAGCTCGGCGTCGAGGTCGAGCTGCGGCCGGTGACGTCCGTGCAGGCCAACGAGGTCCTGTTCGGCACCGGCGCGTGGGACGCGGTGATCCTGAGCCTGAACGTCGCGTTCCCGTCGCAGCTCACCGGGTTCTTCGGTGGTCCGCCGCCGCCGGACGGCACCAACTTCGGTGCCATCGCCAACGAGCGGTACACCTCGCTGACCGCCGCGGCGATGCAGCAGCCGGGTGCCGCCGGCTGCGGCGACTGGGCGGAGGCGGAGCGGGCGCTGATCGGGGCCGCCGATGTCACGCCCATTGTCGACAGCCTCCTCCCGTACTTCGCCGACGGCGTCGAGCTGCGCCTGAACGCGGGCAGCCCCGCGCCACCGACCCTGCGCCTGTTCACGCGGTGACCCCCGGGTACCTGCTCCGGCGCACGGTGCGACTGGCCGTGTCCCTCGTGGTGCTGGTCACGGCGGCGTTCCTGATGATCCACATGGTGCCCGGGGACCCGGTGCGCGCGGCGCTGGGGATGACCGCCTCGCCGGAGGTGGTGGCGGCCAGGCGGGAGTCCCTGGGTCTCAACGACCCGCTCGCGGTGCAGTTCGCCACCTGGCTGCGCGGCCTGGCAACCGGCGACCTGGGCACCTCGATGGTGTCCGGGTTGCCGGTGGCCGAGATCATCGCGGTTCGGCTGCCGTCGACCGCGGTGCTGGCGCTGCTGGCCTTCGTGGTGGTGCTGGCGGTGGCCGTGCCGTTGGGGCTGGCCATGGCGGTCCTCACCCGGGGCGGGCGCCGGCGGGGCGCCGAGCTCGGGTTCACCTCCACCAGCGCGGCCGTGGCGGCGGTACCGGAGTTCCTGCTCGGGGTGGGCCTGATCTTCGTCTTCGGGGTGACGCTCGGCTGGCTGCCCGTGGCCGGCCGCGGCGGTCCGGAGTCGTACCTGCTGCCGGTGGCGGCGCTGTCGGCCGGCCCGGCGGTGGCGCTGGCCCGCATCGTCCGGGTGGAGGCGCTGGCGGTACTGGGCAGCGACTTCGTGCGCACCGCCCGGGCCAAGCGGCTGCCGGCGTGGCGGGTGTACGGCAGGCACGCGTTCCCCAACGCGCTGACGTCCACATTGACCATTTCCGGCATGCTCCTCAGCTCGATGATCGTGGGGACGGTGCTCGTCGAGGTGGTCTTCGCCTGGCCGGGCCTCGGCCGCACCTTCGTGGAGTCGATCCTGGCCAAGGACTATCCGGTGGTGCAGGCGGTCGTGCTGCTCTACGGCGCGATCGTGCTGGTGGTCAACCTCGTGGTCGACCTGCTGCTGGCGGTGCTCGACCCGCGCTCCACCCTGCCGGAGGCGTGAGCATGGTGCGCGCACAGCTGCTGGCGGCCGGCCGCACCCCGGTGGGCGCGGTCGCCGCCGGCCTGCTGCTGGCGTTCCTCGTGCTGGCGGTCGTCGCACCACCACTGTGGCAGGACGCCGCCGACCGGGTGGACACCGCGGCGATGCTGCAGGGCCCGTCGTCCCGGCACTGGCTGGGCACGGACGCGCTCGGCCGGGACGTCCTGCTGAGGGTGCTGGTCGCCACCCGGTTCTCGATCGGCCTCGCGCTGGCGGCCACCCTGATCTCGGTCGTGCTCGGGCTGGTGTTCGGCACCCTGCCGACGGTGCTGCCCCGTCCCGCCGGCCGGCTGGTGGTGGCCGGCATCAACCTGGCGATCGCGTTCCCCGGCCTGCTGCTCGCCCTGTTCTTCGCGGCCGTCTTCGGGGTGGGGGCGCGCGGGGCGGTGCTGGCCATCGGGATCGCCGGGGCACCGGCGTTCGCCCGGCTGGTGCACACCATGAGCGCGTCGGTGGCCGGCCGGGACTACGTCGCCGCGGCGCGGGTCGCCGGGGTCGGCCGCACCCGCCTGATCGCCCGGCACGTCCTGCCGAACATCGGGGAACCGTTGGTCGTCAACGCCACCCTGGCCGCCGGCGGCGGGCTGCTCGCCTTCGCCGGGTTGTCGTTCCTCGGCCTGGGGGTGCAGCCACCGGCCTACGACTGGGGACGCCTGCTCGGGGAGGGCCTGGGCCGCATCTACCTCAACCCGGCGGCGGCGCTCGCGCCCGGGGTGGCCGTGGTGCTGGCCAGCGTGGCCTTCCAGCTCGGCGGTGAAGCGGTCGCCCAGGCGGTGGGGTTGCGGACACCGCTGCCGCGGCCGGCGGGCCCGGCCCCGACCACCACCGTCGACGTCGCCGGCACCGGCCCGGCCCCGACGTCCGCCACCGCGGACGGCGGTGACGCCGGCCCGCCCACCGGGGGGGCGCCGCAGCGGCCGGTGCTGGCCGTGGAGGACCTGCGCGTCAGCTTCCCCACCGCGAGCCGGTGGGTGCATCCCGTGGACGGGGTGAGCGTCACCGTCGCACCCGGAGAGTCGGTCGGCATCGTGGGGGAGTCCGGCTCGGGCAAGACCCTCACCGCGCTGGCCGCGGCGGGGCTGGTGCCCGGGCCCGGCGTGGTGACCGCGGCCCGGCTGGAGGTGGCCGGGGTGCGGGTCCTCGGACGGTCCGAGCGCGAGCTGCGCCGGTTGCTCGGCACATCGCTGGCGATGGTGTTCCAGGACCCGTCGTCCTCGCTCAACCCGTCCATGCGGGTCGGCCGGCAGCTGGCCGAGGTCGCCACCGTCCACCAGGGAGCGCGGCGGCGGGCGGCGTGGGCACAGGCGGTCGACCGGCTCCGGCAGGTGCGGGTCGGGGCACCGGAGCGGCGGGCGCGCCAGTACCCGCACGAGTTCTCCGGCGGCATGCGCCAGCGCGCGATGATCGCCATGGGGCTCATGGGCACACCCGCCCTGGTGATCGCCGACGAGCCGACCACCGCGCTGGACGTGACGGTCCAACGCGAGGTGCTGCGCCTGTTGCGGCGGGTCCAGCGCGACGCGGGCGCGGCCCTGCTGCTCATCTCGCACGACATCACGGTCGTGTCCCAGCTGTGCCGGCGGCTGCTGGTGATGTACGCCGGCCGCGTGGTCGAGGACCTGCCGGCCGCCGGGCTGGCACACGCCCGCCACCCGTACACCAGGGCACTGGTGGCCTCCGTACCGGACCTCGACACCGACCGGGAACGGCCGCTGGCGACCATTCCCGGCCGGCCACCGGAGCCGGTGGCCGGCCGCACCGGCTGCGCGTTCGCACCCCGGTGCCGGTACGCCACCGGGCAGTGCCGGACCCGGGACCCGCACCTGGTAACCCGCAGCGACGGGCACGCGGTCGCGTGCTGGCACCCGCGGGAGGACCCGTGATGCCGGTAGGGCGGTCACAACGGGCACGGGCGGGCGCCGGCGGCGACGGTGGGCCCACCGTCGCCGCCGGCGGCCTGGAGCTGCGGGACGTCACGGTGCGGTTCGGGCGGGGTGGTACGGCGTTGACGGCCGTCGACCGGGTGAGCCTGACCGTGCCGGAGGGCGCGGTGGTGGGACTGGTCGGCGAGTCGGGGTCGGGCAAGTCGACCCTCGCCCGCGCCGCGGTCGGCCTGGTGCCGCTCGCCGGTGGGCGGGTCCGGCTCGACGGCGCCGACCTGCCCCGCACCGGACGGCGGCCGGTGCAGATGGTCTTCCAGGACCCGTACGGCTCCCTGGACCCGCGGATGACCATCGGCGACTCCATCGCGGAGGCGCTGCCCGGACGGCTCTCCCGGGCGGCCCGCTCGGCGGAGGTGCGGCGCCTGCTGGCGGAGGTCGACCTGGACCCGGACCGGGCCGGGGCGCTGCCGTCCCACCTGTCCGGCGGCCAGCGGCAGCGGGTGGCCCTGGCGCGCGCGCTCGCCGGACGGCCCCGGTTCCTGCTCGCCGACGAGATCACCTCGTCGCTGGACGTGTCGGTCCAGGGCGCCATCCTCAACCTGGTGCGGGACCTGCAGCGCCGGCTCGGTCTCGGAATGCTGGTCATCTCCCACAACCTGGCCGTCGTCCGGTACGTCAGCGACGTCATCGCGGTGATGTACCTCGGCCGGATCGTCGAGGTCGGTCCGGCCGACGACGTGCTCGCCGCGCCCGCCCACCCGTACACCCGGACCCTGCTGGCCGCCGCCCCGCGGCTCGGCGACCGGCTCGACGGC
>DATGOE010000008.1:0-2110 GCA_035306365.1 Natronosporangium sp. | reverse complement strand
GCCACCGGTGTCCACCAGCGTCCGGGTGGTGGAGGTTCAGGTGCTGGTGACCCGATGACGACGAACGGGACGACGGTGCCCGGAGCACCGCGCAGGTCGGGGACACCGACGGAACCGGGCGGGAAGCGTCCGCGTACCCTCACGCCTGACCGCGGCGGCTCGCCCGTGGAGCTGGCGATCATCTTCCCCGCCTTGCTGCTGCTCATCTTCGGGGCGATCCAGGCCGCCACGTACTTCGCCGCCCGTACCGTCGCCCTCACCGCCGCACAGACCGCGGTCACCGTGGAGCGCATGTACGACGCCGAGGTCGGCGACGGTCGGGCCGCGGCCGAAGATTTCCTGGCCGGGGCCGGTGACTGGCTGACCGAGGTCGAGGTCTCCGACCCGGTCTACACCGCGGACGGGGTCAGCTACACCGTCAGCGGCGAGGCGCTGTCGCTGATCCCGGGCACCACCTGGCGGGTGTCGCAGTCCGCGCACGGGACGCTGGAGCGGTTCACGCCGTGAGCACGCCACCCGCCGGGACCGGCCGGGACGCCCGCCACAGCGGGGGATCGGTGTCCGTGGAGGTGGCGGTGCTCCTGCCCGCGTTCATCCTGCTCATCGTGCTGGCCACCATGGTGGGCCGGCTCGCGGTCGCGACGAACGCCGTCACCGCGGCCGCCCACGACGCCGCCCGCGCCGCCTCCATCAGCCGTGACGAAACGACCGCCCAGGAGCGGGCGTACGCCGTGGCCACCGACACCCTGGCGGCCCAAGGGCTGCACTGCATCGACCTGACCGTCGACTCCGACACGTCCGGGTTCGCGCTGCCGGTGGGCACACCGGGCACTGTGGAGGTGACCGTCACCTGCCAGGTGTCGTTCGCCGATATCGTGTTCGCGGGCCTGCCGGGCAGCCGCACCGTCAGCGCTACGTTCGTGTCGCCGATCGACACCTGGCGGGGGCGGCGGTGACCGGGGCGGGCAGCCGCGCGACCGGTGACGGCCAGGCCGGGCGGGTGAGCATCCTGCTCGCCGTGACCCTGACCGGGCTGCTGTTCATCATCGGGGTTGCGCACGACGTCGGCGACCAGATTCGCGCCACCCTGTGGGCGGAGCAGCTCGCCGCCGAGGCGGCGCGGGCCGGTGGGCAGGCCGTCGACCGGGATACGGTCGCTGCCACCGGCGAGCACCGGGTCGACCCGGCCGCCGCGGAACTGGCCGCGCTGTCCTACCTGTCCGACGCGGGCGTGGAGGGTCAGGTGGCGTTCAGCCCGGATCTGACCGAGATCACTGTCTCCGTCACGCTGACCCGCCCGAGAGTGATCCTCGGCCTGTTCGGGTTCGGCGACTACGAGGTCACCCGCCAGGCGACGGCGCGACTGGTGAGCGGCTGACGCCGACCGTCAGACCTGACGCCCGACCGCCAGGCCTAACACACCCGACCGTCAGATCTTGTCCAGCGCCTGGGCGAAGTCGGCGATGAGGTCGTGGGCGTCCTCGATACCGCAGCTGACCCGTACCAGGTCGTCGGTGATGCCGACGCGCTCGCGCTCCCTCGGGTCCATGCCGGCGTGCGAGGTCACCACCGGGCGGGTGACCAGGCTCTCCACGCCTCCCAGGCTGGGGCCGGCGTACGGGATCCGCAGCGCCTCCAGCAGCGCGGCGGCCGCTTCCGCCCCGCCGGCCGGGCGCAGGCTCAGCATGCCGCCGAAGCCTGACAACAGCTGCGTCGCGTGGGCGTGATCGGGGTGGGAGGGCAGCCCCGGGTAGTTGACCGTCGCCACCTTCGGATGCGACGCGAGGTACGCCGCGAGGGCCAGGGCGTTGGCGTTCTGTGCCCGCACCCGCAGCGCGAGGGTCTTCATCCCGCGGGCGAGCAGGAACCCGGCGTGCGGGTCCAGGGTGCCGCCGTAGTGGTTGAGCGTCCGGTGCACCCGGCCGACCAGCTCCGCGCTGCCCATGACCGCCCCGGCGGCCAGGTCCGAGTGTCCGTTGAGGTACTTCGTGGCGCTGTGCACGACCAGGTCGAACCCGACCTGGAGCGGGCGGAAGTTGACCGGTGTGGCGAACGTGTTGTCGATCACCGACGTGATGCCGTGCGCGCGGCAGAACTCCGCGACCTCGCG
>DATGOE010000007.1:0-51369 GCA_035306365.1 Natronosporangium sp. | reverse complement strand
CAGCGGGAAGCCGTACGGGCCGCCCTCATCGAGGAGCAGATCCGGGTCGCCGGCGGGGTGAACCGGGCGCTGGAGATCGGAGTGGTCGACGAGGTGATCCGGCCGGACCAGACGCGACGGCGCATCGCCGAGGCGATCGCCTCCGCACCGCTGGCCCGCGGTGCGCACGGCAACATCCCGCTGTGACCGGCGGCGGCCGGTGACAGCGGCGGCCAGGGCGGGCCGCGCGGTGGCGGGAGGCCGCGCGGTGACGCCGGCCCGGCGGCGGCCGGGTCAGCCCGCCGGGTCGATGCGGTAGACCGTCCCACCCAGGTCCAGGACGTACAGCTCCCGGTCGGGGCCCTGCACGAACCCGACCACCGCGCCACCGTTGACGCCCAGGTCGGTGACTCCGGTGACCTCACCGTCGGCCAGGTCGAGTGCCCACAGGTCGCCGGCGCAGTAGTCGCTGAACACGTAGGCGCCACGCAGGTGCGGGATCGCCTCGCCGCGGTAGACGTACCCGCCGGTGATCGAGCAGCGCTCGCCGGTGGAGTACTCGAAGACCGGTGGCACGTGGTCGGCGGGCTCCTCACCGGAGTAGACCCGCGTGCCCTCCATCCGGGACCAGCCGTAGTTCGCCCCGGCGCCGGTGCCCGCCGGCGCCCGGTCGATCTCCTCCCGGGAGGACTGGCCGACGTCGGCGATCCACAGGTCCCCGGTCTCGGCGTCGAACGAGAACCGCCACGGGTTGCGCAGGCCGTAGGCCCAGATCTCGCCGCGGGCGCCGGGACGGTCGACGAACGGGTTGTCCGGCGGGATCCCGTACGGCCGCGCGGCGGCCGGGTCGATGCGCAGCAGCTTGCCCAGCAGGGTGGACAGGTCCTGGCCAAAGTTGTGCGGGTCTCCCCCGCTGCCACCGTCACCGAGCCCGATGTAGAGCATCCCGTCCGGACCGAAGGTCAGGTCACCGCCGTTGTGGTTGGCGTAGGGCTGCTCCTGGGTGAGGACGGTGCGCCGGGTCTCCGGCCGCGGTCGCCCGTCGGTGAGCGCGATCTCGTCGATCACGGTGTCCCCCGACAGGTCGGTGTAGGAGAGGTACAGGTGCGAGAAGGTCGGGTCGAAGGTGATGCCCAGCAGCCCCCGTTCACCGTCCGTGGTGGTCTGCGGGGAGATGTCCAGCACCGGTTCGCCGAGGCCGCCCTCGGTCAGCACCCGCACCCGTCCGGCCCGCTCGGCGATCCACACCGTGTCACCCAGGCCGGTGACCCCGGCTGTGGGCGACTGCGCGGCGGCGACCTGCGTCAGGGTGACCTGTGCGCTCTGTCGGGGACCGTCGTCGGGAAAGTCACCGTCGTCGTCCCGGCAGGCGCTACCCGCACCGGCCAGGAGCAGGCACAGCGCGCCGGCCAGGGCACGGCGCCGACGGCGCCCCGAGCGGGCGTGGTCCGCCGGAGCGGGCAACAGCGGCACGGCCGGAGGCTACCACCGAACCGTCACACCCGCCCGGACCCGCCGGCGCCGCTCGCCTTGAGCTGGCGACGGCCGTGCGACCCGGGCGGGGGACGATCAGGCAGAACTCGTTGCCCTCCGGGTCGGCGAGCACGGTGGTCAGGTAACCGGCGTCGTCGTGCGGCCCGACCAGCACGGTGGCGCCCAGGTCGCGCAGCCGGGTGAGGTCGGGCTCCAGCTGCAGGACCTGGATGTCCAGGTGCAAGCGGTTCTTGCCGGACTCGGGTTCCGGAACCCGTTGCAGCAGCAGGTCCGGCCACCGCCCGGCGGGGTCGCTCAGCCGCAGGTACGGGGGGTGGTATTGGCCCTGCTCGAACCCGAGCGCCGCGGACCAGAACCCCCCAGCGCCTCCGGATCGGCGCAGTCCAGCACGTACAACAGGCGCATCGCGCCACCGTGCAGGCGTCCACTCATGCCGCCATCCTGCGGTACGGGTCCGACACGATCGGCCGCCGCGCCACCGCTCAGGTCGTCGCGCGCAGGTCCACCTGGAGCAGCACCGGCGAGGCGGCGAAGCCGCGGCGGGCGTACACGCCGACCGCCCGTTGGCTGGAGTGGACGGTCACCCGTTCCAGCCCGAGGTCGCGGGCGAGGGTGAGGACCGCGTCGACCAGGGCGCCGCCGATGCCGTTGTCGCGCTCGGCCGGCACCACGTACACGCTCTGCAGGTCTCCCGAGGCCCGCTCGAACGACCGCGGTCGCGGTACGCGCGGCACGACGGCCAGCCACGCCATGCCGACCACGGTGCCGTTCCGGAGGGCGACCACACACCGGTGGGTGTCGCGGTTCTCCTCCGCCCAGGTAACGAACCTGGGTACGAACTCGGCCCGGGTCATGAGCGGCCGGCCGCCGCGCTCCTCGAACCAGCGCCACCGCAGCTCCGCTACCGCGGGCAGGTCGTCCGGGTGGGCCAGGCGAATGGACAGCCCCGTATCAGGTCGTGCGGCCATGGGTCCATGCTGGCGGACGCACACCCGCATCCGCGGGCGCATGCCGGCACCCGCCGGTGGCGGCACGCCGGGCGGCCCCACCCGGGGCAGCACCCAGCCGGGCCAGCCGCGGTGGCACTCGGCCCACGCGGCGGCATTCCGCCCACGCGGCGGCGCTCCGCCGACCGGCCCACGGCGGCGGTCAGCCCACCCGCGGCAGCGCGGTGGCCGGCGCTCCCTCGCCGGCGTGGCGGTACGGCTCCAGCGCCTCGTCCCAGGGGGTGCCGAGCGCCTCCTCGATGGCGTGCACGATGCCCGCCACCCCGCCGGGCCGGGCGAGCAGTGCGCGCAGCCGGTCCTCCCCGAGCTGGATGTCGCCGGCCGCACCCATGGTCCCCCGGAACAGGCCCAGGCCGGGCACGTGCATGTACCGTTCGCCGTCCGACCCGGGGCTCGGCTCCTCGGTCACCTCGAACCGCAGCATGGGCCACTGCCGCAGCTCCGCCGCGATCCGCCCACCCGTGCCCGGCCGGCCGCTCCAGCTGCACTCGCTGCGGCGGGTCGTCGGGTCCAGCGGCTGCACGCTCCAGCGCAGGCTCACCGGGACGCGGAGGACACGCGCCAACGCCCACTCGACGTGTGGGCACACGGCGAGCGGGGTCGAGTGTATGAACACGACGCCACGCGTGGGCACGACCACCTCCAGCTAGGACAGGCGCGTCTTCCCCTACGGCCTGTCCGCCGCGTGGCGGTTGCCCGTTCCCCATGATGACGGGTGAGGCGGCTGCGACGCCAGAGGTGAGGGGAAGGAATCGCCACCGGTCGGGGATTGTCACCCGACCGTGTGACGATCGCATCACCCACCAGCTCCGGACAGGAGTTGCGGCATCGGGTACTGTGACTGCGGCGTATCGCGCCGCAACCCACCATCCCCGGAGTTTCAGGGAGTACCCGTGGCCAGGAAGACCTCGAAGACCGCGCGTGCGTCGGTCCGTGCGGCCCAGGGCGGCGGCACAGCATCGCTCAACGTGCTGGGTGAGATCAAGCTCCTGATCCCGCTCAACCGCGGGCGGCACGCCTACATCCGCAACATCACGACCGGCCGCACGCCCCGACTCGCCACCGACTCCGAGCAGTTCGTCGAGGAGATCCGCACGCTGGTCGAGGCCGGCCACGGCTCCAGGATCCGCGCCGAGCTGACCGCCCTCGCCGAGGCGAACCCCGACCACGGCTGGGACGCCACCGAGAAGCGGCTGGTCGAGGCCGGCATCTTCGAGAGCTGACGCGGCCGGGGCCGTCTCCGGGACCGCGGCGGCGAGCTGATCGGTGAGGTAGCCCCTCCTTACCCCGTGTGGCGATGGGCCGTGTCCGCCGGTGCGGATCGCCGCCACGTCGCCGACCCGCTGGTCGCACACGGCCCTCACCGGCACCCGCCCGTCCAGGCAGGTGATCACCACCGCGAGCGAAGCCGGGACCGCCCGGGCCGCGGACGGGCACGGTCGTGCCGCAGTCGCCGCGCACGAACCGCCGGTCGCCCGCGGGCAGCCGATCCAGCGCCTCCCGCGGTCGCGCCCGGTCCGCCCGCCCCGCCACGGGCCGGCTCTACGGGGGCGTCGACCGGCGCGGGTCCGCGTGAGGTCCGGTCGCCGTACCCTGAGGTGTGGGTGCCGACGTGGGTGGCCGGGTCACCCGACCTGTGCGGCCCGGCCCGCACGGCCCGGCCGGCGCGTCGACGGCGTCCGCGACGGTGACCACGGCAGCCGTCATGTGAACTTATTGCAATCTACGCATACTTTAACTAGGGTTCCGGTATGGGCGCGGGACACGGTGACCTGGCCATGGCGGCTGGCGGGCGGCGGCACGCTGGCCGGCTGTGGGTGGCGCTCGGCCTCCTGGCGGCCTTCATGGTGGTCGAGGCGCTGGCCGCGTGGCTCACCGGGTCGGTGGCGCTGTTCTCCGACGCTTCCCACGTCGCCACGGACGTGCTGGGCATCGGCATGGCGCTGGCGGCCATCCACGCCGCCGCCCGCGCCGGAGGAGGCAAGCCCCACCGCACCTTCGGGCTCTACCGCCTGGAGGTCTTCGCCGCGCTCGCCAACGCCGTGCTGCTGTCCGCCGTGGCGATCGTCGTGCTGGCCGAGGCGGTCGGCCGGTTCGGCGACCCCCCGGAGGTCAAGGGCGGCCCGATGCTCGTCGTGGCGGTCGGCGGACTGGTCATAAACCTCGTGGCGTTCGGGCTGCTGCGCACCGCCGCCGGGGAGAACCTCAACGTCCGCGGGGCCTACCTGGAGGTGCTCGGCGACCTGCTGAGCTCCGCCGGCGTCATCGTCGCCGCCGGCGTCATCCTGGTCACCGACTGGTGGTACGCCGACCCCCTCATCGCGGTCGCGGTCGCCGTCCTCATCCTCCCCCGCACCTGGTCCCTGGGCCGGGCGGCGGTGCGGGTGCTGCTGCAGGCCGCGCCGCCCCACGTGGCGGTGCCGCAGGTGAGGGAGACGCTGGCGGCGGTGCCGGGCGTCCGGGACGTCCACGACCTGCACGTCTGGACGCTCACGTCGGGCATGGAGGTCGCCTCCGCCCACCTGACCATCGACCGGGCCGACCAGTTGGGCGAGGTGCTGGCGTGCGCCCGTACCGCCCTGCGGGAGCGGTACGGCATCACCCACGCGACCCTGCAGGTCGAGCCCGCCGGCACCGGTCGGTGCACACCGGTCGGGTGGTGAGCCGCCGATGACGGGCCGCCCGTCGCGCCGTCGGTGACGGCCACCGGTCGCGCCTCGGTCAGGGGCGGCCCGTCGTGGGCGGTCAGCGCCGGACCGCGGTGGCGGCCGGTCGGGTCAGCTCGCCGCCGAGTCGACCGGCTCCGGGCCCTCCACCGGCTCGGGCGAGCCGAACAGCCCCAGCAGGCCGGTGACCCACAGCTGCCGGTGGACGAACCGGCTCGGCTCGGTCACGACCAGGCTCACACCCGCGACCTGCGCGGTCTGGAACCCCGCGACCAGAGCGCTGATGCCGACCGAGTCGATGAACGTGACGTGACGCAGGTTGAGCCGGATGCCGGCGGGCCGGCCGTCGCGCATCACCTCCTGGACGGCCTCGCGTACCAGATGGGCCGTATCGACGTCGATCTCGCCCCGAGGGCTGATCTCCACCGAGCCGTCGACCAGGCGTCGAGTGTCGACCGACAGGCTCACACCACACCTCCGACGCGAGGGGTCAGTATCTGTTCCGCCACTGAGCGTATGCCCCAGGGGGGTCGGGCGCCAGACCGGAACACGACGACCCTAACCGACCCCGCGACGCCCCACCACAGCGGTCACTCCGCGCGGCGCTTGCCATCTGTCTCACTCTTTGTATCATTAGCGAGAGACGACGCATGCGACAAAGGGGATCCGACGTGGCCGTCGACACCACACCACCACCGCTCGACCCGGACGTCCGGGCCCGGGTGCACGCCTGGCGGCGCCGCCACGGCCGTCCGGCCGAAGGGCTGCACCCCCTGACCGAGCGGCGCTACGCCGCCCGCTACCGCGCGTACCGGACCGAGCTGGGCGCCGCCTGGGCGGCGGCGGGCGTGTTCGTGGCGGCGACGGCCTGGCAGCTCGTCACCGGCGAGAGGCCCGGCACCGCCGCCACCCTCGCCTGGTTCGTCGCGGCCTACCTGATCCTCGCCGGTGGCAGCCTGCTCGGCCGGCGCCGCCAGCGGCTCGCCGACCGGGCCATCGCCGCCACCGTCTCCCCGCGCGTGGCGCGGCCGGTCGCGGTCGGAGCCCGCGAGCTGCTGGGCGGATGGTTCCTCCTCGCCGCCGCCGTGGCCTACCCGGGCGCGGTGGCCGTGGGCGTGGCGGGCCTGCTGGCCGCGGACCGGTCCGCCGACCGGGCCACGGCCGTGGCGTTCCTCGTCGCGGTGGCCTTCTTCGCCGCGTGCGCGGCAGCGACCCTCACCGACGCGCTGCGCCGGCCGGCCGTCGCCACCGACCCGCGGACCCTGTCCGACGACGAGGCGCTGCGGCGCGAGGACGCCGGCCCGGCGGTGGCGCCGTACCTCGCCGTGCTGGCCCTGGTCGCCGGGGTCGGCACCACGCCCGGCAGCTGGCTGCTGTGGGCGTACCTCGGGTACGCCGCGGCCGCCGCGGTCACCTGGGCGGCCTGGCAGCGGGCCCACCGCCGGGCGGCCACGGTCGGCACCGACCCGACGGCGCCATGACCGGCCCGCAGGCGCCGGTGATCCGCATCGACGCCGGCACCCCCACTCCGCCGTACGAGCAGGTCCGCGCCCAGCTCGCCAGACAGATCACCGACCGGGTGCTGCCGGTGGGCACCCGGCTGCCGACCGTCCGCCGGCTCGCCGCCGACCTCGGGCTCGCCGTCAACACCGTCGCCCGCGCCTACCGGGAGCTGGAGGAGGCGGGTCTGGTGGTGACGCGCGGGCGCGCCGGCACCTTCGTCAGCGCGGGCGGCGAGCGCAGCCGGGACCTGGCCCACGCGGCCGCGCGCCAGTACGCGGCCACGGTCCGGGCCCTGGGTCTGGACGAGGCCGAGGCGCTGGCCATCGTGCGGGCGGCGCTCGCCAGCCACCCGACCGTGCCACCGGCCGCCGCGGGGTGATCCGCGAGTGATCCTCGGGTGGTCCGCGGGTGGTGCCGCGGGACGTCGGTCCACCGTGTCCGTCCGGTCGGCGGCCACACCGCGGTCGGCCGCCGCAAACCCGTTGACCGTCCGGCGACGGCGGCCGGTACAGTGGCCGGCATGACTGACGTACCGGTACGGATGTAGGCCCGGCCGCCTCCGTCCGCCCTCAGGGACTCCCGCCGTGGATCGGGGCCGCCGGCCTCGCCGTTGCCCGATCCGCTGGTTGAGAAGGAGCCCCGCGTGGACGCTACCGGTTACGACCACCGCGCCGTCGAGGCCCGGGTGCGGGCCCTGTGGGAACGGCACGACGTGTACGCGTTCGACCGCGCCGGTGGTGGCCCCGTCTTCAGTGTGGACACTCCCCCGCCGTACGTGTCCGCCGACCACCTGCACGTCGGCCACGCGATGAGCTACGCCCAGCCGGACTTCGTGGTCCGCTACCGCCGGATGCGCGGCCAGCGGGTCTTCTACCCGATGGGGTTCGACGACAACGGCCTGCCGACCGAGCGGTACGTGGAACAGACCCACGGCGTGCGGGCGGCGGACCTGCCACGGTCGCGGTTCGTCGAGCTGTGCCTGGCCGAGACCCGCCGGGTGGCCGCCGGGTACGAGGAGCTGTGGCGCCGGATGGGCCTGTCCGTCGACTGGTCGCTGCGCTACTCCACGATCGAGCCCCGCTGCCAGCGGGTCGCCCAGGCCGCGTTCATCCGGCTGTACCGCGCGGGACACGTGCGCCGGGCCGAGGACCCGATCCAGTGGTGCCCGGAGTGCCGGACCGCCCTGGCCCAGGCCGACGTGGAGGACCACACCCGCACCGGCACCCTCTACCGGATCGCGTTCACCGCACCGGGCGGCGCGGACGGGGACCGGCTCGTGATCGCCACCACCCGGCCGGAGCTGCTGCCCGCCTGCGTGGCGCTCTACTGCCATCCCGACGACGACCGCTGGCGCGGCCGGATCGGCGGCACCGCGCGCGTGCCGCTGACCGGCCACGAGGTGCCGGTGCGCGCCGACACCGACGTCGACCCGACCTACGGGACCGGGCTGATGATGGTGTGCACGTTCGGGGACGGCGTCGACGTGGTGCGCTGGCGTCGCGACGGCCTGCCGCTGCGGCTGGTGGTCACCGCCGACGGGCGGCTGGCGGCGCAGGCCGGCGAGCTCGCCGGCCTGCCGCTGCCGGACGCCCGCACGGCGGTCGTGTCCCGGCTGGCGGAGCACGGGGCACTGCTGGGCAGCCAGCAGCTGCGCCAGACCGTCGGGGTGCACGAGCGCTGCGGCACCCCGGTCGAGTTCCAGGTGCGGCCACAGTGGTTCATCGCGGTCCGGGAGCACGCCGGGGCGCTGCGGCGCCGGGCGGCGGAGCTGGAGTGGGTCCCGCCGCACATGCGGCGGCGGCTGGAGGACTGGATCGACGGGCTGCGCTGGGACTGGAACGTCAGCCGGCAGCGGCACTACGGCACCCCGTTCCCGGTCTGGTTCTGCCGCGGCTGCGGCACGCCGGTCCTGGCCGACATCGACGCGCTGCCGGTGGACCCGCTGGTCGACCCGCCGCCGGCGACCGCGTGCGGCCGGTGCGGGGCGACCGGGTTCGACCCGGACCGCGACGTCATGGACACCTGGCTGACCTCGTCGCTGACCCCGCAGATCAACGCGCGGTGGGCCGAGCGCGGGTTCGCGCCGGACCCGGAGCTGGCGCCGATGAGCCTGCGGGTCCAGTCGTTCGAGATCATCCGGACCTGGCTGTTCTACACCCTGGTCCAGTCGCACCTGCACCACGACCGGCTGCCGTGGACCACCGTGATGGTCTCCGGCCACGGCCTCAACGAGCAGGGCGGCAAGCTGTCCAAGCGCGACCTCGCCCGCGCCACCGGCCCGGACGGGTACAACCGGTACGACCCGGTCCACGCCGTGGACCGGTACGGCGCGGACGCGCTGCGGCTGTGGGCCGCCCGGGCGCGGGTGGGCGCGGACGTGCGCTACCACGAGAAGGACGTGCGGGCCGGCCGCAAGCTCGCGGTGAAGCTGTGGAACGTGGGCCGGTTCCTCGACCGGTACCTCGACCCGGCCCCGCCGCCGCCGGCGCTGCCGGCCGCCGCGCTCACCGCCGTGGACCGGTGGATGCTCTCCCACCTGGCCGACACGGTGGACGAGGCCACCGCCGCGATGGAGCGGTACGACGTCTCGCACGCCCAGCAGGCCGCCGCCCGGTACTTCTGGTCGGTCTACTGCGACCGGTACCTGGAGATGATCAAGGGACGGTTCCGCTACCCGGACGAGCACGACGAGGCCGAGCGTGCCAGCGCCCGTACCGCCCTGTGGCGCTCGTTCCGGACGCTGCTGGGGTTGTTCGCACCGTTCGCACCGTTCGTTACTGAAGACCTGTACCAGGCCTTCTACGCCCGGCACGAGTCGGCGGTGAGCCTGCACCTGACCGCCTGGCCACGGGCCGACGACGGCTGGCGCGCCGACCGCCGCGCCATCGACCGCATGGCCACGGTGCTGGACCGCGTGCGCGCCCGACGGACCGCGCTCCGCCTCGGCGCCGGCACCCGGATCAGCCAGCTCGTGCTGCACCCGACCACGCCGGAGGCCGCGCGGCTGGCCGACGAGATCGCCGAGCCACTGCGGGTCGCCGCCCACGCCTGCGAGGTCGGCCACGGTCCCGCCGCCGGCGACAGCGGCGTGCCCGGCCTGGCCCTGGAGGTGGTGCCCTGACCGGCGCGGCGGCGCTCCCGGCCGCCGCCGCGCCGGGTACGGGCGAGGTGTGGCCGCCACCGGGTACGGGTACGACATGCGCCGAGACAGGGAGGCGGACATGCAGCACGACGAGCTGATCGGACAGGTGCAGGCACGGGCGCGGCTGTCCAGCCGTGGCGCGGCCGAACGCGCGGTGCGCTCGACCCTGGAGACCCTCGGGGAGCGCCTGCCGGAAGGGCTCGCCGACAACCTCGCGGCCCAGCTGCCGCAGGAGATCGGCGAGCACCTCTACCGCACCGAGACCATGGGGGGTCTCGGCACCGGCGAGCGCTTCGACCGCGACGAGTTCATCAACCGGGTCTCCCAGCGCTCAGGCGCCGACCGCCCCCAGGCGGTGTACCAGGCCCGGGTGGTGTTCGAGCTGCTGGACGAGGCGACCACCGGCGAGCTGATGGAGCGGGTACGGGAGGCGTTGCCGGAGGACATCCGGCAGCTGACCTACGCCGGCAGCCGGGGCGAGCTCGGGTGACCGCAGCGGGCGGGCCGACGCGGGGACCGGGCAGGCGTGGACCGTGGCCCGACCCGTCGCCCGGCCGCCGGTGCCGGACCCCGGCGCCCGGCCGCCGGCCGGCGGCCGGGCGCCGCGCTCACCAGACCCCGTGGGCGAGCACCGCCTCGGCGACCCGGATGAAGCCGGCGAGGTTCGCACCGTGCAGGTAGTCCACGGCACCGTTCCGCTCGCCGTAGGTCACGCACTCGTCGTGGATCTGGCGCATGATCGCCCGCAGTCGCTGGTCCACCTCCTCGGCCGACCACGCCAGGCGCATGGCGTTCTGGGTCTGCTCCAGGCCGGAGACCGCCACCCCGCCGGCGTTGGCGGCCTTGCCGGGCGCGTACAGGACCTTCGCCTCCCGTAGGGCGGCCACCGCGTCCAGGGTGAGCGCCATGTTCGCCCCCTCGGCCACGAGCTGGACGCCGCCGGACAGCAGCGTGGCCACGTCGTCGGCGCCGAGCTCGTTCTCGGTCGCGCAGGGCAGCACCACCTCGGCCGGCACCCGCCAGGGCCGCTGTCCATGGTGGTACGTGGCACCGGGGAACCGCTCGGCGTACTCCCGGATCCGGCCGCGCCGCCCGTTCTTGAGCTCCTTGACGAAGGCGAGCTTCTCGGCGTCGATCCCGGCCGGGTCGTGCACGAACCCGTCGGAGTCGGACAGGGTCAGCACGGTGGCGCCCATCTCGACAGCCTTCTCCGCGGCGTGGATGGCGACGTTGCCAGAGCCGGACACCACGACCCGCTTGCCCGCCACCGAGTCGCCACGCCGGTTGAGCACGTGCTCGCAGAAGTAGACACAGCCGTAGCCGGTCGCCTCCGCCCGGATGAGCGAACCGCCGAAGGCCACGCCCTTGCCGGTGAGGACACCGGTGACGCGGTTCTCCAGGCGCTTGTACGCGCCGTACAGATACCCGATCTCCCGGGAACCCACGCCGATGTCGCCGGCGGGGACGTCGGTGTGCTCGCCGATGTGGCGGTGCAGCTCCACCATGAGCGCCTGGCAGAACCGCATCACCTCGCGCTCGCTGTGCGCCTTCGGGTCGAAGTCGCTGCCGCCCTTGGCCCCGCCCATGGGCAGGCCGGTCAGCGCGTTCTTGAACACCTGCTCGAAGGCGAGGCCCTTGAGCACGCTCTGGTTCACCGTGGGGTGGAACCGCAGCCCGCCCTTGTACGGCCCGAGCGCGTTGTTGAACTGCACCCGCCAGGCGCGGTTGATCCGCACGTCGCCCCGGTCGTCCGTCCAGACGACCGGGAACGTGACGATCCGGTCCGGTTCGGTGAGCCGTTCCAGCAGTCGCGCCCGCCGCAGGTCGGGCCGGCCGGCCAGGTACGGGACCACCGACTCGGCCATCTCCCGCACCACCTGGTGGAACTCCGGCTCGCCGGGGTTGCGCGCGATCACCTCCCGCATGAAGCGGTCCACGTCACGCGTGTGGTCCCCGTCACCCAGCAGAGCGGGCCCGGATGCCGAGCGGGCGGCCGGTGCGGAGTCGAGAATCCCTACCCTCACGGTCGCGTCCTTCCCCCCGTCCGTGCACGGCCCAAGCGGGTGCTCCGGACGCCGGGACGGGCTCGGCGCCGGACCTACGGCGAAGCGGGTACGGCACCGGACCCTGCCGACACGTGAGGCACGCTCCGGTACCGTGAGGCACACCGGCGTGCCCTGAAGCCGACGGAAACAGGTTACAGCGGCCCGCCGGGAGCGTCACGGGAGGAGTGCCATGCGGCACCCGCGGACCCGCCCCCGTCCGGGTGGCGACCGACCCCGCCGGCGGCCACACCGCGCCGGACGGGGTCGCCGGCGTGACCGGGCCCACATACGCCCGGCGCAGCGCGCGCGTGCTGCTGCTGGAGCGCCGCGGCCGGGTGCTGTTGCTCAGGTACGAGAACGGTGAGTGGTTCACCCCCGGGGGCGGGGTCGACGAGGGGGAGGACCCGCGCCAGGCGGCGGTGCGGGAGCTGCGCGAGGAGATCGGGCTGAAGGTCGACCCCGCCGACCTGGGTCCGCTGGTGGCGGTCACGTCCGGGTACGCCGCCCTCGGCTGGGTCGAGGGCGTGCTGCGCGACGACTACTTCCTGCACCGCGTCGACGCGCACACGGTCGACACCAGCGGGCTAGCTCCACATGAGCGGTACACCGCCCATCGCTGGTGGACCGCGGACGAGCTGGCGACCACCACCGAGACCGTCATCCGTTGCGGCTGGCCCCGCTCGTCGCCGACCTGGCCGCCGGCAGGATCCCCCGGGAGCCGGTCCAGCTACCCTGGCACCACTGACCCGGCCGCCGCGGCCCCTGTCCGGCGGGCCGCCGCCCGTACCGTCGCCCGGTCCGGGTGATCCCGCACGGCGGCACGGCACACCGTGACGCGGCCGGCACGGCATGCCGTGACGCGATCGCACGGCATACTGTGACGCGACCGCGGGACACCGGCGACCACCGTGTGGGAGGGACTGATGCGCAGGCCGCTGCTCGGGCGGGTCGCCGTCGCCGTGGTGATCGCGGTCGTGGCCGCCCCGGTGACCGCGCGGGTCGCACAGGCCGACCAGGTCCGCGACGCCCAGTGGCACCTCGACTACCTCGACATCGCCACCGCCCACCAGCTCACCCGCGGCGACGGGGTCACGGTCGCGGTGATCGACTCGGGAGTGGACGCCACCCACCCCGACCTGGCCGGCAACGTGCTGCCCGGGATCGACCTGGTCGACCGGGACAACGACAACGCGTGGACCCCTGAGGCGCACGGCACCGGCGTGGCCGGGGTGATCGCCGCCCACGGCCACGGCCCGAACGGCGGCGACGGCGTGCTCGGCGTGGCACCGGCCGCCACCATCCTGCCGATCCGGGTCTCCCCCGACGACGACGAGGAGGAGCCCACCTCCCACCTCATCTCCGAGGCGATCGACGAGGCGGTGGCGGCCGGCGCGACGGTCATCAACATCTCGCTGTCCAGTGGCCGCTCCGAGCTGGACGAGGCGGCGGTGGCCGCGGCGCGGCGCAACGACGTGGTGGTGGTCGCGGCCGCCGGCAACCGGCCGGACGTCGAGACGGTCACCTTCCCCGCCGCCCTGCCGGGCGTGGTGGCCGTCGGCGCCACCGACCGCGGCGGCGCCCACGCCGACTTCTCGGTGACCGGCCCCGAGCTGGCGCTGTCGGCACCCGGTAGCGAGATCGTCACCACCGGCCTGAACGGGGAGTACGTGGTGGCCAGCGGCACCAGCGTCGCCGCGCCGGTGGTGGCCGGCGCGGCGGCGCTGGTGCGCGCCCGCTTCCCGGACCTGTCCGCGGACGAGGTCATCCACCGGCTGGTGAGCACCGCCACCGACGCCGGCGAGCCGGGGTGGGACGAGGTGTACGGGCACGGGATCGTCAACATCGTCGCCGCGCTCACCGTCGACGTGCCCGGCTTCACGCCCGAGGACGAGCCGGACGAGATCCGGCTGGCCCAGTGGCACCTGGAGACCCTGCAGCTCGCGACCGCCCACGAGCTCACCCGGGGCGCGGGCGTCACCGTGGCGCTGGTGGACACCGGCGTCGACGCCACCCACCCCGACCTGCACCGCAACGTGCTGCCCGGGATCGACCTGGTCGACCGGGACAACGACAACGCGTGGACGCCCGAGGCCAACGGGACGGCGCTGGCCGGGCTCATCGTCGGCCACGGCAACCGGCTGTTCGACCACGAACCCGGCAACCGGGGTGTGCTCGGCGTGGCGCCGGAGGCGTCGCTGCTGCCGGTGCGCGCGGTTGACCCGGGCCGCTCGGCCTCCGACAACATCGACCTGGCCGTGGAGGGCATCATCTGGGCGGCAACCCACGGTGCCGACGTGATCGTCTACGCCGCCGGCACGGCGTCCCGGGAGCGGTTCGCACCCGCGCTGGAGGCGGTGCGGGAGGCCGGCGCGGTGCTCGTCACCGCCGTCGGGGACCGCCCGCAGATCTCCACCATCGGGTTCCCGGCCGCCGACGAGTCGGTGATCGCCGTGGCCGGCCACGACCGCGACGGCGCGCTGGCCGACTTCTCCCTCACCGGTCCCGAGGTGGACATCGCCGCGCCCGCGGTGGAGGTCACCACCACCGGCCTGAACCACCGCTACGGCGAGGGCAGCAGCACCAGCGTGGCCGCGGCGATCGTCGCCGGCGCCGTGGCGCTGGTCCGGGCCAGGTACCCGGACCTGCCGCCGGAGGAGGTCGTGCACCGGATCGTGGCCACCGCGACCGACGCCGGCCCGCTGGGCGAGGACGAGGGGTACGGCGCCGGGATGCTGGACGTGGTGGAGGCGCTCACCGCCGACGTGCCCCCGTTGCCGCGGCCGCCGGACGACCGTGGCCCGCTGGACGTCTCCCTGCCGGCGGCCGCCGCCGTGCTGGCCGTGGCGGTGGTGACGCTGCTGTCCGCGGTCTTTCTCGTCGTCGGCGGGATCCGGGCGCGGCGCCGCCGCCGGGCCGCGGCACAGGTCGCCACCGTCCCGGGGCCGGCCCCCTGGCCGGAGGACGCGATGCCGACGCCGCCCGGCGTGGCGTTCCCGCCCGACCCCCGTACCGGCACCTTCCCCGAGGACCCCGGGACCGGCCGCCCCTGATCCGGGTGGGCGCCACGTCCACGGGTGCCCGGCGCGTCCTCACCAGATCGCCGTCGCCCGGCCCGCCACCACGTCGAGGTCGGGGACGTCGAGGGCGGCCACCGTGGGTCCGATCCCGCCACCTGGCCATGCGAGCGCCACCCTAAGCGGGCCCGCCGGCGGGTAGGGGTACACCCAGTAGCCGAAGGTTCAAGCCGTCCTCGTAGGCGATGAGGAGCGGGATCGGCCGGGTTCCCGCGCGCCGCGCCGCCGCGGACACGGTCCGGCAGTCGGTGCGAGAGGTCTTTGACGGCTGCCGGACCGGCGCTGGCACCGCCCCGCGACGACGTCACTCGGCGATGGCCGACGCGGTGGCGAGGTCCGGGGCGATGCCGAGCCGTACCTGCTCGTCCTCACAGGACAGCGCCGCGTGTTGCGCGGGCCCGGTGAACGTGGCCCCGTCGCCGCTGCCGGTCACGGTCGCGTCCGGGAACGCCGCCGCGTACCACGCCCACACGGTGGCGCACAGCGGCGGGCCGCCGCCCCGGTCCACGAGGGCGACGCCCACCGCGGTGAGTGCGCCGTCGCTCCACACGGCGAGCCGGCCGCCGCCCCAGGCGGCGACACGGCCCCGGGGATCGGACAGCGCCGCCTCCGGGTCGCCACCCGGCGCGGCCAGCAGCCACTCCAGCTCCGCCGCGCCGAGGTCGCGGTCGGCCGCCTGCCGCCACGACCCGCCGGGGTCGCCCAGCGGGTCCGGCTGGCGCGGCACCTGGCCGCGGCGCTCCGGGAACAGCACCTCGGCGGTGGTCCGCGGCGGGTCGGTGAAGGCGGCGTCGACCGCCGCCCAGCCGCCGTCCCGCCAGCGCGCGCACAGGTACCGTATGCCCTCCAGGTAGGGGAACCGCAGCTCTGCCCGCAGGTACGGGCTGTAGCCGGCCAGCTCGCCCCCGGTGGCGCGGCCGGTGAGCTCGGCCCACATCCGGTCCCGCTCGGCGTCGCTGAGCGCGGTCTGGGCGTACATGCGCATGGTCAGCGCTGCACTGCCCTCCACCACCGCTGCGGCGGCCAACCGCCCGTCGGACGTGTCGGCCTCCGGCCGGGGCAGGTTCTGCCAGGTGAGCGCGTGCTCCCACTCGTGCGCGAGCACCACCTGCTCCAGCGGGCTGAGCGTGCCAGGGTCGGCGGTGCGCACGGCGATCCGGTCCTGAGAGCCCAGGAAGTAGCCGCTCACCTGCGCCGCGAACACGTCCACCCGCAGCCGGCGCAGGTTGGTGCCGGGCGCGACGGCCCCCAGCGCGGTCAGGATCCGCCGCTCGAGGTCGACCCGCTCCTTGCTCCACTGTGACCCGAACGCGTCGGCGACCCGGTCGGTCATCTCCGCGTCGTCGAGCAGCTCCACCCGCACCGACTCGGACGGCTCCAGCCCGCGGATCTGCTCGGTGCGCCGCTGCACCACCGTCACCGGGTCGCCCCCGGTGACCGGCGGCAGCCCCGCCGGGCCGGTGCACGCGTCCAGTAGCGGGTCGTCGGCGGCGAGCGCGGCCAGCCCGCCGAGCTGCTCCAGGACCGGCGCCGTGCCCGGGTCGGCGGACGGGGAGGCGGACGGCGGGGCCTGCCCGCCGGGCGGCGCCGGTGGTGCGGTCGGGCCCGCGGGCCCGCAGGCGGTGAGCAGCGCGGCGACCGCGGCCAGCACGGCCGTCAGCGCCGGGGTGACCGGCCCCGTCCGGTGCCCCGCCATGACACCTCCCGGGTCCACGGTAGCCGTACCGGCCGACGTGACCGGGCGCGGAGCCGCGGCGTGCGCGCGATACTGGACCGATGGGGCGGATCAAGGTGGGTACCGCGTCGTGGACCGACAGGACCCTGCTCGCCTCGGGCTGGTACCCGCCCTCGGCGGACACGCCGGAGAAGCGGCTGGAGTACTACGCCCGGCAGTTCCCCCTGGTCGAGGTGGACTCCACGTACTACTCGCCGCCGTCGGAGCGCACCGCCGCCCTGTGGGCGCAGCGCACCCCGCCCGACTTCACCTTCAACATCAAGGCGTTCAGCCTGCTCACCGGCCACCCCACCCGGCCGGCCGCGATCTACAAGGACCTACGCCCGGACACCGAGAAGAAGAACCTCTACCCGCACGACCTGCCGGCCCAGGCGTACGAGGAGGTCTGGGTGCGGTTCCTGTCCGCGCTGGACCCGCTGGTCCAGGCCGGCAAGCTGGGGGTGATCCTGTTCCAGTTCCCGCCCTGGTTCACCATCCGGCGGTCGAACAAGGAGTACCTGGTGGAGGTGGCCCGGCGGTGCGCCCCGCTGCGGGTGGCGGTGGAGCTGCGCCACGAGTCCTGGTTCCGTGGCGACAACCAGGCCGAGACGCTGGAGTTCCTGCGCCGCCACCGGCTGCCGTACGTGTGCGTGGACATGCCGCAGGGCCACCGCTCCTCCGTGCCGCCGGTCGTGGCCGCTACCGCCGACCTGGCGGTGGTGCGGTTCCACGGTCACAGCGACAAGTGGACCAGCCGCAACATCTACGACCGGTTCGGGTACCTCTACTCCAAGGAGGAGCTGGCCGAGTGGGCGCCGCGCCTGCGCCGGCTGGCCGACGAGACCGAGCAGACCCACGCGCTCCTGAACAACTGCTACCGGGACTACGCTCAGCGCAACGCCGCACAGCTCATCGACCTGCTCCGCGACTCCGCCTGACTCCGCCCGCCGGCTCCCACCCCCCTCCACTGCGCGATCTTGGACTTACGGTGGCGGATATGCCCGTACTAGTGGACAAGTCCGCCACCGGAACTCCAAGATCGGCGCAGGGAACCTCGGTCAGGAGCCGGCCGGCGCCAGGCCGCGGCGACGCAGCAGCGGGCCGATGTCCGGGTCGCGGCCGCGGAACTCGCGGAACGCGACCATGGGATCGATGCTGCCGCCCCGCGACAGCACCCGCGCCCGGAACCAGTCGCCGTTCTCGCGGCGGAGGCCGCCGTTCTCGCGGAACCACTCCACGGTGTCGGCGTCCAGCACCTCGCTCCAGATGTAGGAGTAGTAGCCGGCGCTGTACGGGTCCCCGCTGAAGATGTGGGAGAAGTAGGTGGACCCGTACCGCGGGGGGACCTCCGGCACGGCAGCCCCGGCCGCGGCCAGCGCCTCGGCCTCGAACTTCAGCACGTCCGCGGTGGCCGCCTCCACCTCGTCGGCGGTCAGCCGGTGCCAGGCCAGGTCCAGCACGGTGGCGGCCAGCTGCTCGGTGGTGCGGAACCCCTCGCCGTACGCCCGGGCCGCCTCCAGCCGCCGGACCATCTCCGCCGGCAGCGGCTCGCCGGTGCGGTGGTGCCGCGCGTAGTTCTCCAGCACCTCCGGCCAGAGCATCCACATCTCGTTGACCTGCGAGGGGTACTCGACGAAGTCGCGCGGCACGCTGGTGCCGGCAAAGCGCGGGTAGCGCACGTTCGACAACAGGCCGTGCAGGGCGTGCCCGAACTCGTGGAACAGGGTGCGCACCTCGTCGACGGTGAGCAGCGTCGGCTCCCCCTCCGGCGGGCGGTTGACGTTCATGTTGACCGCCACCACCGGCCGGGTGCCCAGCAGCGTGGACTGCGGGACGAACGTGTTCATCCACGCGCCGCCGCGCTTGGAGTCACGGGTGTACAGGTCGGCGAGGAACAGTCCCAGGCCGCCGCCGTCGGCGTCGAACACCTCGAACACCCGCACCTGCGGGTGGTACCCGACCAGATCCGGCCGGGGTCGGAAGCTAAGCCCGTACAGCCGGCCGGCGGCGTGGAAGACGCCGTCGACGAGTACCCGTTCCAGCTCGAAGTACGGCCGCAGGGCCGCGGTGTCGAGGTCGAACCGCCGCCGACGCACCTTCTCGGCGTAGTAGGTCCAGTCCCACGGCTGCAGCGTGAAGGTGTGGCCGTCGTCGCGGATGGCCTGCTGCAGCTCCGCGGCCTCGGCACGCGCGTTGGCCACCGCGGCCGGCACGATCCGGGCCAGCACCTCGTCGACCGCCTCGACGCTGCCGGCGGTGCGGTCGGCGATCTGGTACGCGGCGTGGTGGGGGTACCCGAGCAGCCGGGCCCGTTCGGCCCGCAGCGTCACGATCCGCCGCACCAGGTCCCGGGTGTCGTGCTCGTTGCCGCGCGCACCCCGCGAGACCGACGCGCGGTGCACCCGCTCGCGCAGGTCGCGGTCGTGCAGCTGGGCGAGCACGGGCTGGTTGGTCGGCAGGATCAGGGTCAGCAGGTGGGTGTCGAGGCCCCGGGCGCGGGCGGCCTCGGCCGCGGCCGCCACCGCGTCGTCGGACAGCCCGGCGAGCCGGGCCGGGTCGTCCACCTCGACGGCGAGGTCGTTGGTGTCGGCCAGCAGGCGGTTGCCGAAGGCGGTGGTCAGGGACGACAGCTCCTGGTTGAGCTCGCGCAGGCGGTCCTGCTGGGCGGCGGACAGCTGCGCCCCGGCCCGTACGAAGTCGGTGTGGTACCGCTCCAGCAGCCACCGCGTCTCCGGGTCCAGGTCCAGGCGGTCACGGGTCTCGTACAGCGCCCGGACCCGCTCGTACAGGCGGCGGTCCAGGAGGATGGCGTCGCGGTGGGCGGCGAGCCTGGGCGCCATCTCCTGCTCCACCTGCTGCCGGGCGGGGTTGGTGTCGGCCGCGGTGAGGTTGGAGAACACCGCCAGCACCCGGGCCAGCAGTCGGCCGGACCGCTCCAGGGCGACGAGGGTGTTCTCGACCGTGGGCGGCTCCGGGTTGGCGGCGATCTCCTCCACCTGCGCCCGGTGCTCGGCCATGCCCTGCTCGAACGCGGGCAGGAAGTGGTCGTCCTCGATCAGAGTGAACGGCGGGAGCTGGTACGGCAGCTCGCTGGGCCCCAGCAACGGGTTGTCGGGAACAGCCATGGGTCGGCTCCTCGGTATGGGTGACGGGCGCCGGCTCGTGGCCGGCGCGACCGCCAGCCTACCGCAGCGCCGGGATCGTTAGCGCGGCTAAGTTGGTCGTTAGCGTGGCTAACGGTTAGACTCCGGCGCGGACGATGGCGACGGGGGACGGTACGGGCGGCACCGCGCCGGGCTGGCTGGCCCGGCTGCTCGGCCACTGCTGGCGGCACCGCCGCAGCGTGGTGCTCGCGCTCGCCGGCGCGGTGACGGGGATGGCCGCGCTGGCGGCGGTCCCGCTCCTCCAGCGGGCCATCGTCGACGACGTCATCCTGGGCACCGGGGGGGATGCGGCGGTGCTCGCCGGCGCGCTGCTGGTCACCGCCGCGGTCGGCTACGCCGCCACGTTCCTGCGGCGCTACTTCGCCGGCCGCCTGTCCCTGGATGTCCAGTACGACCTGCGGACCGCCCTGTTCGCCGCGCTGTCGCGCCTCGACGGCGCCCAGCAGGACCAGCTGCACACCGGGCAGATCGTCGGCCGGGCCATCTCCGACATCACGATGGTCCAGCGCCTGCTGGCGCTGGGGCCGATCCTCATCGGGAACCTGCTGCTGTTCGTCATGTCCCTGCTCGTCATGGCGTGGCTGTCGCCGCTGCTGACGGTGGTCGCGCTGGCGGTGGGACCGGCGCTGTACGCCATCGCCGGCCGCTCCCGCCGCCGCCTGTTCCCCGCCTCCTGGGACGCCCAGCAGCAGACCGGGACGCTGGCCGGGGTGGTCGACGACGCGGTCGCCGGGGTCCGGGTGGTCAAGGGCTTCGGCCAGGAGGAGCAGGAGCTGTCCAAGCTGGAGTCAGCGGCCCGCCGCCTGTTCGCCTCCCGGATGCGGGTCATCCGCCTCACCGCCCGCTACGACCCGGCGCTGCAGTCGGTCCCCGCGCTGGGGCAGATCGGCGTGCTGGCCCTCGGCGGCTGGCTGGCGCTGCGCGGCGGCCTCAGCCTCGGGACGTTCCTGGCGTTCTCGGCGTACCTCACGCAGCTGGTCGGGCCGGTGCGCATGCTCGCCAACCTGCTGACCGTTGGGCAGCAGGCCAAGGCGAGCGTCATCCGGGTCCTCGAGGTGATCGACTCCCGCCCGCGGGTGGCCGAGGCGCCCGCCGCGGTGGAGTGCGCCGGCGGCCCGGCCGCGGTGGAGCTGCGGGACGTGACGTTCGGCTACCCGGGCGGCGCGCCGGTGCTGCGGGGCCTGTCCCTGCGGGTCGAGCCGGGCGAGACCGTCGCCCTGGTCGGGCCGTCGGGGTCGGGCAAGTCCACCGTGTCGATGCTGGTGCCCCGGTTCTACGACGTCACCTCCGGACAGGTGCTGGTCGCCGGGCACGACGTGCGCGACGTGACCCTGGCGTCGCTGCGCCGGCGGATCGGCCTGGTGATGGCCGACAGCTTCCTGTTCTCCGACACCATCCACCACAACATCGCGTACGGGCGGCCGGAGGCGGACCGGGAGGAGGTGGTCGCGGCCGCCAAGGCGGCCGAGGCCGACGAGTTCATCCGGGACCTTCCCGACGGGTACGACACCGTCGTCGGCGAGCAGGGCCTGACGCTGTCCGGTGGGCAGCGCCAGCGGGTGTGCCTGGCGCGGGCGCTGCTGACCGATCCGGACATCCTCATCCTCGACGACGCCACCTCGGCGGTGGACGCCCAGGTGGAGGCGGAGATCCACGCCACCCTGCGGAAGGTCATGGCCGGCCGGACCACGCTGCTGGTCGCCCACCGCCGCTCGACACTGGCGCTGGCCGACCGGATCGTGGTGCTCGACGCCGGGCGGGTCGTGGACTCCGGCACCCACGAGGAGCTGCAGGAGCGCTGCCCGCTGTACCGCCGGTTGCTGTCCGGTGACCCGGCGGACCCGGTGGCGGCTCCGGTGGCGCCGCCGGGCCCGGCCCGGCAACCCGCGCCAGCGGCGGTACCCGCCGGCCCGTACCACCGGGTGGGCGCCGTCGCCGTGCCGGGCCGGATCGGCGGGCGCGGCGGCGGGGCGCTGACCAGCCAGCTGGCCGCCCTGCCGGCCACCCCGGAACTGCTGGCGCAGGTGCGGGCGCTGCCACCGGCGCGGGACACGCCCGGCGTCGACGCGGTACGGGTCCGCGAGCCGGAGCCGCGGTTCACGCTCCGGCGGCTGCTGCGACCGCTGGCCGCGCCACTGCTGGCGAGCCTGGGGCTGGTGGCGGTGACGGCCGCGGCCGGGCTGGCGCTGCCGTGGCTGGTCCGGTACGGCATCGACCACGGCGTGGCCCCCGGCGCCCCCGGCGTGCTCGTGGCCGCGTGCCTGGTGGGCCTGGCCGTCGTCGGGGTGAACTGGGCGGTGTCGGCGGGGCAGATCCTGGTCGCCGGCCGGACCGGGGAGCGGTTGCTGTACCTGCTGCGGGTCAAGGCGTTCGCCCACCTGCAACGGCTCGGGCTGGACTTCTACGAGCGGGAGCTGTCCGGCCGGATCATGACCCGGATGACCACCGACATCGACGCGCTGGCCACGTTCCTGCAGACCGGGCTCGCCACCGCGGTGGTCAGCCTGCTGTCGCTGGTCGGGGTGGCGGGCGTGATGGTCGCGCTCAACGCCGAGCTGGCCCTGGTCGTCCTGTCGGTGATGCCGGTGCTGGTGGTGGCCACGCTGGTCTTCCGCGCCCGGTCGGCGGTCGCCTACGACGAGGCCCGCGAGAAGGTCGGCATCGTCAACGCCGACCTGCAGGAGAACATCGCCGGGCTGCGGGTCACCCAGGCGTACCTGCGGGAGGGGCACAACCGCCGCCGGTTCGCCCGGCGTAGCCACGCGTACCGCACCGCCCGGCTGCGCGGCCAGCGGTACATCGCCACCTACTTCCCGTTCGTCCAGTTCCTGGCGCACGTGGCCGCGCTGCTCACGCTGCTGTACGGTGCCCGGCTGATCGAGCGGGGTGCGCTGACCGCCGGCGCGCTCATCGCCTACCTGCTCTACCTGGAGCTGCTGTTCTCCCCCGTCCAGCAGCTGTCCCACGTGTTCGACTCCTACCAGCAGGCGGCGGTCGGGCTGCGGCGGCTGCGCGGGCTGCTGCGCACGCCCCCCGGCACGCCGGCGCCGGCGGTCCCCCGGTCGGTGCCGCGGCGGCTGGCCGGCGAGGTCACCTTCCACGGGGTACGGTTCCGCTACCCCGGCCAGTCCGACGACGCGCTGGCCGGCATCGACCTGGTGGTGGCCCCGGGCGAGACGGTCGCCGTGGTCGGGCGGACCGGTGCGGGCAAGTCCACACTGGTCAAGCTCGTGGCGAGGTTCTACGACCCGACCGGCGGCTCGGTCCGCGTGGACGGGGTGGACGTGCGCGCGTACGACCTGGCCGGGTACCGGCACCGCCTCGGGGTGGTGCCGCAGGAGGCGTACCTGTTCCCCGGGACGGTCCGGGACGCGATCGCGTACGGGCGGCCGGACGCCACCGACACCGAGGTGGAGGCCGCGGCGCGGGCGGTGGGTGCGCACGACATGATCACCGCCCTGCCGGGCGGCTACCGGCACCCGGTCCACGAGCGGGGCCGCAACCTCTCCAGCGGCCAGCGGCAGCTGCTGGCCCTGGCGCGGGCGCAGCTGGTCGACCCGGACATCCTGCTGCTGGACGAGGCGACGGCAGCCCTCGACCTGGCGACCGAGGCCCAGGTCACACGGGCGACCGAGCGGCTGACCGGCCGGCGGACCACCCTGGTGGTCGCGCACCGGCTGGGCACGGCGGCCCGGGCGGACCGGGTGGTGGTGCTCGACCACGGCCGGATCGTCGAGTCCGGCAGCCACGCCGACCTGCTCGCCGCCGGCGGGGTGTACGCGGCGATGTGGGAGGCGTTCGAGGGCGCCGGCACCCGGGCGTGACGCCGGCGCGTTCCGCGCTCGACCCCTGCTCCGTGCAGACCTTCGAGTTTGAGGGCGCGCCGGGGCACGTGTCCCTGGAAACGGTGACGCTGGAGCCCGTGGACGGGAAGACCCGGTACGTGGCGCAGGCGGTCCACCAGTCGGTGGAGGCTCGCGACGCAATGGTGGCGTCGGGCATGGAGTCGGGCGTCCGCGACCTCATGGACCGGCTCGCCGAGATCGTGGAGAGCTCCTGACCGACCACGCGCAACGGCCGGGACCCGCGCCTGCGGCTCCCGGCCGTTGCGGCGCGCCGCCGCCGGTGGTGGTCCGCCCGTGACCCACCCTCGGCGCGGTGCCGGGTACGGTGGGCCCGGTGACACCACCCGGGCAGCGGTGGCGTCACCAGGCCCACCGGCCTACCGTGGTGACAGGCGCCAGGCCCGCGTGACCTCCTGGTCGATCCGGTTGCCCGCCACGTCCCACGCCTCCACGCGCAGGGAGACGTACCCCGCGGTCCCGGCCGGATCCCGGCTCGGCAGCGGGAACCGGAACCGGCCGTCGCCGAGATCCTTCCCCTGCCGCCGCAGCCAGGTCTGGCCGTCGTCATAGGACAACCACAGCCGGGCGCCGGCGATCTCGGGACCGTCCACACCGACCTGGTGGTGCACGGTCAGGTCCAGCGTCGCCGGGCCCCGTCGGTCCCGAGGATGCGGGGCGGTGTTGGTGAGGTCGACGTCGACCCCGTAGTCGACCAGCAGCAGCGGGAGCAGCTCGCTGCCGGCTCCGGGTCGCAGGCCAGGCAGGGTCCAGACCGTGTGCGTGGCGGTGGAGGTGGTCCACACGTCGTCCGACCGGGCGAGGTCCAGCTCCATCCGGTACGTGGCCGCCTCCGGCGGCATCGCGAACTGTCCCCGGGGCCGGGTGGTCTCGGCCAGCAGCGTGTCGTCGGCGTAGAGGCGGAAGGCGCCGGTGTCGAGGAAGCTGAGGTTGCCCCAGTTGCCCTGCGCGTCGACCCACTCGGCGAGCTCCAGAACCAGCGCGGCGCCGTCGCGGCGCGCCGGGCGCGGCGCCTCGGCGGGGCCGCCGAGCCGTACCCCCGGGGTGACGACCTGCCGCTGCCAGCTGCGCTCCTGCCGCCCGGGTGAGTCGTAGACGGTCAGGTACTCCTGGACCTCGCCGCTGCCCACCGCGAACCGTTGCCGGTACCGCGTGTCGCCGGGCACAAGGTACTCGGTGCGCGTCCACGGCGCCACGAGCTCGTTGACGAACACCACCGAGAAGAACTGCCACGGCCGGAACATCTCCCGGTACTCCGCGCCCACCGTGTCGACGTCACTGTGGAAGGTGTTGTCGACCCGGGCGAGGTCGTCGGGGTTGGCTACGTACGACAGGTCCGCGGGGATGCCCTGCGTCTCCGGGTACACGGTCTCGTACAGGTAGGAGCTGTTGCGCTTCCCGGCCAGGCGCACGGTCACGTCGCCGTCGGCGAGCAGGTCCTGCAGTGCGTCGCCGTCGGCCTGGGTGAGCATCACCGACGGGATGGTCGCCTCCTCGCCGACCCCGAACGCGGGGATGTGGCCGGGCCGGTCGTTGGCGACCAGCATCGCCACCGCGCCGGCCGCGGCGGCGTTGCGTTCCTTGTCGGTGAAGAACGGCCCGCCCCGCCGGACCAGGACCACGGCGCCGTCGACGTCGAGGCCCTGGTAGTCCTCGGCGGCTCCGACCCCGGCGTCGACCAGCCGGGTCTCGATCACGGTGTCCAGCACCGGCGAGTCGACGAACAGCAGCGGATCCAGCTGCAGGTCGGCCGTCGAGTCGGTCACCTCCAGCGTGACCCTGGGCTCCCCCAACCGCCAGTGGGTGAGCATCTCGAACTCGCCGATGGTGGGCGGCCCGGTCGGCACCGCGAAAAACCGGTTCCACTCGGTGCGCAGGGCGAGCTTGCTCAGCTCCGCCACGCCCGCACCCCGGCGCAGGTACCCCATCGTGAACCGGTGCACGTCGGCGTCGGGGTGCTCCGGCGTGGCCACGGTGATCTCCTCGGCGGGGCGGGCGTCGAGCACCACCGTCCGGTCGCCGTCCAGGGTGATCTCAGGTTCGAAGACGAACGCCGTCTCGTGGGCCACCAGGTCGTTGCTGAGGTAGGTTTCGAGGATGCCGTTGACCGAGTACACCCCGGGCGGCAGGCGCAGGGTGGTGGCGCCGCCGGGCCCGAACGGGATGCGGAACTCGGCGACGTCGCTCGACCCGTCCATGTTGGCGACGTCGAAGTGGCTGTTGAACTCCGCGGGCCGGCCGTTGCGGGCGATCCCCACGACGGTCAGCTCGTGCAGCTGCTCCTCCTTGTAGAAGCTCAGCGGGATGCGGGCCACGGCCCCGGCGCCGCCGTCGGCCACCACGTGGCCGCTGTAGACGCCGATCTCGCCGGGCCGCACGTCCACCGTGACCGTCGCCTGGGCGGCCTGTCCGGGCGCCAGGGTGAGCACCGGCGGGTCGACGGTGACCATCGCCGGGTCGGCCGGCGCGCCGTCCAGCCGGGTCGCGGTCACGCTCAGCTCGAGGGTCAGGGTCCGGTCGCCGAGGTTGGTGTACGTGACCTCGGCGCCGACCGGGTCGGTGTCGTCGTGCGGGAACGGGAACACGCCGTACGTCAGGCTGGCGGGGGTGGCGAGCACCTCCGTGCCGACCGCGGCCGCCACGTCCACCCGACCGCTGCCCTGCTCGAACGCGTCCAGGTCGGGGTGCGGCGTCGCGCTGCCCACCAGCAGCGCCTTCAGCTCCGGCGCGCCGAGGTCCGGCCGCTGCTGGCGCAGGATCGCCGCGGCGCCGGCGACGTGCGGCGCGGCCATGGAGGTGCCGCCGGCCCGGATGTAGAACTCGTCGACCGGTTGCGCCGGCGGTGGCAGCGTCCCCTCGCTGGAACGCGCCGACACGATGTCCACGCCGGGACCGGTGATCTCCGGCTTGACCGCGTAGTCGCCCAGGCGCGGCCCGCGGCTGGACGTCACGTGCAGCTCCTCCTGTTTGGACACATTGCCGACGGTCAGGGCGGCGTCCGCGGCGCCCGGTGACCCCACGGTCTGGCGGCCGGGCCCGCTGTTGCCGGCGGCGATGACGAACAGCGTGTCGTGGTCGGCGGTGAGCCGGTTGACGGCCATGCTCAACGGGTCGGTGCCGTCGGACGGCGTGCCCCCGAGGCTCATGTTGACGATGTCCGCGCCCTGCTGGACCGCCCACTCCATGCCGGCGATGATCTCGCTTTCCTGCCCGAAGCCGAAGTCGTTGAGCACCTTGCCGTTGAGCAGCTCCGCTCCGGGCGCCACGCCGACGTAGGTGCCGCCGGAGGCGGCGCCGGAACCGGTGATGATGCCGGCCACGTGGGTGCCGTGGCCGAACCGGTCCCCGGTGGTGTCGGAGGAGGTGAAGTTCGCCTCGGCGACCACCGCGCCGGCCAGGTCCGGGTGGGTGGTGTCGATGCCGGTGTCCAGCACCGCCACCGTCACCCCGCTGCCGTCGAAGCCGGCGTCCCACGCCGCGGGCGCGCCGATCTGCGGCACGCTGTCGGCCAGGGCCGCCTCCACCCGGCCGTCGAGCCACACCCGCGGCAGCTCACCCAGGCCCTCGACGGTGGCGGTCCCCGCCGCCGCGGTCCCCGCCGCCGCGGCCGTACCGAGCGGGCCGGACCGCACCGACCGCCACCAGTCGCCGCCCGGACCCACCGTCGCCGCGACCGCGTTGATGCTGGGCAGGGAGGTGGTCTGCGTGGCGCCGGTGAGCACCGCCGGCGGCCCGGCGGTCGCCACCGCCCCGGCCGCACCGGCGCGGTCGGGGAAGGTGACGATGACCGGGACACCGTCGGTGTAGCCGTACTCGACCAGGCGGGACACGTTGAACAACTCCCGGTCCAGCACGTGCGGCACCAGCCGGGCGGCGTCCGACGGCAGCAGGTAGGTGTCGCCGCCGTCGCTGAACGCGTCGAACGTGGCCTCGTACCCGTCCCGGGGTGCCGGCTCCACCGCCAGCGCCAGGCGACCGTCGTCGCCGGGGGTCACCGTCACCCGGTCGCCGGTGACCAGCGTGACCACGGCGGACCCCGGTGCCGGTCCGGCTGGCTGCCCGGGCACCGCCGTCCCGGTCGGGTCGGCGGGACCGCCGGGGGCGGCGGCCACCGCCCCGGGCAGGCTCACGGTGAGCAGCGCCGTCAGCGCGGCGGACAACACGGTACGCATCGGATCCTCCGTCCGTCAGCGCAGGCGGTACGCCCGCTCGATGGTCTGCTCCACCCGGTTGCCGCCCACGTCCCGGGCGTCGGCGCGCAGCCACACGTACCCGCTGGTCTGAGCCAGCGGCGGATGGTCCACCGTGACCAGGAACGTGTTCTTGCCGCGTCCGGGCCGGACCGTCGCCTCCCGCCAGGTCGCACCCTCGTCGGTGGAGTACCACACCGTGACCCACGGCAGCGGCACCGGCCGCGCCAGCCGCGGGTCGGTGCCCGAGTGCGGGGCGACGGTGAGCCGGAAGGTGTGGGCGGTCCCGGCCGGTGCCCGGTTGAGCAGGTCCAGGTTGAGCTGGTAGTCCAGCTGCAGCAGCGGCTGGAACGCACACCCGCCGTCACCGCTGAACGGGCAGGTGTACCCGTCCGGCCGGTCGCCGGCGTCCGGGCGGGCGGACCGGAACGTCCACGTGGTGTCGATCCGGGGCGCCAGCTCGCGTACCAGCGGCACGCCCGGCTGGACGCCGTACATCTCCAGCCGGTAGACCGCCGGCTCGGGCCGCAGGGTGAACGTCGGCACGAACGCGCTGCCGGTGTTGGGGATCTCCTCGTCCCCGACGAACAGCCGGTACGACGAGCCCTCCAGCAGCAGCGACCGGTTGTAGTGGCGCGGGTCGGTGTCCAGGTACCACACACCCGGCCGGAACCTGTCCCCCTGCCGGCAGAACGTGCACATCAGCTCCGCCCAGGTGCGCCCGGTCACGTCCGCGGCCCCGGTGCGCATCGGCGACTGGAACCACTCCTCGGGGTCGCGCTCGTCGCCGGGCAGGAACACCTCCCGGGTCACCAGGGTCTCGCCGTTGAAGTTGCCGGGCGGGCCGATCTGGGTGGCCTCCCGGTGCCAGCGCAGGTGCGACCCGGACAGGATGTGCTCGGTCACCTCCATCGGCGCCCAGGCCTGGTAGCTCAACCCGGACACGGCGTCCTCCCGGGGGGTGAACGCCAGCGCCACCATGCGCTGGATCCACCCCTGTCGGTCGGTGTGGTAGCGCGACAGCACCGGCACCAGGTCGTCCGGGTCCACCACGGGCGGCGCGTCGGCCAGGCTGGTGTCCTCGTGGACGTACCGCAGGTGGTACAGCCGCTGGGGGTCCCGCTGACCGCTGAGCACCAGCCGCACCGGCTGCGCCGCCTGCGCCAGCAGCGACCGCACCTGCGTCCCCTCCGCCCACGGCACGGACAGCTGCAGGATGGGGTCGCTGCGGAGGCTGAAGATGGCCTTCGCCTCGGGCTCGTCGGTGAACAGCAGCACCCCGGCGGCACCGGCCGCGGCCGCGTCGAGGGTGGCCTGGACGGCCGCGCTCCACACCCCGGTGTACGGGACCTCGTGGTCGGCCGGCACCGGGATGCCCACCAGCGCCACCTTGCCGGCCACACCGGCGGCGGCGAGCTCGGCCGGGGTGCCGGTGCCCGCGTCGACCAGCTCGAGGTCGCGGTCGCCGGCCAGCGCCGGCCCGGCGAAGAAGTTGTGGTACTCCGGGGTCAGCTCCACGGTGGTGTCGCCGGCACGCACCTCGGCGGTCGTGAGCAGCGGGTCGGCGAGGTTCCACAGCTCCCGGACCTCCATCCAGCCGACGGTGTACTCGGCCGGCTGCATGTACAGGCTGATCGGGTCGTACCCGATCATGAACCCGTTGCCGAACTCCATCTCCCCGACACCGCGGTGGTACGTCGCCGAGGCGGACTTCAGGTCCGTCGGGCCCGGCGTCACCGGGTCCATCTTGACGCCCTGCCGCCCGTCGAGGACGACCTCGGTGTCCTCGTCGATCCGCACCTCCGTCTGCACCGTGCTGGTGATCCGGTCGCCGTGCGTGTCCCAATAGGACACTTCCGCCCCGTACACGTCGTACAGGCCCTCGGCGACCTGGAACGTGGTCCCGTCCACGCTGCTCCACCCGGAGGAGAGCACCTGGTGGAACGGGTCGTTGGGCAGGGCGCCGTCCAGCTTGACCACCCACAGCGGCTCGTCCGCCTGCGGGTTGCCGCGGAAGTCCAGGTTGTGCACGGTCAGCTTGTGGGAGCCGACCGACTTGTACCAGGAGAACGGGGTCCGCAGGGTCAGCTCCCCCGCGGTGGCGGTCACCACCCCGGCGTAACCGCCCTGGTCGCCGACGGAGGCGTCCACCGTCAACGACACCGTGGCCGTGCCGCCGGCCGGGACGGTGAGGCTCGGCGCGGACAGCGACACCGCACCGGCGGGCAGGTCCTGGCCGTGCCACGACTGTCCGGACAGGGCGAGCTCCAGGGTGACCGGCTCGGTGGTGTGGTTGCGGTAGGTCAGCGGCACGGTGCGCTGCTCGTCGTACGGGGCCGGGATCGCACCCACGTTGGCGGCCGCCGGCCCGTACACCCCGGCGTCGAGCGCCCGGGCGACATCGACGCGGCCGGCGCCGCCCTGGAAGACGGTGTAGTCGCCGGGCCGGGCGGTGGACACCAGGGCGTCCTTCAGCTCCTGCCAGGTCCAGTCCGGGTGGGCCTGCGCCAGCAGCGCGGCCGCGCCCGCCACGTGCGGCGCGGCCATCGAGGTGCCGCTGGTCCGGGTGTAGCGGTCGTCGACCGGCGAGCCCATGAAGGTGCCCGCGGAGCGGGCGGCGACGACGTCGGTGCCCGGCGCGGTCAGCTCCGGCTTGACCGCCGCGTCCCCGCGGCGCGGCCCCCGGTTGGAGGAGAACCACAGCTGGTCCTGCTTGTCCACGTTGCCCACGGCCAGCGCCGCGCTCGCCGCGGCCGGGGCGTTGACCGAGGCGTCGCCCTCGTTGTTGCCGGCCGCGACGACGAACAGCGCGCCGGTCTGCTCGGTGAGCGCCTCCACCGCCAGGCTCGCCGGGTCGGAGCCGTCCGACGGCCCGCCGCCGAGGCTGAGGTTGATGATGTCGGCGCCGCCGAAGGCCGCCCACTCCATGCCGGCGATCACCGCCGAGGTGGGACCGGACCCGGAGTCGGGCAGCACCTTGCCGATCATCAGGTCGGCGCCGGGCGCCACCCCGCGGTACGTGCCGTCCGAGGCCGCTCCCGAGCCGGCGATGATCGACGCCACGTGGGTGCCGTGGCCGTGACCGTCCCGCAGCGGGTCGGAGGTGAAGTTGGCGGTCTGGACGATCCGGCCGGCGAGGTCCGGGTGGTCGGGGTCGACGCCGGTGTCGAGCACCGCCACGGTCACGCCCGTGCCGTCGAGGCCCGCGTCGTGGACCTCGTCGGCGCCGATCTGCGGGACGCTGTCCGACAGCGACACTTCGACGGTGCGGTCCAGCCACACCTTCGCCCGGCTCAGGGAGGCCAGCGCGGCGGTGGGCCGGTCGGCGGCGGCCGCGGTGAGGTCCGCCCACAGGTCGCCGGCGCCGTCGCGGTCCAGCGACAGCCCGGCCCCGCCAATGCTCGGCAGGAGCCGGACGTCCTCGGCCAGCGGCGCGGTCACCGCCAGCACTCCCCTGGCAACCGGGCCGGCCAGGGCGCCGGTGCCGGTGGTGACGATGACCGGCACCCGGTCCGGGCCGCCGGCCGCCTCCTCCACCAGGGCGGTGACGTTGAACAGCTGCGGGTCCACCGTGCCCGCCGCCAGCAGCGGGAACGCGTCGACCGGGACGACGTAGTGGCCGTCGTCGACGCGGACGGTCTGGAAGGCGACCGGCCGCCCGTCCGGGCGCGACGCCGGGTCCACGGTGACGGTGGTGGTGCCGTCGGCGTAGGTGGTGTGGGTGACCCGGTCACCGGACAGCAGCAGCACGGTGCGCGACGCCGCCACCGGTCCGCCGGCGGCGTCCACGACCTCCGTCGCCGCCGGTCCGTCCACGGTCCCGGCGGGGTCACCGACCGCGCCACCCGCCGGCCCGGGCAGGGCGGTGGCGGCGAGCACCACCGCGAGCACCGAGGTCGACCACCGCCACCGTCGGGGCGATCTCATGCTGTCCTCCTTCACAGGTCCGGTCTCGACGCGCGCCCGCTCAGCCGCGGTCGGGCAGGTGCCAGGCGCGGATCACCTCCTGCTCGACGCGGTTGCCGGCGGCGTCCCACGCCTCCACGCGCACCGACACGTCCCCACCGGACTGGCGCGCCGCGGCGGGCAGGATCACGCGGAACGTGCCGTCGCCACGCGCCTGGGCGGGCGCGGCCCGCCAGGTGCCGCCGTCGTCGAACGAGATCCACACCCGGGCGCCCACGACCGCCGGCAGGTCCGGCGCCTGCTGGGTCACCCGCAGCTGGAACGCGGGCGGGCCCTGCCGCTCGTGCGGCGGCGGCGCGGTGTTCACCAGGTCCAGCGGCACGTCGTAGTCGACGCTCAGCAGCGGGAGCAGGGCGCTGCCGGCGTCGGGCCGCTGCGACGTGAACGTCCAGGCGGTGCGGGTACGGGTGGAGCGCCGCCACCAGTCGGCGTCGCGTGCCACGTCCAGCTCCACCCGGTAGGTGGCCTGCTCCGGCACCGTGGCGACGTCCAGCCGCGGGAAGCCCTGCGTGGTCGCGACCAGCTCGCCGTCCCGCCACACGCGGGTCTGCATCGTGTCGCCCGGGTACGGGGTGATCCCGAAGATGTGGTTGGGGAAGTAGTTCCCGTCGGCGTCCACCCACTCGTACAGGCGGAGCACCAGCGTGTCCCCGCTGCGGACCACCGGCTCGACCTCGGGCAGCAGTGCCGGCCGGACGACCTGGCGGAACCGGTGCGCCTCCACGGTGGTGCCGGGCTCGTAGAAGGTGAACCCCTGCTCCTGCAGCCGCGCCTCGAACGGCGCCTCTCCGTACACCGTCTGCTGGTAGCCGAGCCCGTCGCCGCCGACCACGTACTCGGTGCGGGTCCGCGGCCCTTCGATCGGCGGGTGGAGCAGGGTCGACCCGGAGTGGAACGGCCGCAGGAAGTGGCGGCCCTCCAGCATCTGGTGACCCGGGGTGTCGTTGTGGTAGGAGACCTCCACGGCGGCGAGCTCCTGCGGCGTCACCGAGTAGTGCAGGTCGGCGGGGATCCCTCCGGTCTCCAGCAGCACCAGGTCGTACACGTACGGCGACCACGCGGTGCCGCTGAGGCGGACGGTGACCTCACCCTCAGCCAGCAGCGCCCGCAGGGTGTCGCCCTGCTCGAGGCTCAGCGACAGGGTCGGGATGCTCCCGGGCGGGACCGTCAGCGGACCGGTGAAGTCGCCCGGGACGTCGTTGGTGATGACCAGCGCCACCGCGCCGGCCGCGGCCGCGTGCGCCTCCTGCTCCACGAACGGGACCGGGCCGCGGCGGGCCAGCGCGACCGCACCGGCGACGTCCCTGCCCTGGTAGTCGGCGGCGGCGCCGTCGCCCACGTCGACCAGCCGCAACAGGTGCTCGCCGTCCACCGCGGGCGGGCGCAGCAGCACCGGGTCCAGCGGCAGCGCCACCGGGCTGGCGACCGCCAGCTCCGCCTCCGGGGCGGCCATCCGCCACCGGCTGTAGAACTCGAACCCGCCCAGCGTCACCGGCTCCATCGGCATCGCGTAGTACTCGCGGGACGCGTGCTGCACCCGCCAGGTCGGGTTGAACAGCGGTCCCGGCTGGGCGGAGGTGCGCCAGTAGCCGAAGCTGACCCCACCCTGCGGCACGGTCTCGTGTGCCGGGGTGTCGACCCGGATCCGGGTGGCCTCCCGGGCGTCCAGGACCAGGTCCACGTCGCCGGTCACGGTCAGCTCCGGGTCCCCCACGAACGCGACCGACTGGGCGTACCCGAACTCGACGTGGGCGTCGTCGTAGGTCTCGATCGCGCCCAGGACGGCGTACGTCCCCGGCGGCACCCGGACCGTCACCCGGCCGTCGACGAACCCGAAGCCCGGCCGGAAGAACCTCGCCATGTTCTCCACGTCCAGCACCGCGACGCTGCTGGACCCGCGGGCCGGCCCGCCGTTGCGGTCGATGGCCTGGATCCGGATGTCGTACCGCTCGTCCTCCTTGTGGAACCCGACCGGCACCCGGGTGACCACCTGGCCGTCGCTGCTGGCCACCAGGTATCCGCTGAACAGCCCGACGGGCAGCTGCGGCACGTCCAGGTGGACCGTGACCGTGGCGGTGCCGCCGGGCGCGACCACCGCCTGCGACGGCTCCACGCTCAGCACACCGGGTGCCGGCGGCGGGCCGCCCACGCCGTTCACCTGCACGGACAGGTCCAGGGTCACCGGCTCGTCGCCGCGGTTGGTGTACGTCACCGTTGACTGCACCGGCTGCGCGTCGTCGTGCGGGTAGGGGAAGTAGCCGAGGTTCAGCGGTGACGGGGCGGCCAGCACCGGGGTGGACAGTGCGGCCGGGAGGTCGATGCGGCCGCCGCCCTGCTCGTACACGGTCAGCCCGCTGGTCGGCACCGCGGTGCCCACCAGCGCCGCCTTCACCTGCTGCGGGGTGAGGTCCGGGTCGGCCTGGCGGACGATCGCCGCGGCGCCGGCCACGTGCGGGGTGGCCATCGACGTGCCGCTGATCCGGGTGTAGCGATCGTCGACGATCGGGCCGAGCGCGGTGCCGTCGGCGCGGGGCGCCGCGATGCCCACGCCGGGGGCGGTGACGTCCGGCTTGACGGCCCAGTCGCCCAGCCGCGGGCCGCGGCTGGAGAAGTCGGCGAGCTGGTCCGACGCGTCCACGGCACCGACGGTCAGCGCCGCGTCCGCCGCGCCGGGGGAGCCCACGCTCCGCGCCAAGGGCCCGCGGTTGCCGGCTGCCACGACGAACAAGGTGCCGTGCTGCGCGGTGAGCGTGTTGAGCGCCAGGCTCACCGGGTCGGTGCCGTCGGTCGGCAGGGCGCCGAGGCTCATGTTGACCACGTCGGCGCGGGTGGCCGCCCACTCCATGCCCGCCAGTACCCAGGACGTGAGGCCGGAGCCGGAGTCGTTGAGCACCTTGCCGTTGATCAGCTCGGCCCCGGGCGCCACCCCGACGTAGGTGCCGCCCGAGGCGGCGCCGCTGCCGGCGATGGTGCCGGCCACGTGGGTGCCGTGCCCGTGGTGGTCGACTGCGGTGCCGGTGTCGGTGAAGTCCCGCTCCTCGACCACCGTCCCGGCCAGGTCCGGGTGGCCGGTGTCGACGCCGGTGTCGAGCACGGCCACGGTCAGCCCGCTGCCGTCGTAGCCCTGCTGCCAGGCCTCCGGGGCGCCGATCTGCGGCACGCTGGTGTCCAGGGCCACGGTCACCTGCTCGTCCAGCCACACCCGGTGTACGCCGGGCAGGGTGCCCGAGGCCGCGGCAGCGCGCGCGGCGGCCGGCCCGGGCTGGCCGGACTGCCCGGTCAGGCTGCTCCACCAGCGGCCCTCCCCGTCGGCGGTGCCCGCGACCGCGCCGATGCTGTCGAGCTGCGCGGTCACCGCCAGCCCGTCGGCGGCGGGCGCCCGCAGGGTACGCGGCCCCGGCGCGTACTGGACGATCACCGGCGTGGCGTCGGTGTGGCCCGCGGCGTGCAGCTTGGTGACGTTGAACAGCTCCGGGTCGAGCACGTCGGGGATGAGCGGGGCGGCGTCGGCCGGGATCACGTACACCTGACCGTCCACCGCGTAGTGCTGGTACGAGACCATCCCGCGGTCCGGCCGGGCCGGGACCATGGTCACGTGGCGCTCGCCGCCGGGCCATACCTGGACCTCCACCCGGTCGCCGGTCAGCAGCGTGGCGGTGAGCACCTGCGGCGCGACGGCTGCCGGCGACGGCGGTGCCGGCTGGTGGTCGGGGGTGCGGCCGGTGGCCGGGCCGGTGAGACCGACCAGGATCAGCGCCGCCACCGAGGCGACGGACAGGCTTCGGCGAAGCAGGCGACGCGGGTGCATGCGACCTCCTCGGGGCGGCGGGCGTACCCGGGTGACCGCATTATTGGGGGCGCCTGGGATGCATAGCTACTGCTGAATCTGGTCATTCTTGGTCGCGACACCGGGCAGGTTCGTCGCCGGGTCCCGGGTGCGACGGATGCGGCGCGACGGATGGGCGCGACAGATGGGCAGCGGCGGCCCACGAGGATCTGCGGCGGCCCTTGGACATGCGACGGCCCTCCGATCCGGCCGGCCAGCGGCCGGGTCGGAGGGCCGTTCCTCAGCGGACGATCAGATGAACTCCCACGCCGCGCCCGGCTTGTGGTCGCCGGAGCCGGTGTCCGCGGCGGCGGGTAGGGACGGTGCGAGGACGAGCATGGCGGCGGCGGCGACCGCGGCCATGCCACGGATCACGAAGCGGCGCATTGTAACCCTCCCTGCCGACAGTGACGCATGCGGTGGGCCGTTCGGCTGTAGCTGCTCACTATATTGGCGGACCGCCGTGGGCGCAATGGACAGGCGGTATCGTACGGTGGTGGACAGCGTGCGTACCCGGTCGGCCGATCCACCGTACGACTCGCACACCCGGGCCGTCGAGGCGCTGCGGCGCCGGTACGAGTCCCTGCCACCGGGCGCGCCGGTCCGGCTGGCGAAGTCCACGTCCAACCTGTTCCGGTTCGGCCGCGAGCGCGGCGGCCCGCGGCTGGACGTGGCCGCCTTCCACCGGGTGCTCGACGTGGACCCACGCGCCCGCACCGCCGACGTGCAGGGCATGGTCACCTACGAACGGCTCGTCGAGGCGACCCTGCGGCACGGTCTCATGCCGCCGGTGGTGCCACAGCTGAAGACCATCACCCTGGGCGGGGCCGTCAGCGGCCTGGGCATCGAGTCGTCCTCGTTCCGCAACGGCCTGCCCCACGAGTCGGTGCGGGAGATGGAGATCCTCACCGGGGACGGGCGGGTGGTGGTCGCCCGGCCCGAGGGCGAGCACGCCGACCTGTTCGCCGGCTTCCCCAACTCGTACGGCACCCTGGGGTACGCGCTGCGGCTGCGGATCGACCTGGAGCCGGTGCGGCCGTTCGTACGCCTGCGCCACCTGCGGTTCTCCGACGCCGACGCGTGCCTGGCCGCGATGGCGGAGATCGCCGCGGCCGGCGGCCACGACGGCCGGAGCGTGGACTTCCTCGACGGCACCGTCTTCGACCCGGGCGAGCTGTACCTGACGCTGGGCACGTTCACCGACACCGCGCCCGAGGTCAGCGACTACACCGGACGGCACATCTACTACCGGTCGATCCGCCAGCGGCCGGTCGACCACCTCACCGTCGCCGACTACCTGTGGCGGTGGGATACCGACTGGTTCTGGTGCTCCCGGGCGCTGGGGGTGCAGCACCCGCTGGTCCGCCGGCTGTGGCCGCGCCGCTGGCGGCGCTCCGATGTGTACCGCCGCCTGGTCGCGCTGGACCGGCGCTGGGGGCTCAGCCGGCGCGCCGACCGGCTGGCCGGCCGGCCCCCGCGCGAGGCGGTGGTGCAGGACGTGGAGATCCCGGTGGAGCACACCGCCGGGTTCCTGGCCGCCTTCGACCGGGAGATCGGCATCCGGCCGGTGTGGCTGTGCCCCCTGCGGCTGCGCGCGGCCCGGCCGTGGCCGCTGTACCCGCTGCAGCCGGGCCGGCTGTACGTCAACGTGGGCTTCTGGGCGACCGTCCCGCTCACCGGCGGCCGGCCGGACGGTTGGCACAACCGGCGGGTCGAGCAGCTGGTCGACGAGTTCGGCGGGCACAAGTCGCTCTACTCCACCGTGCATTACCCAAAGGACGAGTTCTGGCGCCGCTACAACGGCCAGGCGTACCGCGCGCTCAAGCGGGCCTACGACCCGGCCGGCAGGCTGCCGGACCTGTACGACAAGTGCGTCCGCGCGACGTGACCGTTCGACGACAATGACACCTGTGCCCCACGCGGGACGACGAGGTGTCCGCAGCAGACGAGGGGGTGGCGCGATGCGCCTCGCGGACGTGTTCCAACTGATCATCGGCGGTGACGCGCCGGTACGGTTCCGGGGGTTCGACGGCAGCGTGGCCGGGCCGGCCGACGCACCGGTGACGGTGGAGATCCGCTCTCCGCGTGGCCTGTCGTACCTGGCCACCTCGCCCGGCGACGTCGGGCTCGCCCGGGCGTACATCATGGGCGACCTGGAGGTGGACGGCGACCTCTACACCGCCATGACCAGCCTGCGCCGCCGTGACCTTGACCTGTCCTGGCCGGTGCGGCTGCGGGCGTTCCGGGCCCTGGGTGGCGTGAGGCTGCTGCGGCCACCGCCGCGTCCCGGCCTGGAGGCCAGGCTGCGCGGGCGTCGCCACTCCCGGGCCCGGGACGCCGCCGCGATCGCGCACCACTACGACGTGTCCAACCGGTTCTACGAGTGGCTGCTCGGACCGAGCATGACCTACACCTGCGCCCTGTACCAGACCGACTCGGCCACGCTCGAGCAGGCCCAGCACGCCAAGCACGAGCTGGTCTGCCGCAAGCTGGGGCTCAAGCCCGGCCAGCGGCTGCTCGACGTGGGCTGCGGCTGGGGAGGCATGGTCATGCACGCCGCCCGCCACCACCGGGTACGGGCGCTGGGGGTGACCCTGTCGCGGCGACAGGCCGAGTGGGCGCAGAAGGCGATCGCGGAGTCCGGACTGTCCGAGCTGGCGGAGGTGCGGCACCTGGACTACCGGGACGTGCCGGCGGAGCGGTTCGACGCGATCAGCTCGATCGGGCTGACCGAGCACATTGGGAAGAAGCAGCTCCCGGACTACTTCCGGTTCCTGTACGAGCGCCTGGTGCCCGGTGGCCGGCTGCTCAACCACTGCATCACCCGGCCGGACAACCACGAGCCGGCGGCGCGCCGCCGCCACTTCATCAACCGGTACATCTTCCCCGACGGGGAGCTGGAGAGCGTCGGCCACCTCATCTCGGTCATGCACGACACCGGGTTTGAGGTGCGGCACGAGGAGAACCTGCGGGAGCACTACGCGCGCACCCTGGCGGCGTGGTCGGCCAACCTGGAGGCGCACTGGGACGAGGCGGTCGCCGAGGTGGGCCTGGCGCGGGCCCGGACCTGGCGGCTGTACCTGGTCGGGTCGCGGATCGGTTTCGAGCGCAACCAGATCCAGCTGCACCAGGTGCTGGGCAGCCACCCGGACGACCAGGGCCGCAGCCACGCGCCGCTGCGCCCGGACTGGGAGCCGCCGCTGCCCTGACCGGCCCCGGGCCGAACCCCGGGTGACCGGCACACCCCGCCCCGGGGCATGAGCGGTGGCCCGGCGGGGAACGACCCGGGCATGACCGACGCCAGCGCCGGGCCGGTACGGCCGGTGGTCGTGGGCGTGGACGGCTCGCAGGACAGCCTGGTCGCGGCCGACCTCGCCGCCGATGAGGCGGAGCTCCGCCACCGGCCCCTCGAGATCGTTCACGCGTTCGTCCCGCCGTTCGGCGCCGAGCCGTGGGCGGTCCTCCCGCCACCGCCCGGTCCGGGCACCCAGCCCGTGGTGCCGGCGGAGGTGCTGCACGAACACGCCGAGCGGCTGCTGCACGACGCCGCCTCCCGGATCCGGGAGAAGCACCCGGACCTGTCGATGATCAGCAGACTGCGCGACGGCCTACCGGCCGCGGTCCTGACCGGGTCGTCCCGCCAGGCGGAGCTGGTGGTGGTCGGGCACCGGGGCCGGGGCGGGTTCCCGGGCATGCTGGCCGGCTCGGTGGCGGTGCAGCTGGCCGCCCACGCGGCCTGCCCGGTGATCGTGGCGCGCGGGTCGGCCGTACCGGAGGCCCCGGTGGTGCTGGGCGCGGACGGGTCGCAGGCCGCCCGCCGGGCGGCGGTGTTCGCCTTCGACGCCGCGGCCCGTTACGGCGTCCCGGTGACGGCGCTGTACGCCTGGCCGGCCGACCTGGCCTGGCCGCCGGAGCTGGTGCGGGCCGGGTACCCGCCACCGGAGGTGCCCGACCTTGTCGGCGAGACCCTGGCCGGCATCGCCGACCGGTACCCGGGGGTGGTCGTGCGCCCGGAGGTGCACCGGCACACCGCCGCCCACCAGGCGTTGCTGGCCGCCTCCGCGAACGCCCGGCTGGTGGTGGTCGGCTCGCGGGGGCGGGGCGGGTTCCGGGGGCTGCTGCTGGGCTCGGTCAGCCAGGCCCTCATCCACCACGCCGGCGCTCCGGTGGCGGTGGTGGGGCCACAGTCGCGGCGACCCGAGGGAGGGGAGGACCCATGGACGCCGACCGCACCGGACGGGTGATCGTCGGCATCTCCACCACGCTGTCCGGGTTGCACGCCCTGCGGGTGGCGGTGGCTCACGCGCGCGAACGGAGGGTACCGCTGCACGCGGTACGGACCTGGGAGCCGCCGGCGGACCCGGACGTGCTCAGTGGCAGCGGGCCGGGAGAGCGGCCCCTGGCGTCGGCCGCCTCGGCGACGGTGGCCAGCGCGTTCACCGAGACCCTGGGCGCGGTGCCGGCCGACATCGAGGTGCGGACGGTGGTCGTGCCCGACTCGCCGGGACCGGTGCTCGTCGGGTACGCCTGCCGGGACACCGACCTGCTGGTGATCGGCACCGGTCGCCGCAGCGGGCTACGCCGGCTGCGCGGCAGCCGGGTGGTGCGGTACTGCGTGTCCCGTGCCGTGTGCCCGGTGCTCGTGGTGCCCCCGCCCCCGCTGACGCGCACCGGGTCCCCGCGCTCGCTCATGCGGGAGCTGCGGCGCGACATCGACGACCTGGACCAGCTCACCGAACCACCGTCCGACCCGCCGCCGCTGGGCGGGGGCTGACCGCAGCGCCGACGTCGATTGCCACGGCCCGCCGCGGGTACCAGGCACCGCATGGGTACGCAGAGCCGTCCGCGGATCGTCATCGTCGGAGGCGGGTTCGCCGGGTACCACGCCGCCCGCCGGCTGTGCCGGATGGGCATCGGGGCGGAGATCGTCCTGGTGAACGCCACCGACTACTTCCTCTACCTGCCGCTGCTGCCCCAGGTGGCCGGCGGGGTGCTGGACCCGCGGCGGGTGGCCGTCCCGCTGCTGGCCAAGCTGCCAGGGGTGCGGCTCGTGCTCGGCGAGGTGGACGCGGTGGACACCGACCGCCGGGAGGTGGGCTACGTCGACCCCGAGGGCACGCGCGGCCGGATCCGGTACGACCGGCTGCTCATCGCCGCCGGTGCCGTGCACAAGCTGCTGCCGATCCCCGGCATCGCCGAGCACGCCCACGGTTTCCGCGGCCTGCCCGAGGCGCTGTACCTGCGCGACCATCTCATCCGGCAGATCGAGCTGGCGGGGGCGACCGACAACCCCCACGAGTGCGTGGCCCGGTGCACGTTCGTGGTGGTCGGCGCCGGCTACACCGGCACCGAGGTGGCCGCGCACGGGCACCTGCTCACCCGGGCGATGATGCGCCGCCACCCGCGGCTGCACGGCATCCGCACCCGGTGGCTGCTGCTCGACATCGCCCCGAGGCCGCTGCCGGAGCTGGACGAACGGCTGGGCCGCGCGGCCGCGCAGGTGCTGAACCGGCGCGGGGTGGAGCTGCGGATGGAGACCTCGGTGGCGGAGGCCACCGCCGGCGGGGTACGGCTGTCCGACGGCGAGTTCGTGCCCAGCCGGACGCTGGTCTGGTGCGTCGGGGTGCGCCCGGACCCGCTGGTGGAGTCGCTGCGGCTGCCCACCCGCAAGGGACGGCTGGTGGTCGACGAGTACCTGCGGGTACCCGACCGCCCGGAGATCTTCGCCAGCGGGGACGCCGCCGCCGCGCCGGTGCTCGACCGCCCCGGCGAGATCAGCCCCATGACCGCGCAGTACGCGGTCCGGCAGGGCAAGGTGGCCGCCGCCAACCTCGCCGCTTCGCTCGGCCGCGGCCGGTTACGGCCGTACCGCCACCGCGAGCTCGGGTTCGTCGTGGACCTCGGCGGTGTCCAGGCCGTGGCCAACCCGATGGGCCGCGTCCTCACCGGCCCGGTGGCCGCGGCGGTGACCCAGGGTTTCCACCTGTGGTCGATCCCCGGCAACCGGCTGCGCATCGCCGCGGACTGGCTGCTGAGCGGGGTGCAGCCGCGGCAGATCGTGCAGCTGGGGCTGGTCGGCCCGCCGCAGGTGCCGCTGGACACCGCCTCCCCCGAGGTGGTGACCCGGGCCGGCTGACCACGCCGGTGTCCGGCGGTCCCGAAGTCACAGGGAGTCGATGCGGGCGACCTCGTCGGGGCTGAGCCGGAAGCTGTACAGGTCGAAGTTGCTCGCGATGCGGTCGGGGTCGCCGGACTTGGGGATCACCGGGATGCCGTGCTCCAGGTGCCAGCGCAGCACCACCTGCGCGGTGGTGACGCCGTGGCGCCGGGCGATCTCCACCAGCACCGGGTCACTCAGCCGGGTGTCCTTCAACGGGCTGTACCCCTCCAGGACCACGGAGCGTTCCCGGTGGGCGGCGATCACGGCCGGGTCGTACCGGCGCGGGCTGAACAGGATCTGGTTGACGGCCGGGGCCTCGCCGGTGGCCGCGATGAGCCGGTCGAGCTGGGAGACGCGGTAGTTGCTCACCCCGACCGCGCGGGCGAGGCCCTCGTCGCGGACGGCGAGGAACTCGCGCCAGGTCGCCACCCCGCCGTCGCGGTCCGGCGGGGAGTGGATGAGCCACAGGTCCACGTACCCAATGCCGAGCGCCTCCAGGCTCGCGGCGATCACCCGGCGCTCCCGCCCGGCGTCGGAGGGCAGCAGCTTCGTGGTGACGAAGACCTGCTCCCGCGGGACCCCGCTGTCCCGGATCGCCTGCCCGATCTCGGCCTCGTTGCGGTACATGGTCGCGGTGTCGATGTGGCGGTAGCCCACCCGCAGCGCGTGCCGCACCGCCTCGTAGGCGTGGCGGCCGCGCAGCTGCCAGGTGCCGAACCCCACCATGGGCAGGGCGACGCCGCCGGGCAGCGTCACCTCCACCGCGTCGGACGTCGTCATGCCCTGCATTCTGCCGGTCGCGGGCGACGGCGGGGCGCCGGTCGTCACCCGAGGGCGGTGCGGCGGTCACCAACTGGCGTAGTGCGGCTGGCCCTCCTTCTGCCCGGCCACGGTCTGCACGCCGATCACGGCCCGCTCCTGGAACGAGGCGACGTCGGCGGCGCCGGTGTACGCGAACGCGCTGCGCAGGCCGGCCACGATCGTGTCGAGGATGTCCTCCACGCCGGGACGCTGCGGGTCGAGATACATCCGCGCCGAGGAGATGCCCTCCTCGAACAGGCCCTTGCGGGCCCGCTCGTACGGCGACTCGTCGGCGGTGCGCAGGCGTACCGCCCGGGCGGAGGCCATCCCGAAGCTCTCCTTGTACGCCCGGCCGTCGGCGTCGCGCATCAGGTCGCCCGGGGACTCGTGGGTGCCCGCGAACCAGGAACCGATCATGACGTTGGACGCGCCGGCGGCCAGTGCCAGCGCCACGTCCCGCGGCCGGCGGATCCCGCCGTCGGCCCACACGTGGGCGCCGAGCTCCCTGGCGCGGGCGGCGCACTCGACCACGGCCGAGAACTGCGGCCGCCCGACCCCGGTCATCAGGCGGGTGGTGCACATGGCGCCCGGCCCCACGCCGACCTTGACGATGTCCGCGCCGGCCTCCACCAGGTCGGTCACGCCCTCGGCGGTGACGACGTTGCCGGCGACGACGGGCACCGGCGGGTCCAGGGCGCGGACCGCGCGCACCGCGGCGATCATGCGCTCCTGGTGACCGTGGGCGGTGTCGATCACCAGCACGTCCGCGCCGGCGGCCAGCAGCTTGCTGGCGCGGTCGGTCACGTCTCCGGAGATGCCGATGGCCACCCCGATCCGCAGCCGGCCCTCGGCGTCGACCGCCGGCTGGTAGAGGGAGGCGCGCAGCGCCCCGGTGCGGGTGAGGATGCCGACCAGGGTGCCGTCGGCGTCGACGACCGGGGCGGCCCGGTGGTTGCCGGCGGCGAGCCGGTCGAACGCCGCCTCCGGGTCGATCCCCGCCGGGAGGGTCAGCAGCGGCGTGGACATCACCGCCCGCAGCTGGGTGAACCGGTCCACGCCCGCGCAGTCCGCCTCGGTGACGATGCCCAGCGGCCGCCCGTCGTCGACCACGATGACCGCGCCGTGGGCGCGCTTGGGCAGCAGGGCCAGCGCGTCGGAGACCGTGTCGGTCGGCCCCAGCACGACCGGGGTGTCGTACACGACGTGGCGCTGCTTGACCGAGGCGATGACGTCCGTGACGACGTCGACGGGTATGTCCTGCGGGATGATCGCCAGCCCGCCCCGCCGGGCGATGGTCTCGGCCATCCGCCGGCCGGACACCGCGGTCATGTTCGCCGCCACGATCGGGATGGTGGTGCCGGACCCGTCACGGGAGGCGAGGTCGACGTGGCTGCGTGACTCGACCGCGGACCGGGAGGGGACGAGGAAGACGTCGTCGTAGGTGAGGTCGACGCCGGAAATGTCGTGGATCGTTCGCATGACCCTGAGTATGGCGTTCCGGCCGGTCCCGGCTCCGGGCGGTGGGCTACCGGCGGCGCACGAGGAACAGGATGAGGCTCAGGACCAGCGACACCACGATCATCGACGTGATCGGGATGAAGATCCGGGTGTGGTCGGTGGTGATCCGGATGTCGCCCGGCAGGCGTCCGAACCACGACAGCCCACCGACCCAGGTCAGCAGCCCGACCGCCGCCACGAGCAGGCCGATCCCGACCAGCCACGGCCCCACGTCACGACCCATGTTTCCAAGGATGCCGCTTTCCAAGGATGCCGCTGTCTCCGGTGCCGCTGTCTCCGGTGCCGCCGTCTTCCCGTTCACGGTCACCCCGCGCCCGTCCACGGTCCGACCCTCCCCATCCATGATCCGGTTCCCTCATACCGGACGACACGCCGGAGGGTGTCCCGGATCGGGGAAGTGGATCACGTAGACGCCGGCGCCCCGACGTGGCACGCGCCGGGCGGAACCGGCGATGCCGGTTTCGCCCGGCGCGGAATCCCCGCGCATGATCGCCACCGTGGCGCCACGGGCGGCCACAATGGGCTGGCCACCCGAGGCGGCCACAGCCGGGCAGCTCCCGGCCGGTGGGGCGGGTCGGGCACCCGCCCCCACGGGGATGACGGAAGGACGGTGGAACGTGGACGTGACGGTCCGGACCCCCGGACGCTGGGAGCTCCCGATCCCACCGGGAGGGCCGCCGCGCCCGGAGGAGGCGATGCCACCGTGGCTGGCGGAACGGCTGTTCGACCGGCGGATGGTGTTCCTCACCGGCCGCGTCACCCCGGGACCGGCGAACACCGCGGCGGCCAGCCTGCTCAGCCTGGACGCGGTGGACTCCCGCGGCGCCACCGGGTTCACCCCACCGCTGCCGGGCCGGCCGGGCGAGCCCGAGCCGGTGTACCTGCACCTGGCCGCCCCGGACGGCGACCTGGACGCGGTCTTCACCGTCATCGACGCGATGGACAGCATGCGCGCACCGGTGTACGCGGTCGCCACCGGCGAGGTGGGCGGCGCCGCGATCGGGGTGCTCGCCGCGGCGCAGCGGCGCCTCGCCTACCCGCACGCCCGGTTCCGGCTGGCCGAGCCGGCGATGGCCGACCTCAAGGGCACCGCCGACGACGTCGCGGCCGCCGCCGGCAGCCACCTGCGCGCCCTGGAGGACCTGGTGGTACGCGTGGCGGAGGCGACCGGGCAGCCGCGCAGCCGGGTCGAGGACGACTTCAGCCGGGGTCGCCTGCTCGACGCCGAACAGGCCCGCGCGTACGGCCTCATCCACGAGGTCCGCGGCCGGGCCTGAGGGCCGGCCGCGGACCTCGGACGCCGCCTCAGGCCCCGCCTCCGTCGGGGACCTCCACCGCCAGCTCGCGCGTGGCGGTCCTGCCGTCGGCGTCGGTGGCCGTCAGCAGGTACGTGTGCCGCCTCTCACCGCATGCGAAGGGGACGGTCTGCCTCTCCTCCGGGCCGTAGTCCGCGTAGGGGCCGGGGCCGTCGATGGACAGCGTGACCCGCTCGGCGCCCGCTACCCTCCACTCCAGCACCAGCTCGCGGGGTGTGCCCTCGCACGCGGGCTCCTGCGCCACGCGGAAGTACTCGATCACCGGGCCGGGGGGTGTGGTGGGCTGCTGGTCGCCACCGTCCTGCCCGCCACCGTCCTGGCCGCCCGCATCCTGCCCGCCACCGGTCTGGCCACTGCCGGATCCGGACCCGTCCCCGCCGCCGCCCGAATCGCCGTCGCCGGTACCGTCGCCGCTCGCCGCCGGGCTGGCGTCCGATGCGGAGGAGGGCGGTGGCGCGGAGAGGTCGTCGTCGGTCCGGTTCGCGGCCTGGCACGCGACCGCGATGAGCAGCAGCATGACCAGCACCGCCGCGGTCGCCGCTCCCAGAGCCAGCCACGAGCGCGGACCCGGCCGCCGCCGTAGCACGATCGTCGTGTCGTTCATCGTCCCTCCTCGGTGCGGGCCCGCGGACCGGGCGTGGTCCCAGCATGCGGGGTCGGACGCGGCGGCACATCGGGAGTTTCCCCCTCCCCCGGGTCAGCCGGTAGGGCACGAGGCGCCCCGCCGCGCGTACCGGTCCACGCGCGGCGCCCGTAGCGAGACCAGCGTCCTGTTCGCCCCGGATCCTGGGCACACGGGTGGTCAAGGAGCGCCTCCCCGCCGCCCGGGCGGGCGCCACGGTGGCCGCGGTGGTCGGGCTCGCGCTGCTCCAGCCGACCTGAGCGGCCCGCCGGTCGCGCCAGCGGCCGTTTCGGCCGTTTCGTCCACCACGGACGTTCGGCCCATGCGGAGGGGCCGTTCGGCCCTGGGCGGTCGGGCGGCCCCGGCGGCATCGTGCGGTGTGAACACCCGCCGGTGGCGGCGGAACCGCCGGCGCGGACAGCCCGTGACCTCCACGGCCGTCCGGGCCGCCCGACGGCAGGGGGCGTATCCGCCCGACGGTTCCTCCGGCAGCCCACGCCGGCGGGTGTGCTGTGTGTCCGGGTGTGGCCGCGGTCGCGGCGTCGGACAATGGACGTGTGACGAGTCGGACGATGCTGGCGTGGGAGGTCGCCACCCCCGGCCCGATGGCGTCGGGGCCGCTGCGCGCGGTGCGCCGGCCGGTGCCCGAGCCGGCCGCCGGCGAGCTGCTCGTGCGGGTGACCGCGAGCGGGGTGTGCCGCACCGACCTCCACCTGGCCGAGGGCGACCTGCCACCGAAACGGCCCGGCGTGGTCCCCGGCCACGAGGTGGTGGGCGAGGTGGTCGCGCTCGGCGACGGGGTCGACGGCTGGCGGCCCGGCGACCGGGCCGGCATCGCCTGGCTGCGCCACACCTGCGGGAGGTGCGCCTACTGCCGGCGCGGTGCGGAGAACCTCTGCCCCGACTCCCGCTACACCGGCTGGGACGCCGACGGCGGCTACGCGCAGTACGCGACCGTGCCGGCGGCGTACGCGTACCACCTGCCCGACGGGTACCCCGACACCGAGCTCGCCCCGCTTCTGTGCGCCGGGATCATCGGCTACCGGGCGCTGCGCCGCGCCGACCTGCCGCCCGGCGGGCGGCTGGGCATCTACGGCTTCGGTGCCTCCGCCCACCTCACCGCGCAGGTGGCAATCGGCCAGGGGGCGCGGGTGCACGTCCTGACCCGCGCGCCCGCCGCTCAACGGCTGGCGCTGGAGCTCGGCGCGGCGTCGGCGGCCGGCGCGTACGACCCGCCACCCGAACCGCTGGACGCGGCGATCCTGTTCGCCCCGGTCGGCGACCTGGTGCCGGTGGCGCTGGCCGCGCTCGACCGCGGCGGCACGCTGGCCATCGCCGGCATCCACCTGACCGACATCCCGGTGCTCAACTACCAGCGGCACCTGTTCCAGGAGCGCACCGTCCGCAGCGTCACCGCCAACACCCGCGACGACGGCCGGGAGCTGCTCGCCCACGCGGCCACGCACCGGCTCCGGGTCGCCGTCACCCCGTATCCGCTGGAGGCCGCCGACCGGGCACTGGCCGACCTGGCCGCCGACCGGGTCAACGGCGCCGCCGTGCTGGTGCCGCCGTCCTGACCGTCCGCGGACGGGCAGGTGCCGGTCAGGCGGCGGGGCGGGCGCCGTACCGCTTGGCGGCGCGCGCCCGCGCCCTGGCCGCCTCCACCTCGCGGTCGCGTGGCGGGGCCGTGGTGACCAGGCGGTCCAGCAGCTCCCGGGTGGCGCCGGCGACCGCGTCCACCGCCGCCGCGAACGCCTCGGCGTTGGCCGCCGACGGCCGGGTGAACCCGCTGACCTTGCGCACGTACTGCAGGGCGGCGGCCCGGATCTCCTCGTCGGTCGCCGGTGGCGCGAAGTTGTGGAGTACCCGGATGTTCCGGCACATGACCTCTCCCCTGGTCGCTTGCGGGACCCGGCCAAGGGTACGCGTGCCCGGGCGAAGGACGAGGCAGTCGGCGCGGTGGACGTTCGGCTCGGTGGTCCGGGTCCTTCGGCCCTGCCGCGTCGGGGCGACCGTGGTCAGGATGCGTCCACCGGAGGGCGACGAGTGCAGCGAGGCGAGGTGGCGCCGGCGTGGGCGAGGGATTCCGTACCATCATCGAGCCGTTCCGCATCCACTCGGTCGAACCGATGCGGATGCTGAACCGGGCCGAGCGGGAGCGACGCCTGGCCGAGGCGCACTACAACCTGTTCGCCCTGCACGCCGACGACGTGCTCATCGACCTGCTCACCGACTCGGGCACCGGCGCGATGTCCAGCGAGCAGTGGGCGGCGGTCCAGCGCGGCAACGAGGCGTACGCGGGGGCACCGTCGTGGTTCCGGTTCGAGGCGGCGGTGAAGGACCTGTTCCCGTTCCGGCACGTGCTGCCCACGCACCAGGGTCGGGCCGCGGAGCGGATCCTGTTCAGCGTGCTGGGCGGGCCGGGCAAGGTGATCCCGAACAACACCCACTTCGACACGACCCGGGCCAACATCGAGGCGACCGGCGCGGAGGCGGTGGACCTGGTCATCCCCGAGGGGCGCCAGCCGCGCAGCCAGCACCCGTTCAAGGGCAACATGGACGTGGCCGCGCTGGAGGAGCTGCTGGCCGCGCGCGCCGACGACGTCCCGCTGGTGATGCTGACGGTCACCAACAACTCCGGGGGCGGCCAGCCGGTGAGCATGGCCAACGTGCGGGCGGTCCGGGAGGTGTGTGACCGGTACGGCAAGCCGCTGTTCCTCGACGCCTGCCGGTTCGCCGAGAACGCGTGGTTCATCAAGACCCGCGAGCCCGGGTACGCCGACGCGAGCGTGGCCGGGATCGTGCGGGCGATGGCGCTGCTGGCCGACGGGATGACCATGTCGGCGAAGAAGGACCCGCTGGCCAACATCGGCGGCTGGCTGGCGTTCAACGACGACGAGCTGGCCGAGCAGTGCCGCAACCTGGAGATCCTCACCGAGGGCTTCCCCACGTACGGCGGGCTGGCCGGCCGGGACCTGGAGGCGATCGCGGTCGGGCTGCGGGAGGCGGTGGACGAGGACTACCTGCGCTACCGGATCGCCTCGGTGCGGTACCTCGGCGAGGCCCTGCAACGGCTGGGCGTGCCGGTGGTGGTCCCGTTCGGCGGGCACGCGGTCTTCATCGACGCCCGGGAGATGCTGCCCCACATCCCGCCGCTGGCCTACCCCGGCCAGGCGCTGGCCTGTGCCCTGTACCTGGAGGGCGGCGTGCGGTCCTGCGAGATCGGCACAGTGATGTTCGGCCGCCAGCCCGACGGCTCCGAGAAGCCGGCGGCGATGGACCTGGTGCGGCTCGCGGTGCCCCGCCGCACGTACACCCAGAGCCACATCGACTACGTCATCGAGGTGGTGGAGCGGGTGGCCGCCAAGGCCGGCGACCTCGTCGGTATGGAGATCACCTACGAGCCCGAGCGGCTGCGCCACTTCACCGCCCGCTTCCGCCCGCTGTCGGCACACTGACCCCCGTCGCGACCCGGCTCGTCTCTTTCGTCCCCCTCGTCCCCCCGCCGATCTTGGAGTTGCGGTGGCGGACTCGTCGGTCATGCCGGACAAGTCCGCCACCCGAAGTCCAAGATCGGCGGGGCGAGCGGCGGGGCGAGCGGCGGGGCGGGACGGCGCGACGGGAGCAGGGCGGGCGGCTACGTCACGACCCGGAACACCGGGTACCGGTCGGCGACGCGCTCGAACTCGGCCAGCGGCGCCCGTCGGTCGACCGGGATGTGCGGCCGGGCACCCGGCGCGAGCTGCAGGTACCGGCGCAGGATCGGCGCGCGCTCCGACGGGTCGACCTCCTCCAGGCGGACCGCCTCACGCCCGCGACGCCGCAGCACCGCCCGCCCGCCGGCGGCGCGCACGTTGCGGACCCAGTTCGCCCGCTCGCCGAGCATCGAGACCAGGTAGCGCTCCCCCTGCCAGTCGGCGACCACCACCGGGGCGGAGATGGTGCGCCCCGAGCGCCGGCCGGTCACCTCCAGCGTGGCCCAGCGCCGGGAGACGAGGATTCCGTGCGAGAACTGGACCGCCGTGATGGCGTTGAGCAGCCGTGCCAGCGGGTTGGGGCGCTCGCCCCGGTACATCCACCGCTGGAGCCGGTATATCCACGGAAACCGGGTCCGATCCACCCCGCACCTTCCTCTCCACGCAAACAGCGAACCTCACGATCCTGCATGATCCTGCGATGATCCCCGCATGATCCTGCACGATCCTGCGCCCCGTCCGGCCCACCGGCCGGGGCGGATGGTCCATCCCGCCGAGATCCCGACCGTGGTGCCGGGAAAGCCGTATATGGCCGCATTCTGACCGCTACCTTGGGACGCACCACAGCGGCCGTCCGCAGCCGGAGGGACAGGTGGATCGGGGGAGCGACCGCCGCACCGCCGGTCGCCACCACCGGTGGCGGTCCGTGAGCCCGCGCACTGCGGTGGTCCTGTTCCACCGGGGTCCTGCGGGTGCTCGACCATACCGCGCGCCGGTGCTGCGCGAGCGCCGAGCGGGTGGCTGCCCCGCTCGATGCTGCGGTGCCGGATGGGGCGAGCCGTGGCCGGTGGGACCGGTGGGAAAGCCCAGAAGTGGCGCGCCCGGCCGGCGGTCGCTCAGACTGGAAGGGCGACCGCGGCGTCGGGCGGGCCGCCGGCGGGCGGCCCCGGTCCTGGGCGAGGAGGTGCCCGATGGCGTGGACCGAGCGGGACATCCCCGACCTCACCGGCAAGGTGGCGGTGGTCACCGGCGCCGGGAGCGGGCTGGGGCGCGAGACGACCCGTGCCCTGGCGGCCGCGGGTGCCCGGGTCGTGATGGCCACCCGGGACGCGGCACGCGCGTACGCGACGGCCGCCGAGGTGGCCGAGCGCCACCCGGGTGCCTCCCTGTCGATCGTCCCGGTTGACCTGGCGTCGCTGGACTCGATCCGCACCGCCGCCGGCACCATCCTCACCGCCCACGAGCGGGTCGACCTGCTGGTCAACAGCGCGGGCGTCATGGCGGTGCCGTGGCAGCGCACCGTCGACGGGTTCGAGATGCAGATCGGCGTCAACCACCTGGGCCACTTCGCGTTGACCGCGCTCCTGCTGCCGGGACTGCTGCGCTCCCCCGCCGCCCGGGTGGTCACGGTCAGCAGCGTCGCCCACCACGTCGGCCGGTGGCCGGGCGGCCGGCCGCGGCCGGGCCACTACCACCCGTGGGCGGCGTACGGGCGGTCGAAGCTTGCCAACTTCCACTTCGGGCTCGGGCTGCACAAGGTGTTCGCCGACGCGGGAGTGCCGTGCGCCAGCCTGGTCGCCGACCCGGGGCTGCCCGTCACCGGACCCGGGCCGCGTGTCGCCGG
>DATGOE010000006.1:0-17454 GCA_035306365.1 Natronosporangium sp. | reverse complement strand
TCGGTGATGACCACGTCCGGCGTGCGCCCCGACTCGTCCGGCTCGGCCATCGCCCGGATCCGGGCCTTGATCTCGTTGGTGATGTGCGGGATCACCTGGACGGTGTCGCCCAGGTACTCGCCCCGCCGCTCCTTGGCGATCACGGTCGCGTAGACCTGTCCCGTGGTGACGTTGGCGGCGGCGGACAGGTTCCGGTCCAGGAACCGTTCGTAGTGGCCGATGTCGAGATCGGTCTCGGCGCCGTCCTCGGTGACGAAGACCTCCCCGTGCTGGAACGGGTTCATCGTGCCCGGATCGACGTTGATGTACGGGTCGAGCTTCTGCATCACCACCCACAGTCCGCGAGCGGTCAGCAGATTGCCGAGGCTGGATGCGGTGAGTCCCTTGCCGAGTGAGGAGGCCACGCCGCCCGTGACGAAGATGTACCTGGTCGTAGCCACGGGACTTCACCATAGCACCCGGCGGGTGCCGGCCGCCTCAGCCGCGCGGCGCGGCGCGTCCCCGCTCTCACCGGCGGGCTGGCGGATGCGCAGCGACGCCACGGCGGCCAGGGGCACCGCCACCGCGGCCGCGGTGCCCGCCACGGTCAGCGCCGAACCGGTGACGACGCCTCCGAGCAGGGCGGCCACGGCGGTGCCGAGCATCCCGGCGCGCAGCGCCGGGTAGAGCCCGAACAGGCGCTTGAGCCCGCCCCAGGGACGCAGGAGGACCAGCCACACGAACCCCATGAGTCCCGTGGCCACCAGGGTCATCGGGCTGCCGATCAGCGCCTCCCAGTTGGACAGCGACACCCGCTGCAGGCCGAACCCGGCGGTGCCGTTGGCCAGCTCGACGAACAGCCGGCCCAGGCCGGAACGCTGCTCGACCGGACGGCGCAGGTCGACCACGGCGACCGCGCCGGTGACCGCCACACCGGCCAGCGCCGCCCACGCGATCCGGCCGAAGGTGAGCCAGCCGCCGGTGGACAGTGCCGCCGCCAGGCACACACCGGCGGTCAGCGCCACCGCGGTGCCGACGTCCGCGCCCAGGTACGGGTTGCCGGCCAGCACCACGCCGACGGCACCCACGGCGACCACCACCGTCGGGCGCCACCGGCGGTCGACCCGCTGCGCCAGGCAACCGGACGCCAGCAGCACGCCCGCGGTCAACAGGCCGGCGCCGACGTCGCCCAGGCCGGCGTACCGCTCGCCGTCGTGGACCGAGTAGCCGACGACGCTGTTGAGCTGCAGCCCGGACCCGGTGAGGAGGTCGACGGTGACCGCGGCCGCGGCCAGCACCGCACACGCTCCGGTGACCGCCAGCGGTCCGGGTGGGACCAGCCGCGACACGAGGCCGGCGGCCGCCCCCGCCAGCCCGACGCACAGCGCGGTGTAGCACAGCCCGGCCGCGCCCGCACGCCACCAGGGCAGGGCGTCGGCGACCAGCGCCGCGGGAATGATCACGGCGCTGGCGGTCAGCAGCAGGGGCGCCGCGCGGCGCCACCAGCCACCCGGCCCGCGGGTCCCCGGCGCTCGGCCGGCGGGGCGCGGCGGCCGCCGCCGCACCGGCCCTCCCGGACCGTCCGGCGGGCCCGGCGTCCGTCCGGGCGTCCGCTCGCGCGACCGGACCGGCGGGGGCGCCAGCATCGGCCCGGTGCCGGAGCGCAGCAGCGGCACGATGGCCACCAGCAGCCCCAGCTGGGCGACGGCCACGCCGAGCAGGAACCAGGCCCGCAGGGGCCGGGCCAGGCCGGCCTCGTCGTCGGCGTCGACCAGCCGGCCGATGTCGTCGGCGAGCACCCCGCTGCGGCCGGCAACGGTCTGCACCGGGTGGCCGGCCAGCCGTACCTCCGGCGCGGGCCGGGCCACCGCCGCCAGCGCGGTCGGCGCGAGATCGACCAGCTGCACGTACCCTTCGCGGCGGGTGGTCGGGGAGGTGAGCCACCCACCGGTGAGGCCGGCACCCTCCCCGATCACCACCCGCAGCCGCCGGTCGGACCCGGTGTCGGCGATACCGGCCACCAGCACCAGCGAGTCGTCGGGGCGGGCGGCCAGCAGCCGGCCCACGGCCCGGTCGGCGGCGGCCGCCTCGGCCCGGCGGGCCGGTCCCTCGCCGGCCACCATGCCCAGGTCGGCGATGCTCAGCTCGCACCTGGCCAGCAGGGCGGTGAGCGCTCGGGCCTGCGCGGGCATGCGGGGGACGTACCGGTCCACGCGGCCGTAGGTGCGGGCCGCGGCCAGCGCGCCCCCCTCGCCGATGGCCGTGGTGCACTCCACCGCTCCGGCCAGGGCACCGGGGACCGCGCCGTACGGCAGCCGCCACCGGTTGTCCCGCACCACCTCCTCCTGCTCGGGAAGGTGGGCCCCGCCGGCCCCGCTCGGTTCGATGGTGATGTTCACCGGCGGGCAGGTGCCGCCCTGGCGCGGAGCCGGGTGACCGGCCCAGTTGCCGGCCCCGAGCGTCAGCCACCCGTCGGCCGGGCAGGTGGGCCGGTGTGCCGACCGGACGGCCAGGGCTCCGATCGCGCCGCGCTCGGCCAGCCGCCACAGGTTCGGGGTCACCGCCGGGTCGACGTCGTCCCACCGCAGGCCGACCACACCGGCGATGACGACGTGGGACGCCGTGCCCTCGGGCACGGCGAAGTCGGGACGGACCGCGAGCCCCGCCACGGTGGCCGCGGCCACGGCGGTGATGAGCAGGTGCGGCACCAGCCGGCGCGGTGCCGGCCAGCGGCGCCGGCGGCGGACCCTCACCGTCCGCCCCCGGCCGGCGGGCTCGGGTCCGCGGCCGGCGACCCGGCCAGCTCCCGGTAGACCTCGACCACCATGGCGGCCGTCTGCTGCGGCGTGGGCCAGGTGGCCGCCTGCCGCCGGCCGAGGTCGGCGTAGCGGTCGCGGGCCACCGGGTCGTCCAGCAGGCCGGTCACGGCCGCGTCCAGCGCGTCCACGTCCCCCGGTGGTACGAGCACGGCGGCGTCGCCGACCAGCTCCGGGACACCCCCCACCGCGGTGGTGACCAGCGGGACGCCGGCACGCATCGCCTCCTGCGCGAACAGCTGCCGCGCCTCCCACACGCTGCTGACGACCGCCACGTCCGCGGCGGCCAGCAGGTCGGCGACGTCGTCGCGGTGGCCCAGCAGCGTCACCGGCGCCCGCGTGGCGGAGATCTGCTGGACGAGGTCCAGATAGGTCGGCCCGTTCCCGGCGATCACCACGGCCGGCACCGGGTCCCGCCGCCGCCACCGGGCGGCCGCCTCGACGAGCACGTGGTAGGCCTTCTGCGGGTGGAGCCGCCCCACCGACAGGACCATCGGCGTGCCGGCCGGGACCCCCAGCTCGGCGCGGACCGCGGCGCGGTCCCGGCGCGGGGGCGGCAACAGCGGGGCCGCGACCGGGACGAGGCGCGCGCGGGCCGCGCCCGCGGCCCGCGCGCGCTCGAGCAGGTCGGTCGAGGCGCACAGGGTCACGTCGGCGGCCCGTACCACGATCCGCTCCACCGCGCGCGCGGCCGCGCCCCGCAGGCCGCGGGCCAGCACCGCGTTGTGCAGGGTGACGACCAGCGGTCGGCGTCCGGCCCGGGAGCGGCCGGCGAGGGTGGCCACCAGGCCGGCGCGCAGCCCGTGGGCGTGCACGACGTCGGGCCGCGCGGCGGCCAGCGCCGCACGCAGGGCGGTGACCGCCCGGGCGTGGGTCACCCCCGCGCCGGCGGCGATCTCGACCGGGGTGAACACCGTCCTGCCCGCCCCGGCCGCGTCCGGGACGTCGCTGAGCGGGCCGAACGCGAACCGCTCGTTGGTGGCGGCCGGGCCGAGCACGGTCACCGCGGCGCCGCCGGCGGCCAGCCGGCGCGCGAGGTCGGCCACGTGGGTGCCGATGCCCCCGGTGCTGGTGGCGAGCACCAGCGCGACCCGGCCGGGCCAGGCCGGGTCCGGTGGGGTCCCGGTCCCGTCCGCCGGCGTCCCGGACGGCTCCGGTGACGTCCCGGTCCCGTCCGCCGGCGTCCCAGACGGCTCCGGTGACGTCCCGGTCCCGTCCGGTGGGGTCCCGGTCGGCGCCGCCGGCGTCCCGGTCGGCTCCGGCCGGCCGTGAAGCTGGGTCACCCCCGTGTCTCCTCCTCACCCCCGTCGAGGCGGCGTCGGCGGCGCACCACGGCGGCCGCCAGCGGACCCACCTGGTCGCGGTCGAGCAGCCACGCCGTCACGGCGAAGACCACACCCACGACGACACCGGCCAGCATGCCCCACCCGGCCGACACGGCGGCGGCCGGGGGGCCGTCGTGCGGGGCGGCGCCGAGCACCACCCGGCCGGACACCACCGCCGCGACCGCGGCCGCCACCCCCGCGGCCGCGGTCCGGACCAGCCCGGCCAGCGCCGCCCGTCCCGCCCGGCGCACCACCGCCCACAGCAGGCCGGCACCCAGGACGGTCATGCCGACCGAGTTGGCGGCGGTCAGGGCGAGCACCCGCTGGTCGGGCGGCAGCGCCTGGGACAGGGCGACGGCGGTCGCGGCCACCGTCGCCCAGCCGACGGCCGCGGCGACGGCGGCCGCGATCGCCTCCCCCCGGGCGTACAGCGCCCGGGACAGCACCGCGAACAGCCCGTAGCCGACCAGTCCCGGCGCGAACCCGGTCAGGCCGGCCGCGAGCGGGGCGGCGGAGTCGCGGGCGGTCGGCATGAGGTCGGCGATGAGCGCGGCCACCGGCCCGGCGAGCCCCGCCAGCGCCGCCGCGCCGAGCAGGCACAGCAGCACGGTCGCCCGGGTGGTGGCGGCCAGCGTGGCGCGGAAGTTGGCGTGGTCGCCGCTGGCGGCGGACTCGGCCATGGTGGGGTACGCGGCGGTGGCGGACGGCACCGCCAGCACCGCCCACGGAACCAGGAAGATCGTCTGCGCGAGCAGGAACAGCACGCTGGTGCCCTCCGGCCCGGCCCACGCCCGCCACAGCACCACCAGCAACGCAAGGTTCTGCGCGCCCAGCGTCACGGCGCCGGCGACGGCCAGGTCGCGGACGCGGCGCCGGTCGCCGGCCGGCAGGCGCCAGCCGGCGACCGGCCGCAGCCCGAGCCTGGCCACCTGCGGCACCAGGCAGCCGGTCAGCACCAGCACGCCGGCGGTGGTGCCGACCGCGAGCACCAGCAGCCCGCCGGTGCCGACCTCGGCCACGCCGACCCCGCGCGGTCCGACGTACGCGAACAGCAGGTACGCGGCGGCCACCGTGACGCTGGACAGCAGCGGCGCGAGCACCGGCCACGCGAACCGGCGGTGCGCCTGCAGCACGCCGGTGAGCACGATCGCCACGCCGTACAGGGGCAGCTGCGGGGCGAAGATCTGCAGCATGGTGGTGCCGGCCGCCACCTGCGCGGGGCCGGGGTCGGTGGCGATGAGCTCGATGACGGGGCGGGCGGCCAGCGCGAGCGCAACCGCCAGCGGCACCAGGCCGGCCAGCACCCAGGCGAGCAGGACGGAGGCGGTGCGCGCCACCGCCGCGCGGTCCCCGGCGACCATCGCCGGTGCCAGCAGGGGCACGACCAGGCTGGCCAGCGCCCCACCGGCCACGATCTCGAAGATGATGTTGGGGATGGTGTTGGCGACGACGTAGGTGTCGCCCAGGTCGGTGTCGCCGACCGCCCAGGCGAACACCATGGTGCGGCCGAAGCCGGCGACGCGGGCCACGATGGTCAGGACCGCGATCAGCGCGGCCGCGCCGGCGATGCGGTGAGGGCGCACCCGGTCAGTCACCATCGGCGTCCGGCCGCCTGCCGAGGCGGTCCAGCTCCCGCAGGACCGGGGTACGGGCGATCACGCGGGTGAAGCTGATCTTCTCACTGGCCGCGGTGAGCGCCGCGATGACCGCCAGTGCGGCGGCTCGTCCGCGAGGGCCGGTGCGGGCCACCAGCGCCAGTCCGAGCAGCGCACCCAACGCGTTGGCACCGCTGTCGCCGAGCATGGTGCGTTCCGACAGGTCGTCGGGGAGCATGCCCAGGCAGGCGCCGACCGGTCCGGCGGCGAGCCCGCCGGCCGGCCCCGCGGCCAGCGGCAGCCCGGCCAGCAGCCCGACCTTGAGCGCCCGCCCCGGCCGCAGGTCCAGCAGGTTGACCAGGTTCGCCGCGCCGGCCACGACGCCGGTACCCAGCGCCAGGTCGACGGCCGCGCGGACCCGCCCGCCCCCCGGGACGGTCCCGCGGACCCGCCCGCCCGCCGGTCGGCCAGGGTGCGTTCCCAGCAGGGCGGTGGCGACGGCACCGGCCGCCACCGCGCCGACGATCTTCACGACTCCGCTGGTCACGCGGCCACGACGCAGCGCCGAGAGGTGTCCGTGGAAGCCCTTGGCCACCGGCCGCCCGGGGCGCTGCCCGGCGAGGTCGTCGTAGAGCCCGACCCCGCCGGCGCCCAGCCCGGCGACGAGGGCGGCCACCGCCGCGGCCGGCGTAGGGGCGCCGGCCGCGGCGGTCACGGTGGCCGCCGTCGCCACTGCCGGCCCACCGGTCAGGCTGACCGTGGCGCCGCGGAAGTTGGCCCGCTGCCAGGCAGGTCCGTCCACGCCCCGCCACGCCCGCGCCGCCACCCGGGTGGCGACCAGCCCCGCCCCGACCAGGACCAGCCGCGCGGCGGCCGCCCGGCCGCGCCCGGTCACCGTAGGGCCGGCAGGAGCGACTGGGCGCCGTCTCCGTCGCCGTAGTGGCCCACCTCGCCGGTGAGGTGGCGGGCGACGGCCAGCCCGGTCGCGACCTGCCCTTGCGGGGTCGAGACGTTGTCCACCGTGGAGATGGTCTCGACCAGCTCCGGGTCGTCACGGATCTCGGCGACGACGTTGCCGCGCCCGGACGGGCCGGCGGCCGCCACCACGACCGGGCCCACCAGGCTGAACTGCTCCACGGTGGTGAGCATGGCCTCGTTCTTCTCGGCCGCGTCGGTGTCGGTGAACGGCAGCGCCGCCACCACCACGATGATCTCGGCCGGGCCGGTCGGCGGCTCGTCGAACTCCAGGTAGTCCTCGTTGCGGTAGGCGGACAGGACGGTGTTGCGGTCCTCGTCGGGCACCCCGGACGGAGAGGCGGCCGGTTCGGCCCCGGGCTTGACCGGCTCGTCGCCGCTGCCCGGCAGGTCCAGCAGCACCCGCGCCAGCAGGGCGGCGGAGGTCTCCACCCCGTCGCTGTTGGCGGGCAGGGCGTCGGCGTCCACGCTGGGTGGCAGCGATTCGTGGGCGAGGTCCAACAGCTGGTTGAGGCGGTGGGCGGGCTGCGCGAACCGGTCGGTCAGGCGGACCGTACCGGTGACCTGTGCTCCGGCCAGCTCCAGCATCTCCACCAGCTCCTCGGCGTAGTCGGTGGCCTCGGGGAGCACCACCACCGTGACCCGCCGGTTGGGGAGGGCCTGGTGCAGCAGCAGGGCCGCCGCCTCGGCGGCGAACGCCTCCTCCCGCTCCGCCTCGCCCTCCAGGAAGTTCACCTGCTCCCGCAGCTGCTGGTTGGCCTGGCCGAGGGTGGTGACCTGGCTGTTGAGCGCGTCCAGCATCGGGCCGTTGAGCACCGTGCTGCCCAGGACCAGGCCTACCGCCAGCGACAGGAACACCGCGGTCAGTGACACCACGTGGTAGCGGAAGTTGATCACGATCTAGCCTCCGGTCGGCGGTCCTTCAGAAGAACCGCTGCAGGTGGAAGAGGAGATTGTCCCACCACTCCGCGACCAGACCGACGAAGGCGCGACCAGCGGTGGAGACCGCCACCGCCGAGGCCATCGCCGCGATCGCGGACAGCACCAGCAGCAGCAGCGACGACCCGGGGATCCCCTGCTGGTAGAGGCGGCTGACACCCTTGGGCTCCACCAGCTTGCCCCCGATCTTGAGCCGGGTGAGCAGCGTGGACGCCATCCCGCCGCGACCCTTGTCGAGGAACTCCTCCAGGGTCCAGTGGGTGCCGACCGCCACGATGAGGGAGGCGCCCTTCTCGTCGGCCAGCAGCAGGGCGATGTCCTCGCTGGTGGCCGCCGCGGGGAGCACCTTGGCCGGTACGCCCAACCGCTGCACCCGCTCCAGCCCGGGCGCGTGGCCGTCCGGGTAGGCGTGCACCACGACCTCCGCGCCGCAGCGCAGCACGTCGTCGCTGACCGAGTCCATGTCGCCGACGATCAGGTCGGGGGTGTAGCCGGCCTCCACCAGCGCGTCCGCGCCACCGTCCACCCCCACCAGCACCGGCTTGAACTCCCGGATGTACGGCCGGAGCACGTCCAGGTCGGCCTGGTAGTCGTAGCCGCGCACGACGATGAGACAGTGGCGTCCGGCGATGTCGGTGTCGAGGTCGGGCACGCCGACGCCGTCCAGCAGCAGCCCCCGCTCCCGCTTGAGGTACTCCATGGTGTTGGCGGCGAACGCCTCCAGGGCGTCCGACAGCCCGGCCCGCGCCTTGGCCACCGCGGCCGCGACCCGCTCCGGGTCCTGCCGGACACCCTTGGCGACGAGGTTGTCGCCCACGTACACGGCGTCGTCGTCGATGCGCACCTGGACGCCGTCCCGTAGCGCCTGGAACAGCTCCTCGCCCAGGTCGTCGATGAGGGGGATCCCGGCGCGCAGGAGCACTTCCGGGCCGGCGTTGGGGTAGCGGCCGGAGATGGAGGGGCGGGCGTTGAGCACCGCCGCGACCCCCGCCGCGACCAATGCCTCGGCCGCGACCCGGTCCAGGTCGACGTGGTCGATGACCGCGATCTCCCCCGGCCGCAGCCGGCCCACCAGGCGCTTGGTGCGGCGGTCCAGCCGCACGGTGCCGGTCAGGACGCCCGGCTCTGAGCTGCGGGTACGGCGTAGGGACGGTAGGCGCATCACCGTCATCCTGGCACGGCCGTGCGACGGTGTCTGCTGGTGTCCCCCGATATCCATCCGTTACCGACGAAATGCCCGCAGACCACCCCACACCACACAGCTCGGCGTGCCCCGGTCCGCGGCCCGACCTCCGGTGTCCGGCGCCGCGGCACCCCGGCTCACCGGTGGACGCCGGCTACACCCGGCCACCGCTCTTCTCGCGACCGGCCACCGCCAGCAGCTCCTCGGCGTGTGCGATGCCCAGGTCCGAATCGGGCAGGCCGGCGAGCATCCGCGCCAGCTCCCGCGCCCGGTCGGTCGCCTCGACCACCCGCACCCCGCTGGTGGTCACCGCACCGCCCGGGTCCTTGGCCACCACCAGGTGGTGGTCGGCGAACGCGGCCACCTGGGGCAGGTGCGTGACGACCAGCACCTGGTGGTTACGCGCCAGGCGCGCCAGCCGACGACCGACCTCCACCGCGGCGCGCCCGCCCACACCCGCGTCCACCTCGTCGAAGACCAGCGTGGGCGGTCCCCCGGCGCCGGCGAAGACCACCTCGATGGCGAGCATCACCCGCGACAGCTCGCCGCCGGAGGCACCCTTCTGCAACGGCAGCGACGGCGCCCCCGGGTGGGCGACCAGACGCAGCTCCACCTCGTCGACGCCGTCGGGGCCGGCACCGACCTCCTGACCGCCGACGACCAGCGCCGCCTCGCCCCGCGCCACCTGACGGGGCGCCACCTCGACCTCGACCCGGGCGTGGGGCATCGCCAACCCGGCCAGCTCCGCGCTGACCCCGGCGGCGAACGCCTCCGCCGCCTCGCGGCGGGCGGCGGTGACCCGACCGGCCAGTGCGGCCACCTCCCCGGCCAGCTTCGCCACCTCGGACTCCAGCTCGCCCAGCAGCCGGTCGTCCGGGTCGAGCTCGGCCAGCCGCTCGCGCGCCCGCTGCGCCCAGGCGATCACGCCGTCGGTGTCCTCGGCGTACTTGCGGGTCAGCGTCCGCAGCGCCGCGCGGCGCTCGTAGATGGCCGCCAGCCGGTCCGGGTCGGCGTCCAGGCTGTCCAGGTATCCACGGAGCTCGACGGCCACGTCGGCGGCCTGCGCCACGGCGGCCTCCAGCCGCTCGGCCAGCTCCGCCAGGCGCTGGTCGACGCCCGCCTGTGCCTCCAGCGTGCGGCGGGCGGTCCCGAGCAGGGCGGTCGCGTCCTGGACATCGTCGCCGCCCCCGGCGATGGCCTGGTAGGCGGTGGCGGCGGCGGTGCGCAGGCCCTCGGCGTGCTCCAGCCGCTGCGCCTCGGCCCGCAGCGCCTCGTCCTCGCCCGGTTGAGGGTCGACCCGTTCCACCTCCTCCAGGCCCAGCCGCAGCAGCTCCGCCTCCTGACGCCGGGCGTGGGCGCTGCGGCGCCGCTCCTCCAGGCGGTCGCTGGCCTGACGCCACTGTGTGTACACCTCGCGGTAGGCGGCCAGCAGCTTCTCGTGCTCCGGACCGGCGAACCGGTCCAGCGCCGCCCGCTGCTCCGCCGGACGCAGCAACCGCAGCTGGTCGGCCTGCCCGTGCACGGCGACCACCTGCTCGCCGATGTCGGACAGCACCGCGACCGGCACGGACCGCCCGCCGACGTGGGCCCGGGAGCGCCCCTCGGTCGTGACCACGCGGCTGAGCAGCACCGTCCCGTCCGGCTCCACATCGGCGCCCGCCTCAGCCACCCGAGCGTGCACCGCTTGCGCCGCCCCGCCGGACAGCCGGAGGCGACCCTCCACCACGGCCCGACCGGCGTCGGCGCGCACCCTGGCCGCGTCGGCCCGCCCACCGAACAGCAGACCCAGACCGGTGACCACCATCGTCTTGCCCGCGCCGGTTTCACCGGTGATCACGTTCATCCCGGCGGTCAGCGGCAGCGTGGTGTCGTCGATGACCCCCAGGCCGGTGATGCGCAGCTCCTCCAGCACAAGTCCCGACACTAGCCATGGCCGGCGACATCTGGCTAGCGTGCACGCCGCCGCTGTGGGAACCGCCCGCGGACGCCGCGGCCGCCGCCCCCCGGTCCGGACGCCGGTCCGGGTCGACCGCGGCCGACCGGGTCGCGCGGTCACCCGGTGTTGTGCCGCAGCCCTCCACCGGGTCGTGCGGTCACCCGGTGTTGTGCCGCCAGCCCTCCACCGGCAGGCCGAACTTCGCCACCAGGCGGTCGGTGAACGACCGCGGGTCGAGGCGGACCACCCGGACCGGGCGCGTGCCCCGGCGGACGGTCACGCGCGCCGACGGCGGCAGGTCGAACGTGCGGCGGCCGTCGCAGGTCAGCACGGCCATCGGGGCGTACGGGTCGACCGCGATGACCACCGTGGAGGTCGGCGCGGTGACCAGCGGGCGGCTGAACAGGGCGTGCGCGCTGATCGGGACCACCAGCAGCGCCGCCACCTCGGGCCACACCACCGGACCGCCGGCGGAGAACGCGTACGCGGTGGAGCCGGTCGGGGTCGCGCAGACCACCCCGTCGCACCCGTACCTCGACAGCGGCCGGCCGTCCACCTCCACCCGCAGCTCGAGCATCCGCTCGCGCCGGCCCTTCTCGACGCTGACCTCGTTGAGCGCCCACGACCGCGCCACCGTGATGCCGTCGACCTCGGCCACCACGTCGATGGTCATCCGTTCCTCCACCGTGTAACGGTGCGCCACCACGTTGGCCACGGCCTGGTCGAGGTTGTCCACCTCCGCCTCGGCGAGGAAACCCACCCGCCCGAGGTTGATGCCCAGCAACGGTACGCCGACGGGCCGGGCGAGCTCGGCGGCGCGCAGCAGGGTGCCGTCTCCGCCGAGCGCGATCACGATCTCCGCGCCCTCGGCCGCGGCCGCTCCCGGCGCGGCGGCCGCCACGCCCGGCAGGTCGAGGTCGGCCATCTCGTCGGCCACCACCCGCACCGCGAAGCCGGCCGCGATCAGGTCCCGCGCCACCGTCCGGGCGTGCTGGGTGCTGGCCCGCCGGCCGGTGTGGGTCACCAGCAGCGCGCAGCGGGTCACGTCGACACCCCGGCCCCGCTGGCGGCGGCGCGTACCCGGTCCGGATCCACCGGGGGTGCGTCGCGGCGCAGCCACAGGAAGATCTCGATGTTGCCGGCCGGCCCCGGCAGCGGGCTGGCGACCACCCCCGCCACGCCCAGGCCCAGTGCCTCGGCGGCGGCGGCCACACCGAGCACCGCGTCGGCGCGCTGGGCCGGGTCACGGACCACCCCGCCGGCACCCACCCGGCCGCGGCCCACCTCGAACTGTGGCTTGACCAGCAGCAGCAGGTCGCCGTCGGGCGCGGTGCAGGCGGCCAGGGCGGGAAGCACCAGCCGCAGGGAGATGAACGACAGGTCCGCCACCGTGAGATCCACCTGGCCGCCGATGAGGTCCGGGGTCAGGTCGCGGACGTTGGTGCGCTCCAGGACCCGTACCCGCGGGTCGGTCCGCAACGACCAGGCCAGCTGCCCGTACCCGACGTCCACCGCCACCACCTCGGCCGCGCCCGCGCGCAGCAGGACGTCGGTGAAGCCGCCGGTGGACGCGCCGGCGTCCAGGCAGCGGCGGCCGGCCACGGCCGGCCCGGTGGGGCCGAGGCGGTCCAGGGCACCGGCCAGCTTGTCTCCGCCGCGCGACACGTACTCCGGCCGGGGCGAGGTCACGGTGACCGGGTCGGCCGGGTCGACCTGGGTGGCGGCCTTGGTGGCGGGTACCCCCCGCACCTTGACCAGGCCGGCGGCCACGAGCTCCGCGGCGTGTGCCCGTGAGCGCGCCAGGCGCCGGCGCACCAGCTCGGCGTCGAGGCGGACGCGTCGTGCCATGGTGAGCCCGTTCAGCCCTCGTCGATGCTCGCCAGGGTCTCCCGCAGGACGCGGTGGACCGCCTGGTACGCGGGGATCTGGTCGGCCGGTTCCGCGTCGGCGACCCGGGCCAGCTCGCGCAGTGCCGCGTCCACCGCGGGGTGCCCGGTCACGGGCGGCCCGCTGTCCGGACGCGCCTGCGGCTCGGTGGCGTCCGGCGACGCTGCGCCGGTGACCGCCGCCGGACCGGGCACGGGCGTCCGGTCAGTGGCCCCGTCCGGTGTCATGCCCGCTCCCGTGACGTCCCGCCGGTGCGTCCGGCCGCCTTCCTGGCCGCCGGCGCCCGTTTCGCAGCCGTCTTCGCCGCCTTCTTCGCCGGAGCCTTCTTCGCGGCCGCCTTCTTCGCCGCTGCCTTCTTCGCCGCGGCTTCGGCAGCGTGCGGTGCCTGGGTGCCGGGTGCCTGGGGCGCCGCGGGCGCCGGCCCGGCGGCACGCACCTCCCGTTCCAGCCGGCGCACCCGCTCTTCGAGCGCTCGAACCTCGTCGGCGCTGGCCAGCCCCACCGCGCCGAGTGCCCGCTCCAGCTCGTACCGGACCAGCTTCGCCAGCGCCTCGCGGTTCGCCCGGCCGGCGGCGAGCAGCTCCTCGGCCATGTTCTGCAGCTGCGAGGCGGTGGCACCGCCGCGGCCGACCAGGTCGCGCGCGATCTGCTCGGCCTTCCGGCGCGACGCCTGGGTCAGTCCCATCGCCACCTCCAGGTAGGCCCGCCACGCGTCGTACATGCGCCCCCCTCGGTCCGGTCCGATCTGCCGATCCCACGCTACCGGGCGTCGCACGGGACGTGCCCGCAGACCAGCCGGCGACACCGCCGGCGCCGCGCCCGGCGGCGACGCGGGAGAACTCTCGTACAGTACGGTGCGGGACGCTGGGACTGGTGACGGGAGACCGACGTGGCGAGCGTGGAGGAGTGCCGCGCGGCGTTGGACCGGCTGGCGGCCGCGCTCCGGGACAACGCCGAGGAGGTACGCCGCAAGGCGGGGGTGGACCGGACGGTGGTGTGCCGGGTGACCGATCTCGGGATCGCCTTCCGCGGCCGGCTGCGCCACGGCGAGCTGGTGGACGTGGCCGAAGGGGACGACCCGGACGCCCGGATCGCGCTGTCGGCGACGAGCGACGACTTCATCGCCCTGGTCGACGGTGAGCTCGACTTCGTCCGGGCGCTGGCCACCCGCCGGGTCTCCGTGAGCGCCAACCCGCTCGACCTGCTGAAGCTGCGCTCGCTGCTGTGACCCGGCATGCGCCGGGATCACCGGTCCCGGCGGTACCCGCTCGCCGGGCCCGCGGGATCGCGGACGACCGGAAGCGCGTGGGAGCAGGCCGGCCGGTCTCGGCGCGCCAGCGTCCCACCGACGGCATCGGGCTCGAGGTTCGACCGCTGGTCGGGGCGACGCGCGATGAACACCATCTCGCGGCCGGGTCGATCCGGCGCGTCGCGTACGTCGTCCACGACGAAGCCGGCAGCCACCAGCGAGGCGGTCACCTCGTGGCGGCTGCGGAAGCGCAGGGTGGAGTCCGACGCCGGGCGCGCCCCGTCGGAGTGGAACACGAAGGTCCAGCGGAACGAGACCAGGTCACCGTCGATGCCGACTCGACCCACGCCTCCACGTCGCCGACACCCGGGATGGTCGCCCGCTTGTATGACCGCTCCCGGTTCCACTCCAGCCACGCCTTCGCCGCCGGGTCGCGGGTCTCGAAGACCAGGCGTCCGCCGGGACGCAGAACCGTATCCGCGGCCCGCAGTGTGGCCTGCCAATCCTCATCGGTCAGGAACACCTGGGCGACGTTGCCGGTCATGGTGGCGAGATCCACGTTGAGGTCTACGTCGAGCCGGGGCAGGTCCGTCGGGTAGCCGTGAATCCATCGCACCCGGTCCGCACCGGGCTTGGTACGTGCCACCTCAAGCGACGCGGCCGCAGGATCCACCGCGGTCACGGTCAGGCCGCGGTTGGCGAGCAGGCAGGCGAAGGTGCCGGTACCGCAGCCGATGTCGAGCACCGTCCGCGCGCCGAACTCGTCGACCATGGCCACGTACGCGTCCAGGTCGCTGCGGTCCGGGTCCAGCGGGTCGTAGATCTCGACCAGCCGCCGCTCCGCGAAGACCGGATCCACCACGCGCCCACCATAGGTCCGAGGCCTGGCACGGAGCCCCGCGCCGGCACGACCCGTCAGGCGACACCCGGGTGCGGCGCCAGCAGCGCGGTCAGGTCCGCCGCCACGTAGGTCGGCCGCTGCTCCGGCGGCCGGGCGTCGACCTGGTCACGGGCGGCGACACCGGTCAGCACCAGCAGGCTGTCGAGCCCGGCCCGGACGGCACCGTCGACGTCGGTGTCCAGGCGGTCACCGACGACCAGGACCCGCCCGGAGCCGCCGTGGCGCGCGGCCGCCTCGAAGAACGCGGGGTCGGGCTTGCCCGCCACGACGTCGGGTCCGCGGCCGAGCACGTGCCGCACCGCGGCGACCAGCGCACCGTTGCCGGGCAGCGGGCCGCGCGGGCTGGGCAGCGTCGCGTCGGTGTTGGTGGCCATCCAGACCGCACCCTGGCGTACGGCCACACACACCTCGGCCAGGTCGCGCCAGCCGACGTCGGGTGCGTACCCCTGCACCACCGCCGCGGGCGGCCCGTCGCCCGAGGCGAGGGCACGGACCGGCCGCAGCCCGACCCGGCGTACCTCGGCGGCCAGCGCCCCGCTGCCCACCACCAGCACCGTCGAGCGCGGCGGCAGCAGCCGCGCCAGCCGGTCGGCGGCCACCATCGCCGAGGTCAGCACCTCCGTGGGGTCGGCGGGGATGCCCAGGCGCGACAGCAGGCCGGCGACCGCCGCGGGGTCGCGGGAGGCGTTGTTGGTCGCGTACCGGACCACGACGCCCGCCTCGCGCAGCGCGGCGACGGTGTCGGCCGCTCCCGGCACCGCCTCCTCGCCGAGGTAGACCACCCCGTCGAGGTCGAGCACCACCACGTCGTACGCGTCGGCGAGCCGACCCGCCCCGGCTCTCACCCGTGGCGGTGAGACGACCTCGACCGGTCCCGCCGGCGGTGCCTGCCGCACCCGGGTGACCGGGTCCGGGCCACCCGGGTTCGGCTCCGCGGAGCCGGTCCCGTGTCCACCGGCGATGTCCTCTCCACCGGCGCTGTCCCGCGGACCGGTGGTCCCATCGGCACCGGGGTTCTCCCCGGGGTCGGCGGCGCCGTCGTCCTCCGGCTCCTCCATGACCACGCCGTCGAGCTCGAGAAGGCGCTCCGCGGCGTCGGTCGCCGCCTCCTCGTCGGCGTCCACGGCCCGGGCGAACCATTCCCGGGCCTCCGTGACCCGGCCGGCGGCCAGGAGGGCGTCCGCGTACGCGTACCGCAGCCGCGCCGCCCACGGGCCCGGCCTGGTCAGCTCGGGCACCTGCAGCATGGCCACCGCGGCCGGGAGCTGCCCCATGTCCCGCCGGGCACCGGCGGCCACGATCAGCAGCTCGACCGCCTCCGCGGTGGTCAGCCGGTCGCGCGGCGTCGAGCGGTACAGGTCGATGGCCCGCTCGGGGCGCCCGAGCGCCCGCTCGCTGTCGGCCACCACCGCGACGTGGCTGAACCGTCCGGTGATCCGCTGGTAGGCGCGCAGCTCGGTGATCGCGGTCCGCCAGTCCTCCGCGCGGTAGGCCGCGATGCCCACCGCCTCCCGCACCGCGCCGACGCGCGGCGCGAGCCGGCGCGCCGCCATCGCGTGCGCCAGCGCCGCGGACGGGTCCTCCTCCACCAGCCGGCCGGCGGCGACGAGGTGGCGCGCCACCCGGTCGGCCGTGGACCTGGGCAGGGTGCGCAGCTCCTCGCGCACCGAGCGGTCCAGATCCTCCGGCCGGGCGTCCTCGGGCGGTTCGGGCGGCTCCGGGCGGCCGGAAGCGACCGGACGCGGCAGCGGCTCCGGCCGGCGGGGTCGGGTGCGACGGTCCCGCTCCCGCTCCGGACGCCGCTCGGGGCCCGGCTCGCGGTCCCGGTCGCGGCCACGCCCACGTGCGCCGCCGCCGTGGCGCCGGTCACCGTCCGGGCGCGGCGGCTGCGCCCGGTCACGGCCCCGCCCGCGGCCGCCCCTGGGACGGTCGCCACCGCCGGCGCGGTCACCGCGGTCACCCCCGCCGCGGTGGTCGTGGGTGGGACTCACAAGGCACCTTCCCCTCGGTCCGCTCTGAGCCGGACGGATCGGCCGGCGGTGGCGGGTGCGGACATGGTAAGACCGCCCGCTGCCGGGGTCCGGCACACGGGCGGTCCATGACGGTGTCCGGCGGCGTCCTACTCTCCCACACCGTCTCCGGTGCAGTACCATCGGCGCTGGAGGGCTTAGCTTCCGGGTTCGGGATGTGACCGGGCGTTTCCCCTCCGCTATGGCCGCCGTAACCTTGTGAACTTGTCAACCCCAACCCCATGCCGCCGCTGTGGTGGTGTTTGGTGTTGGGTGGGGTTGTGTGTTCAGAGTTGTATAGTGGATGCGGTTTTCCTGTCTGATGCGGGTTGTGGTCAAGCCCTCGGCCTATTAGTACCAGTCCGCTGAGCACATTGCTGTGCTTACACGTCTGGCCTATCAACCCAGTAGTCTGCTGGGGGCCTTACCCCATCGTGTGGGTGGGAGACGTTATCTTGAAGCGGGTTTCCCGCTTAGATGCTTTCAGCGGTTATCCCTTCCGAACGTGGCTAACCAGCAGTGCCCCTGGCGGGACAACTGGCACACTAGAGGTTCGTCCGTCCCGGTCCTCTCGTACTAGGGACAGGTCTTCTCAAGTCTCCTACGCGCGCGGCGGATAGGGACCGAACTGTCTCACGACGTTCTAAACCCAGCTCGCGT
>DATGOE010000005.1:0-13038 GCA_035306365.1 Natronosporangium sp. | reverse complement strand
GACGCGCCGGCGGCCACCGACCGGGTCCCCGGTTGACCGGCACGCTGTGGGCCGCGCTGTCCGGGGTCGGGTTCGGCGTCTTCCAGGTGCTGAACGCGCGCGCCGTCCGCAACCTCACCAGGGTGTACGTCGCCACGTTCGCCCAGCTGGCGGCCGCCACCGTGGTGCTGCTGGTCGTCGTGGTCGCGGCCGGCTCCGCCGGGGACGTGCGCCACATCCCGCCGGTGAGCATGGCCTACCTGGCCGGCGCCGGCGTGGTGCACTTCGTCGTCGGCTGGACCACGCTCAACGCCAGCCAGGCGAAGATCGGCGCGGCAAGGACCTCCCCGCTGATCGCCACCACCCCGGTCTTCGGCGTGGTCCTCGCGTTCCTCGCCACCCGATCCGTACCCGGTCCGCTGGCGCTGCTCGGCATCGCGGTGACCGTGGCCGGCGCGTACCTGGTGACCGACCCGGGCGCCCACCACCGGGCGAGGCTGCGCGAGTCCGGTTACGGCCTGGCCACCTCCGCGGCGTGGGCGGTCAGCGCGGTGCTCACCGTCGCCGGGCTGCGCGGGTTCGCCGACCCGCTGGTGGGGGTCACCGTCGGTCTGGCAGCGGCCGCCCTGGCGTACGGTGCGGTCCTGCTCGCGGTGCCCGCCAGCCGCGGCGGCGGGCGGATGGACCGCACCGCCTGGCGGCTGAAGCTGGCCGCCGGTGTGGTGGTGGGCCTGGCGACGTGGTGGCGCTACCTCGGGCTGGCCGACGCGCCGGTCGGCGTGGTCCTCGCCCTGCAGCTGCTCACCGTGCCCACGGTGCTGGTGCTGGTCTCGTTCGGACCCCACCGCGAGCCGCTCGAGCTCAAGGTGTGGGTGGGGTCGGCCGGCGTGCTGGTCGGGGTGGGGCTGCTCATCGCCGTCCCGTGAGAGACCGCCGCGGGTACGCGCCGTCAGCGGTCCGGGGGAGACCGCCGCGGGTACGTACCGCAACGGGACGGGCACGCGGTGCCGTGGCCGGACAGTGGACCGTGGCCGCCGGTCGACGCCGGCCCCCACCGCGTGGCCGTACCGCACCGGCGCGCCCGGACGCCGGCCGGACGGTGGACCCAGACGCGCCGGGCCGGGGGTCACACGCGTGGCGCGCGGACGGTAGCGTTTGCCTGACGGCGGGCGGCGCGGTTCGCCGGCCGACCCCACCCACCGTGGCGTGGTCCAGCCGCCGGGCCCGGCGGTCTTCGTCGTAGGGAGGATGGCGCATGTCGTACGGCGACGGTCTGATCGCACCGCACGAAGTCCGCACCCCGCGGCCGGACTTCGAGCTCACGCGGCGCGGCTACGACAAGCGGCAGGTGGACACCTACGTGGCCCGGGTGGGCAGGGAGCTGGCGACGCTGGCCACCGAACGCGACCAGGCGTACCGGCAGGCCCGCGAGCTGGCCACGCAGCTGGAGCGGGTCCAGGCCGAGCTGAACGAGCTGCGCCAGCGGCCGCCGAAGCTCGAACGGGCGTCCTTCCAGGACCTCGGCCCCACCGTCGGCCAGATCCTCGACCTGGCGGAGAAGCAGGCCCGGGACATCAAGAACCTGGCCGAGGAGCGGGCCGCCCGCCACCAGGCCGAGGCGGAGAAGCTGCTCGCCGACGCGCGGCAGGAGGCCGAGCGGCTGCGCGCCGAGGGCGAGGCCGCGTACGAACGCGCCGAGCAGGAGGCCCGGCGGCTCGCCGAGCAGAGCGCGCAGCAGGTGGAACAGGCGCGGGCGGAAGCCGACGAGCTGCTCGAGTCCGCCCGCGCCCAGGCCCGGGAGGAGATCGAGGCGGCACGCGCCCAGACCCAGCAGGAGATCCAGGCCCGGCAGCAGGCGATCGCCCGGCTGGAGGCCGAGCTGGACGGCGCTCAGCAGCAGCTTGCCCAGTGGCGCCAGGAGCGGGCGGCGGCCGAGCGGGAGGTCGCCCAACTCCAGCAGCGGTATGACGAGCTCAACCACGAGCTGGCCGCCGAGATGGAGCGGCTGGAGATGGCCAGGCGCTCGGCGGCGGCCGCCGAACGGCACGCCCAGCAGGTGCGCTCGCGGGTGCAGCGCGAGGCCGAGCGGGTGGCACAGCTGGCGGCCGCGGCGGTCATGGCCGCCGCCGCGCGCGGCACCGAGACCGGCGAGTACCCGCTGGTCGTGCCGGTGGCGCCCCGACCGGCGGTACGCCTGGAGGACGCCGCCGCGGCGGGTGTGCGCGGCGACCAGGTCGCGGTACCCCAGTCCGGGCCGCCGGCCGTGGCGGCGGGAGAGGCGGTCGGCGTGGCCTCCGGGGACCAGCCCGCGCCCGTGGAGCCTCACCCCGCGCCCGTCGAGCCCCAGAGCGCGCCGCCGGCACCGATGGCCGGGCAGGCGCCACCGGAGGCGGGCGGGCCGGCCGCGGGTGGCGACGCCGAGCCGGACACCGGCGGGTACGCCTGGTTCGAGCGGAGCGGGGGCACCCGCGCGGAGCCGGGCGACGGACGCGGCGCGGCGGGCTGGCGGGCCGACGGCGGGCCCGCCGGGCCCGGGCAGGAGCCCGAGACCGGCGAGTACCCGCTGGTGGCGGCGCACACGGAGGGCAACGGTGTGGCCGGCGGCGTGCCGGGTGAAGCCCCCGTTTCCGGCGGTCCGGCCGGCGTCCCGCCCGGCGGCGACGGCTACGCGGCGGCGCACGCCCCACCGGTGATCCCGTCCCCGCGCCAGCCCGGCAGCGACGAGTACGGGTCGGCGGAGCCGGAGCCGGCCGGCGACCACGGTGCCGCGGCCACCTACCCGGCGGCCGACGACGAGACCGCCGTCCACGAGGCGGTCGTCGACGACGGCGACCCTGACCGCAACGTCGACAGCGCGGCCCCGCCCCAGCGCTGACCCGGCAGCATCGACGCCGGCACCACCCGTACCGGTCGTGCGCGCCTGGCGGTAGCGACCCGGTCCGGGGCGACCCGCCCCGGCGGGCGGTGCCCGCGCCGGGAAGGTGAACAGCCGGTGAACCGTCCGCGAACTGATCCGGAACGTCTGGCCAACTGTGGCGTGGAACCGCCCAACCGGGCGACTTCCTCCGCGGAAGTGGTCCGCGCGGGTGCTAGCGTCGGGTGGGACGCTGGGGTGTCCGACAGGTTACGGCTGCACGACGGGCAGGAGAGTGCTGGGTGCGGTTCTCGCTGAAGCCTCAGGACAGCGCATTCTTCGCTTTCTTCAATGAGGCGGCGGAGAACATCAAGCGAGGGGTCGCCATCCTCGCCGAGCTGGGGGACGAGAAACCCGACTTCGAGTCGATCTCCGAGCGGCTGGTCGACGTCGAGCACGACAACGACCAGCTCACCCACCGGCTGTTCAACAAGATCGACTCGACCTTCGTAACGCCCCTGGACCGCAACGACATGCACCAGTTGGCGGCCCGGCTCGACGACGTCATCGACCACATCGAGGCCGCGGCCCACCTGATCTACCTGTACAACCTGACCGACCTGCCGGCTCTGCCGCGGGAGATGATCGAACAGATCGCGGTCCTGCAGGCCCAGGCCGACCTCCTGGCCGAGTCCATGCCCAAGCTGCGGGGCTTCAACCAGGAGATGCGCAACTACTGGGTCGAGTGCAACCGGCTGGAGAACGACGGTGACCGCGCCTACCGGATGCTGCTGGTGCGGCTGTACTCCGGGGAGTACGACGGCCTGACCGTCATGAAGCTCAAGGAGGTCGCCGACGAGCTGGAGGCGGCCTGCGACTCCTTCGAGCAGGTCAGCCACGTCATCGAGGGTGTCTACGTCAAAGAGTCCTGAGCGTGGACACCGGCACCTACATCGCCGTGGCGACGGTGATCGCCGCCGCGCTGCTGTTCGCGTACACCAACGGCTTCCACGACGCCGCCAACGCCATCGCCACCTCGGTCTCCACGCGGGCGTTGCGGCCGCGGCCGGCGCTCGCGATGGCCGCCGTCGGCAACTTCGTCGGCGCCCACCTGGGCGCCAAGGTGGCCGCCACGGTGGCCGCGGGACTGGTCGAGCTCGAGGCGAGCATGAACAGCCTGATGATCGTGCTCGCCGGCGTGATCGGCGCGATCGGGTGGAACTTCATCACCTGGTGGTTCGGATGGCCGACCTCCTCGTCGCACTCGCTGTTCGGCGGCGTCGTCGGCGCCACGCTGATCGGCGGCGGCGTGGTGCTGTGGGGTGGCCTGGTCACGAAGGTGTTGCTGCCGACGCTGCTGTCCCCGGTGGTCGGCCTCGTGCTCGGGTTCCTGATGATGCTGGCGGTCTACTGGGTGTTCCGGCGCGGCCAGCCGGGCAAGCTCAACCGGGGCTTCCGCCACGCCCAGACCGTGTCGGCGGCCGCCATGTCGCTCGGCCACGGCATGCAGGACGCGGCGAAGGTCATGGGCATCATCGTGCTCGCGCTGTTCGTGGGAGGCCTGCAGGACTCGCCCACGCACATTCCCGAGTGGGTCTACCTCGCCGCGGCCGGCGCCATGGCCGCCGGCACGTACGCGGGCGGCTGGCGCATCATCCGCACGATGGGACGGCGGATCATCGACCTCGGACCGCCGCAGGGCTTCTCCGCCGAGTCCGTCGCCTCAGCGGTGCTCTACGCCAACACGTGGTGGATCGGTGCGCCCATCTCCACCACGCACACCATCACCTCGGCCATCATGGGGGTCGGCTCCACCCGCGGCAAGCGGGCGGTCCGGTGGGGGGTCGCGCGGTCCATTGTCATCGCCTGGATCATGACGTTCCCGGCCGCCGGGCTCATCGGCGCGCTGGCCTACCTGCCGATCGGGATGCTGCGGTTCTGAACGGCGCCCGCGGGCGCGTACCGTCCCGCCACCCGCGAGGGGGCGTCAGGTCCGGCGCGGCGTCAGGACCACCGCACCGTTCCGGGCAGCCCCGCGAGGGCGGCGGCGACCTGCGGGGAAGCGCTCGGCGCCACCTCCACCACCAGACACCGCTCGATCGCGAAGTCCTCCACGGGGACCGTCCGCACCTCACCGGTCGCCAGGCTCACCGGCGCCAGCGTGTAGCCGAACCCGCGACCGACCAGCGCCATCGCGAGGTCGTCGGAGTGGACCCGGGCCACGACGGTCAGCCGCACACCCGCCTGCCGTACCGCCGCGCGGCCGCTGTCCATGATCTCGCAGTGGCCGCGCTCGACGAACGGCTCGCCGGCCAGGTCCCGTAGGGCGATGGTGTGCCGGCGCGCGAGCCGGTGGTCGGGGTGGAACACGGCGACGAAGGGCTCGCGCTGCAGCACCCGTGCCCGGGGCGCCGGCACCTGCGTGCTGGTGACCGCGGCGTCCAGGCGCGCTCCCGCCAGGAGGGTCGCCAGTCTCGGCACGCTGCCGGACCGCACCGTGACCGCCAGGCGCGGGTGTCCGCGACCCAGCGCGTCGACCAGGTCGCAGACCCACCGGTGCGGCAGCGTGTCCAGCACGCCCAGACGCAGCCGGACCCGCGCGTCGCCGCGGCGTGCCAGGGCGCGGGTGTCGTCCCACTCCGCCAGGATGCGCACCACCCGGCGGTACGCCTCGGCGCCGGCGGGGGTGACCCGCAACCGGCGGCCGACCCGGTCGAACAGCGGCTGACCGAGCTCCCGCTCCAGGGTGCGCAGGGCCGCCGAGACGGTCGGCTGGGAGACGAACAGGCGCTCGGCCGCCCGGGTGACGTTGCCGTGTTCGACCACCGCCGCGAAGTACCGCAGGTGAGCGAGATTCATAGGCAGATCCTATGAGTCTCCCGTGGTCACCGAACATCGTCGGTACGGACAACAGGCCGCGGTCGTGCGGTGGCTGTCCATAGACGCTTCCTGTCAGGCTCATCAGGAGATTCGCTTTCCCTTGCCCGCCGGCCGGTTCCTACCATCGGCGCATCGATGCCACGCGCGGGGAGGTGAACGCCGGCGGGCGGCGGTCCAATCAGGACTGATCTGGTCCGGGCGGCGCGACGGACATGCCTGAGGTGATGACGATCGGCCGGGCCCTCAACGAGGGCCTGCGCCGCGCGCTGGAACGTGACCCGACCGTGCTCGTCATGGGCCAGGACGTGGGCAGGCTCGGCGGCGTGTTCCGGGTCACCGACGGCCTGCTCAAGGACTTCGGTGACGAGCGGGTGGTCGACACCCCGCTGGCGGAGTCCGGCATCGTCGGCACCGCCGTCGGCCTGGCCCTGCGCGGGTACCGGCCGGTGTGCGAGATCCAGTTCGACGGCTTCGCGTACCTGGCGTTCGACCAGATCGTCAACCAGGTGGCGAAGATGCACCACCGGTCGGGAGGGCGGGTCGCCCTGCCGATCGTGCTGCGGATCCCGTACGGCGGTGGTATCGGCGCGGTGGAGCACCACTCGGAGTCGCCGGAGTCGCACCTGTGCCACACGCCCGGCCTGAAGGTGGTCACCTGCGCCACCGCGCAGGACGCGTACGTCATGATCCAGCAGGCGGTCGCCTCGGACGACCCGGTGGTGTTCCTGGAGCCCAAGCGCCGCTACTGGGACCGGGGCGAGGTCGAGCCGGACGGCGACCCGGCCGCGGCGTACCCCCTGCACGCCTCCCGGGTGGTGCGGCCGGGCAGCGACGTGACCGTGGTCGCGTACGGGCCGATGGTGCGCACCGCCCTGGAGGCCGCGACCGCCGCCGAGGCGGACGGGCGGGACCTGGAAGTGGTGGACCTGCGCACGCTCGCGCCGCTGGACCTGGACGCGGTCGCGGAGTCGGTCCGGCGCACCCGGCGGTGCGTGGTCGTTCACGAGGCGCCGCACACCCTCGGGCTCGGCGCTGAGATCGCCGCGCGCCTGGCCGAGGACTGCTTCTACCGGCTGGAGGCACCGGTGGTGCGGGTGGCCGGGTACGACGTCCCGTCCCGGCCGCCCGGCTGGAGGAGCACTACCTCCCGGACGTGGACCGGATCCTCGACGCGGTGGCGTACTCGTGGTGAGAGTGCCTTCGGAGGTGCATGTGGACGTCGGTTTCATCGGTCTCGGGGTCATGGGTCAGCCGATGGCGCTCAACCTCGCCCGGGCCGGGGTACGGCTGGTGGTGTGGAACCGCACCGTGGCGCGCACCGAACCGCTGCGCCGGGTCGGGGCGCTGGTCGCGGCGAGCCCGGCCGAGGTGTTCGCGCGGGCACCCGTGGTCGTCGTCATGCTCGCCAACGGCGAGGTGACCGACGCCGTGCTCGGTCGCGGCGCGGAGGCCTTCCGGGCCAACCTCTCCGGCCGTACGCTCGTCCACATGGGAACGACCTCACCCGGCTACTCCCAGGGGCTCGAGGCGGACGTGCGTGCCGCCGGTGGCCGCTACGTGGAGGCGCCGGTGTCGGGGTCACGCGTGCCGGCCGAGGCGGGGCAGCTGGTCGCGATGGTCGCCGGCGAGCGGGAAGCGGTGGAGACGGTGCGGCCGCTGCTGCCGCCGATGTGCCGCGAGGCGGTCGACTGCGGCCCGGTGCCCTACGCCCTGCTGACCAAGCTGTCGGTCAACCTGTTCCTCATCACGATGGTCACCGGCCTGGCAGAGGCCTTCCACTTCGCCCAGCGGCACGGCCTGGACCCGCGCCGGTTGCAGCTGGTGCACGACAGCGGCCCCATGGCCAGCAGCGTGTCCCGCGGCAAGCTGCTCAAGCTGATCACCGGTGACTTCCAGGTGCAGGCGGCCACGGCCGACGTGCTCTACAACGCGCAGCTCATCGCCGAGGAGGCGAGGCGGGCGGGTGTGGCCACGCCGCTGCTGGACGCCACCCACGCGCTGCTGTGCGAGGCGGTGTCGCTGGGCTACGGCGGGGCCGACATGGCGGCGGTGGTCCGCGCCATCGAGACCCGCACCGACATCGCACCGGTGACTAGGCGGTGAGTGCGCCGTCGGCGGTGATCTCGGTGCCGGAGACGTAGCTGGAGGCGTCGCTGGCCAGGAACAGCGCGATGGTGGCGATCTCCTCCGGTCGCGCGACCCGGCCGCTGGGCACGAGGGTGGCCAGCCTCCGTACCTCCGCCTCACCGCCCTCGATCATCGGCGTGTCCACCACGCCGGGCGAGATGGCGTTCACCCGGATCCCCTACGGCGCCAGCTCCCACGCGGCCGAGCGGGTCATCCCGCGGACCGCCCACTTGCTGGCCGCGTACGCGTACGGCTGCCCGCCGCCCTTCATCCCGGCCACCGAGCAGGTGTTGATGATGACCCCGCCGCCCTGCTCGCGCATGACCGGTGCCACCGCCGCCATCCCCAGGAAGACGCCGGTCTGGTTGACCGCCACCACCCTGGCGTACTCCTCCGGCGGGACCGCCCGCCGCGTCGCGGCCGGCGCGGGCGCCGACCTCCGCGGCCGCCTCGAGGCTGCGCGAGATCTCGTCCACGGCCGCGGCGTCGTCCGGGTCGCACAGCCCGTGGTCCCGGCGGCCCGTACGGCGTGGTGACGGTGGACAACTTCGGCCGGCCCGGCGTGACCGACTACCGCAACCCGACGCTCGCTGAGGCGATGAGCAGCCTCGGGTACGTCCAGAAGTTCGGGGCTGGGCTGCCGATCGCCAGGAAGGCTCTCAAACGCAACGGCAACCCTCCGCCGGAGTTCGACGTCCAGCCAACGCATGTCGGGGTCGTGGTCCGGGAGGCGCGATGAGCCCGCCGGTCGTCACCTTCTTCAACAACAAGGGTGGGGTCGGAAAGACGGCCCTCGTCTACCACCTCGCGTGGATGGTGGCGCGGAAAGGGCGCACCGTCATCGCGGCGGATCTCGACCCCCAGGCCAACCTCACCGCGAACTTCTTCGATGATGAGCAGCTCGAGCAGCTCTGGCCCGCAGACGACAGCGGTGACGACGCGCCGGCGCGGACGATCTTCGGCAGCCTGCGGCCGATGATCAGGGGGATCGGGGACATCGCGGATCCTCCGTTGCTGCCGGTCGCCGACCAGCTGTGGGTCCTACCGGGTGACCTGGCTCTCTCCAGGTTTGAGGACGAGCTGTCCGGCCAGTGGCCGGCGTGCGTCGACGGAAGCGAGCGCGCGTTCCGTGTCGTCTCCGCGTTCTGGCGCCTGCTGATGCAGGCGGCGCAGAAGGTCGAGGCAGGCGTCATCCTGACGGACGTCGGTCCCAACTTGGGCGCCATCAACCGGTCCGCCATGGTGGCCACAGACCACGTCGTCATCCCCCTCAGCCCGGACCTGTTCAGCGTCCAGGGACTGCGGAACCTCGGCCCCACACTCCGTCGGTGGCGCCGCGAGTGGCAGGATCGGCTCGCCAAGAATCCAGACCCCTCGCTGCGGCTGCCCGCAGGCGGAATGTCGCCGGCCGGCTACGTCTGCTCGGCCCTGGCGTACGGCTGGGCCGGCCGGTCGCGGCGTACGAGCGTTGGATGGCCCGCATACCCGGCGTGTACCGGACCTCCGTGCTCGGAGTGGAGAGCTCGCCCCCCGGATCGACCGGGATCCGTACTGTCTGGGCCAACTCAAGCACTACCGAAGCCTCCTGCCGCTGGCGTACGAGGCGCGCAAGCCGATCTTCCGGCTCACGCCCGCGGACAGGGCTTTCGGAGGTCACCAGGCCGCCGTCGCCGCGGCCAGCAGAGACTTCTCCGACCTGGCCGACCGGCTACTGAGCGAGGTGGTAGCCGTGCGCCCCGGCGGCGAGCCGTCCCGTTAGGGAGTCCCTCTTCCTCCTCGACACCCCGCCAAACTGCCCGGTGACGGCTGATCTCCGCTGCGAACGCAGCCGCACGGTGGCACGGGAGGCGAAGAGGTCCTCCGTGGGCGGCAGGCGAGGGATCAGCACTCCACGACGTTGACCGGCACGACCGCGACCGCCAGACCGCCACGGGCGGTCTCCTTGTACTTGTCGCTCATGTCCCGGCCGGTCTCCCGCATCGCGGCGATGACCTCGTCGAGCGAGACGCGGTGGGTGCCGTCGCCGCGCAACGCCATCCGCGCCGCGTTGACGGCCTTGCCGGCGGCGATCGCGTTGCGTTCGATGCAGGGGATCTGCACCAGCCCGCCCACCGGGTCGCAGGTCATGCCCAGGCTGTGCTCCATGGCGATCTCCGCGGCGTTCTCCACCTGGGCCGGCGTCCCGCCGAGGACCTCCGCCAGGCCGGCGGCCGCCATGGACGACGCCGAGCCCACCTCGCCCTGGCAGCCCACCTCCGCACCGGAGATCGAGGCGCGCTCCTTGTACAGCGACCCGATCGCGCCGGCGGTGAGCAGGAACCGGACCGCGACCTCGTCCGGGTCCGCGACCCCGGCGGCGGTGTAGTGGGTGGCGTAGTGCAGCACCGCCGGGATGATGCCGGCCGCGCCGTTGGTGGGGGCGGTCACGACCCGGCCGCCGGCCGCGTTCTCCTCGTTGACGGCCATCGCGACCAGGTTGACCCAGTCCTCCGCCAGAGCCGGGTCGCGGTGGTCGGGGTCCTCCACCGACAGCCGGCGGTACCAGTCCGGGGCGCGCCGCCTTACCCCCAGCCCGCCGGGCAGCTCGCCCTCGGCGTGCACCCCGCGCCGGACGCACTCCCACATCACGTCCCGGATCCGCAGCAGGTACTCCCGCACCTGCGCCGCCGGGCGCCGCGTGGCCTCGAACCGGAGCATGACGTCGCTGACGGCCGAGCCGGTCTCGGCGCACCGGCGCAGCAGCTCGGCCGCGGTCCGGAACGGCCCCGGTGGCGCCGACGGCAGCTCGCCCCGGCTGCCCAGCTCGTCGGCGGTGGCGACGAACCCGCCGCCGGTGGAGTAGTACGTCTGCTCGTAGCTGACCTCGCCGGCCGGGTCACGGGCGGCGAGCACCATCCCGTTGGGGTGACCCGGCAGCACGGTCAGCGGGTGGCGGGCGATGTCCTGTTCGGACATGGGGACGCTGACCCGCCCGGCCAGCGCCAGCCGGCCGCGGGTCCGCAGGTCCGCCATCCGGGCGGCGATCTCCTCCGGTGTGACCTCCTCCGGCCGGCGGCCGGCCAGGCCGACCAGCACCGCCGGTACGGTCCCGTGCCCGACTCCGGTGGCCGCCAGCGACCCGTACAGCCGGATGTCGACCGCGGTGGTCTTGTCGAGCAGCCCGCGGTCGTCGAGGTCGGCGACGAACCGGTTGGCGGCCCGCATCGGCCCCACGGTGTGGGAGCTGGACGGGCCGATCCCGATGGAGAACAGGTCGAAGACGCTGACGGTCATCGCCGGATCCGCCTCCGCTGCCGAGTCTCGCCGGTCGAGTCGGCGGCACCGGACGCGACGGCGCCACCAGCGGCGGCGCCGGAAGCGCAACTCCACATGTGCACCACCCCGGTCGGGTCAAGCTCCACCGGAGCGGTCGCTGGGTCCCGCGGGCCCGTCCGGTGTGTGGTCGCGGTGAAGTGGGGCGGCACGGTCGTGCCACCGTCTCCCCGCTCTGTCGCCTGACCTGAGAGATTGCGGACGGATCCGCTTGCCCCTTCGGTGGGCCCTCTGGCTGAGGGCCGCTCTCCAGAGTTGCCTCGTCCCGACGGTGTGGTGCCTGAGAGGTTCGGGGAGGTTGCTCCTTCGGCTCTGGGCGACGCCCAGATCTCCCGCCGGGACTCAAGCGGCACATGCAGTTGTCCGACCAGTCTATGCGGACCTCCGCGCACCGGACAACGCCGCTGCGGCGACGGTGCCGGCCCGGGCGGTGGTGTCGGGCGGGCGCCGCGCCCAGGCAGGGAGGCGGTCGGGCCGGCGACGAGGTCGGGCGCGCTGTCGCGGGCCGGGCCCTGGAAGGCCGCCGGCTCAGCCCGGCACCGGCGCCCGTCGGTCCTGCAGTACGAGCCGCACCGCCGAACGCAGCAACGGGAAGCCGGGGCGGAACCGGGTGCGCTGCGGTGCGGGTCCGCCGGACAGGGACGTCCCCGCCGTGGCGGCGGTCAGCTCCTCGAACGGCGCGTAACGGAAGTCGTACACCAGGACGCGCCCGCCCGGTCGCAGCACCCGGGCCAGCTCCGCGCCGGCGGCCGTGACGTCGGCCCAGTGGTGGAGGCTGAACGAGGTGACGACCAGGTCGAAGGCGCCGTCGGGGAACGGCAGGCGTTCGGCGTCGCCCCGGACGGCGGAGGCGTCCGGCGCCCACCGGCTCAGGTTCCGCTCGGCCGTGGCCACCATGTCGGCGGACGGGTCCACGCCGGTCAGGCGCAGGTCCGGGCGGAGCCGTGCGAGTTCGACCAGGAGGATGGCCGGTCCGGTGCCGACGTCGAGCACCGCGGCGCCGTGCGGCGCTGCGGCGGCGACGTCCGCCGCCAGCCGCCGGTACACCGGCCGCGTCAGCCGCCTGGCCATGAGGTCGTACCACCGGACCGCCCGCCCTTCGAACGGTGCGGACGGGTCGCGGTGGCGGTGGTGACGGTGGTGCGGTCGCATGATCCCTCCTTGGTTGTACGCTGCAACGAGCAGGGTAGGGCGGGAAGTTGCGGAGCGCAACTTTTTATCGGGGAGTGGAGGTCGGGTGGAACCGGCGGCGCAACCCGGAGACGAACCGACGACGCCACAGCTCCACGACCTGATGATGGAGCTGTTCCGGATGATCGCGTCGGTGATGCCGACGGCCTCCACCGGCGGCGCACCGTTGTCGCTGTCCCAGGCGTTCGCCCTGCACGAGCTGGACCGTGAGGTCCCGCTGTCCCAGCGGGACCTGGCCGAGCTGCTGCACCTGGACAAGAGCAGCGTCAGCAGGTTGGCGGCGGACCTGGAGCGGGACGGGCTGCTGGTGCGCGAACGCGACCCGGCCGACCGCCGTCTCTACCGGCTGCGGCTGACCGAGCGCGGTCGCGAGCTGCACCGCGACATGGGCGTCGCCTTCCACCGGCACTACCTCGAGTGGACCGCCGCCATGACCGAGGACGAGCGCCGGGCCCTCGCGACGGGTCTGGAGGCTCTCGTCCGCAGCGCGCGTCGGGCGGGCGTACGCGGCGGCTCCTGCGCGACCCGTGACCCGTCCACCACGTCGACGGGTCGCCGGCCGCGCGCGTAACGTGTCGTCCGGCGGGCTCGCGGACCGCACGTCCCGACACGCGCGCGTCACCGCCCGGCTGAGCCGGTGCCGTCCAGGCGTGCCCGGTCGGCACCGGCCCGCGATCGCGCCACCCCCGACGGCG
>DATGOE010000004.1:0-15808 GCA_035306365.1 Natronosporangium sp. | reverse complement strand
GACCAGGTCGCCCAGACCATCAGCATCTACCCGTCGCTGTCCGGCTCCATCACCGAGGCGGCCCGCCAGCTCATGCGCTACACCCCGCAGCTGTGACCCCGGCGGGTCGGCGGCCCGGAAAGTGCCTGGTGCCGGGCGCGGGGCCCGGGTAGCGTGGGGAATTGCGTAGGGCGCACCTCATCACGACGCCGCCGGGCCCGTCCGGCGGGCGTGCCGTACGTCGAGGCACCGGCGAGGCGGCCTTCTACGGGCCGAAGATCGACATCCAGGTGGTGGACGCCGCCGGGCGGGAGGAGACCCTGTCCACAGTCCAGCTGGACTTCCTCCAGTCGCAGCGGTTCGGTCTGTCCTATGTCGACGGCTATGGCGAGCGGCGGTGTCCGGTGATGGTGCACCGCAGCCTGGTCGGCAGCATGACGCGACGCGGTGCTGGCCGGGATCCCGTACGCGGCGGTGATCCGTGTGCGGGAGGCCGCGGACGGCCGGGTGTCCCTGCGCCTGCGGGACGGCCGCGCGCTCGACCCGATGCCGGCGGACGCCGCGCTGGAGCTGATCGGCGACGTGGTGGCGTCCCGCAGTCTCGACCTGGTTCCGTGAGGCGGCAGCCGGACGAGGTCAGTCCTGTGCCGGGTGAGCGTTCAAGAGTCGTCGGCGTCGGTGCATGAGGACCCTGGCCGCGACCGTCCTTCCACCACGCCTGCGGTGTCACGGCACGCGGAGCTCGTGCAGGGGGTCGCGCCGGGAGGCGACCACCGCCGGCACGACGGCGGCGGCGACGGCCACCAGCACCCCGGCGGCTCCGACCGCGGTGGCGAAGCCGACGTCCGGCAGCGGGTGGCCGGCGGCGGCCAGGCCGACCACCGCGGCGCTGGTGCCGACGACGGCGCCGGCTACCGCGAGCACCGCCACCTGGCCCATGATCAGGGCGACGATCAGCCCTCGGGTGGCGCCCAGCGCCCGGCGGCGGCCGAAGTCCCTGCGCCGCATGATGACCAGGGCGAGCAGGTTGGCCGCCACGAGCACGGTGGAGACGGCGAGGATGGCCAGCACGGTGCCGCGCCCGTAGGTGCGCAGTTCACCGTTGACGGCCGCGCGGACCTCGGCGAGCTCTGCGGAGGTCTCCACCGTGACAGTGCCCTGCTCGGCGTCGGTCAGGAGGCTGCGCACCACCGCCTCGACCACGGCCACCTCCTGCGGGCTCCGCGCGAGGACGACGAGCATCGCCAGCGGCTCCTCGGGGTGGTCGCCGGCCGGGGCGGCAGGGCTGGATGACGGGATGACCACCAGCGGCTCGAGGAACCGCAGGTGTTCGGGGACCGTCATGCCACCGACGACGACCACGTCCTCACCGTGGTCGGTGGTGATCCCGCCGCTGCCGTCGCGCAGGCCGAACGCCGCGATCGCGGCGTCGGAGGCCAGCGCGGTACGGCCGGCCGGGTGCTGCGGCGCGTACATCGGCCGGTCTGCGATCACGCCGTAGGCGGGACGGACCGCCACCGGCGGCGCGCCGGCGATCGCCGCGTTGCGGGCGTCCACGATCGGCCCGAAGCCGGCCGCCGCTTCGATGCCCTCGACGCCGCGCAGCCGGTCGAGCAGCGCGACGGTCAGGCCGGCCTCCTCGCTGGCGCGTACCACGATGCTGCGCGTACCCGCGGCGTCGACCTGCGCGAGCACGGCCTGTTCGGCCGCGACCGCACGGCCGGTGGTCAGCAGCACGGCCGCGCACATGCCGGCCACCATGGCGATGGTCAGCGCGCTGGAGACGGCCTGGCTGCGGGCAGCCGCGGCCACTTCCCGCAGCAGCGCGGTCATCGCAGTGCTCCCAGGCTGAGGTGGCGGTCGCACGCGGCGACGACCCTCGGGTCATGGGTGGCGATGACCACGCAGCCACCGGCGGCCGCGTGCTCCTTCAGGGCGGTGACGACGGTGCGGCTGCTGGCTGGGTCGAGGTTTCCGGTGGGCTCGTCGGCCAGCACGACCGCGGGGTTGCCCAGCAGTGCGCGGCACAGGGCGATGCGTTGGGCCTGGCCGCCGGAGATCTGCCCCGGCCGGTGGTGGGCGCGCACGTCGACGCCGAACCGGCGCATCAGCGCGCGTGCCGTGGCCAGGGCGGCCGACCTGGGCTGGCGGCGGTAGAGGGCGGTCTCGACGACGTTGTCCAGCACGGTACGGGTGGCGTCCAGCGCCGCGTCCTGGAACACGAACCCGAACCGGTGTGCCCGCAGCCGTGCCCGGTCGTCGTCCGGGAGCAGGTCGACCCGGGTGCCGCTGAGGTGGACTTCGCCGCCCAGGGGTCGCAGCATCAGCCCGAGCAGGAACAGCAGGGTGGACTTGCCGCTGCCCGACGGTCCGGTCAGCGCGGTCACCGTACCGGCGTGGAACTCCGCACTCCACCTCGTGACGATCGGTTCGTCGCGACGGTAGGCGAACGCGACGTCATGGGCCGCCAGCAGCGGCGCGCCGGTACTGCTCACCGGTCCTCGTCCCCGTCGGCGGAAGGAAGCGCACCCGGTGCGCGGACGCGCTCACCCACCTCGAGCCCTTCCACCACCGCCACGCCGGAGGCCGACGCCACCACGGTCACCGGCCTCAGCTCACCCGACTCGAGCACGACCGCGGTGTCCCCCTCGGCCGTGGTCACCACCGCGGCGGCGGGCACGGTGACGCCGGAGACTTCCGGGACGACATGGATCACGCTCGGCAGCAGGGTCTCCTCGACGATCGGCACCTCGTCGCACTCGTCGCCGCAGATCGGCTCGTCGCCGACGCCGACCAGCACGGCGACCGGGACACCCGCCTCACCCTCGCGCCGGACCTCGGCGATAACCGCCTGCCACACGCCGCCACCCTCGCGGGGAATCTCCACGGCCACACCGGGCGCGACCAGTTGGGCCTGACCCTCCGGCAGGAAGATGGTCAACACCGGTGACTGTGGCAGCACCTGCACCATCGACTCCCCACCGGTCAGGCCCATCCCCACGGTCAGCGCCGGATCCAGGGCCAGCCGGGCCGGTAGCCGCGGCACGAACACGATGTCGCCCCGCTGGACCACTCCGTCCGGCTCTATACCGAGGTCGCGCTGCCACGCCCGCACGGCAGCGTCGACGCCGCCGCCGAAGATCCCGTCGACCGGCCCGCCGTAGTATCCGAGGTCGGCCAGCATCCGCTGCAGCTGAGCGACGTCCTCACCACGGACGCCGCTGGCCAGGTCCCGGAACGCCGGCACCGGGCCCTCCGCCGCCACGACCGGGCGGAGGTCAACCGTCAGCAGCACGTCGCCGGCCCGGACGGTGTCCCCGTCGGCCAGCTCCCGGCTGGTGACCACGCCGACCGCCTGGCCGGCCAGGACGGCCTCCGGCGTCCACCGTGCTGATACGTTCAACTGGAACGAGCGGCCGACCGTCCCCTCCTGCGCCGTGACGACCGTGTAGTCGGGCGCCGCCAACACGTCCGGCGGAGGGGCCAGCAAGGTCCGCAGCGTCCAGCCGGCCACCGCTCCGACGGCCAGGACCGCGACCACGCCCACCACCAGCCCGGCGCGACTCCGCGAGGAACTCCGCGGCAGGCTGGTGAGGTCACCGTCCTGATCGGCCGCCGTATCCCGTCCCGTTCCTGCCATGGTCACGCCGCGAGCCTACCGAAACGTCGCCGTTGGCAGTTACGCGTTGGCAGGTACGACAGGACCGGGCCTACGGGCCGGGCAGCGCAGAGGGCGGCAGGACACCGCACGTCGTCGATCACTCAACCGATACCAGGGACATCGTCCGGGCACTCCGTCTCGACCCGCTGAAGTGCGGCTCCCTCGATGCCGTGATACGGATGCCAGGGGGCGATCCGGCTCTTGATGGTGTCCTCAATGAACGCCTGCCTGCTCGAGGGCTCGGGCACGTCGTACCCCAGTCCTCGGACGCACTCCGCCACCTCCCAGCCAGGTGTCGTAGGTCAGCTCGGCCTGCTCCGGAGTGAGCGGCGGCGGCGGCGCGTTTGGATCGTAGCCGATCTCGTCGAAACAGGCGTTCTGGTCAGCGTCGAACCGGTCCTTCTGGTCGGCCGGGACCGTCCACTCAGATCTGTTGTCATCGGTGAGCTTGACGTCCCATCCCCGCTCGGTCAGGCAGTCGACCATGTGCCGCGCCCACTGGTCGTCGTGCTGGGGAGCCGCCTGAGTGGGCGCGGGCTGGCGCTCGGTCGTCGGCGTTGGCGTCGCCGGGTCGGAGGTGCATCCGGCCGTCGCCGTGACGATCGCCACGGCGACGGCAAGGGCGCGTGATCTCAGCTTGGACGGCATCACGCCGGATCGGTTCAACATGTGGGAGTCGCCCTCGGGCCGGTCACTCGACCGGGCACTCGGACTCGACCAGTTGAATGTCACTCTGGTTGCCACTCTCAAACACGACATCGTAGGGATGCCAGTCCGGAATGGTGGTAGTTACCACGTCCTCCACGAATGCCTGCCGGCTGGGCGGTTCTGAGACGGCGAAGCCAAGATCACGCATGCAGTCTGCTACGCCGAGCAGGACATCGTAGAGTTCCGCCGCCTCCTCCTCGGTGATCTCCGGTGGGGGGACCTCGCCGATGCCGGTGCTGGTTCGGCACTCGTTTTCATCGGCATCGTACTGATCACTTTGAGCGTGTGGGATACCGCTGGCTCCCCAACCTTCCTCCGTTGCGTACGCATCCCATCCCTTGTCCCGTAAACAGCGAGCCATAGCAAGGTAGCTGCGGTCGATGCCAGCCTCCTCGTCCGGTTGCACGTTGCGGCTTTCGCTCGGTCGTCCGGGAGCAGCGGGCGCGGAGCCCGGGGGCGACAGGCTGTGGCCGCCGTCAGATGACTCAGTCGTGTCCGAGGTGCAGCTCGCCAGCGCAGCGATCAGGATGGCTACGCTGGCGAGCTTCCAGGAATGTCGTTCCATTGCTAGATCGGCTTCTGCCAGCACTCGATCTGATGTGACTCTAGGACCTGCGCGGTGACTCCCCAGCCATGTACGCCTGTGTACCACTCCGGCCCATCCCAGGATCGCCACGGATTCGATGGGCTAACGTTGCTGAACGTGAACTTGTGGTCCACACCAAAGATCGTTTTGACGTGCTTGGTGTCGCCTGCGCTCTTGCTCCGTGTCACTACGTAGTGAGTGCTGGCGCAGTTGAATGCGCCGTGACCATTGTGTGCGAATGCAGGCGCGGCGCTCAGCGTGGCCACGAGCACCACCGCACCGGCGACGGCGCTGACGCGTCGTAGCGTACGGGGCGTTCGTGCCCGCCACCGTCGCCCCGGCTGCGTGAGATGATGTGGGCTGGTTTCTCTCATGCTGCTCCTTCGAGGTTGGTGCCATGAGAGAGACACGGTGGCGGCGTGACGGCGTCGCTATCGCGCCTCACTCTCCGTGGACGCACCATAACGCTTTCCGTGGCCGAAGGGCAAGGTCCAATAGAGAGATATGCAAGTTTGTCCGCCCGGGGCCCCGCAGCGGCGGTACCTCAGGATGCACAGCACCACCGGAGAGCTGCGGCGAGCGTTCCGAGATGGATCAACGTGGCTGCCCCGTTGTCGTGCGCCAGACGGTACGCGACACCCCGGGCGGTGCTGAGACCGACTCCGGCAGCGCTGGCAGCGGCCTCCATCGTGGTGCCTGCGACCAGCAGTAGCAAGACCGAATGCTGTCGATGATCCGGGCCGACCCAGCGCCCACCCGGCGGTCGGGTGTGATCGAGAACGTGGTCCGGGCTCACGTACCCAGCGCGGATCGCACGGAACCCCAGGCATACGCGCTGGCGTGTGCGGAGCACCTGCTTGGCCGCGCGTATACGCAGGGCGACGGTTCGAGGACTGATGTGGAGTCTGGTGGCGATCGCTTGCCTCGCCACCCCGATGGCCAGAAGGCGGAGGATGTCGACCTCGCCTGATCCGAGCCGGCCGAGAGATTCCACTCTCTCTAGGAGCGACGCTAGCGTGACACGCGCCCATGGCCCGGGCAACCGGTCGAGGCGAGCGAAGTGCGGGGCCGGTTACGGCCGGCGGTCGGTCTCGTCGTAGAACTCGCCGATGAACTGCTCCAGCAGGTCCTCCATGGCCACGAACCCGGTCACCTCGCCGTCGGTGGCCACCAGCGCCAGCTGTGCCCGGGCGGCGCGCATCCGGGTGGCGGCCGCCGCCAGCGTCAGGCGTGCGTCCAGTATGGTCGCCGGGGTCATCAGGGCCGCGGCCGACACCGACCGTCCGGCGGTGGTGGCCGGCACGACATCCCGGACGTGCACCAGGCCGCGCACCTGACCATGGTCGTCCACCACACCCAGCCGGGACCGCCCGGACGCCCGGCAGGCGGCCTCCACCTGCTCCACCGGGTCGCGCATGGTGACCGTCGTCAGCCGGTCGATCGGGGTCATCACCTCGGCCAGGCTCGTGCGTGCCAGCGGCAGCATCCGGCTGAGCAACTGGTGGTGCTCCGGTTCCAGCAGCCCCTCCTGCCGGGAGCGCTCCAGCATGACGCGCAGCTCGGCCGGCCCGTGGGCGGCGGCCAGTGCCTCCTGCGGCTCCACACCGAACAACCGCAGCACGCCGTTGGCCGTCCGCTGCAGGGCGGTCAGCAGGGGGCGCACCGCCCGGGTGAAGCCGCGGAACGGCAACGCCAGCAGCAGCGCCGACCGCTCCGGGTGGGTGATCGCCCACGACTTGGGGGCCATCTCGCCGACCACCACGTGCAGGAAGGAGACGACCAGCAGCGCCACCACGAACGCGACCACAGTGCTGGTGCGCTCCGGCAGGCCCGCCGCTTCCAGCAGCGGATGGAGGCGGTGCTCGACCGTGGGCTCGGCCAGCGCCCCGAGTCCCAGGGTGCAGGCGGTGATGCCCAGCTGGGCGCCGGCGAGCATGAGCGACAGCTCCCGGCTGCCGGCGACCGCGGCCCGCGCCGCCCGGCTGCCGTCGGCCGCCGCGTGCTCCAGGCGGTACCGCCTGCTGGCCACCAGCGCGAACTCGGCCGCCACGAAGAAGGCGTTGCCGGCCAGCAGCAGCGCCGACAGGACCAGTGCCCAGGCCGTGCTCACGTGACCACCCGTACCCCCGCCGCGCTCACGTCTGGATCCGCACCGTGCGTGGGACCTGCCGGTGCACCGCCACCACCCGCAGCCCCACGCCGTCCACCTCGATCTCGTCCCCGACCCGGGCCATCCGGCCCAGCCGCCGCAGGACCAGCCCGGACAGGGTGTCGTAGTGCGGCGAGGTCGGCAGCTCGATCCCGGTGGCGTCGGCCACCTCGTCGATGCGCAGCCGGGCCGGTACCAGCCAGGACCCGTCCCGCTGGCGGACCGGGCCCGGTTCCGGCCGGTCGACCTCGTCGCTGATCGGCCCGACCAGCTCCTCCGCCACGTCCTCCAGGGTGATGATGCCGTCCAGCCCGCCGTACTCGTCGACCACGCAGGCGAACTGGCGGCGGCTGCGGCGCAGCCGGTCCAGCACCGCCGGCAGCGGCAGGCCGGCGGGCAGCAGCAGGGGCGGCACCGCGACGGCGCCGGCGGTGGTGGTCGCCCGCCGGGACGGCGGCACCGCGATCACGTCGAACAGCCCCACCACGCCGACGATGTCGTCCACCCCCTCCGGGCCGAGCACCGGGAAGCGGAAGTGGCCGGTGCGCTCGGCGAGCTCGACCACGTGGGTCAGCGGCTCGTCGGCGGCGACCGTGGTCACCGACACCCGCGGCATCATCGCCTCGGCGGCGGTGCGTTCCCGGAAGTCGAGGCCGCGTTCGAGCAGGCGGGCGGTCTCCGCGTCGAGATGGCCGCTGGCCTGCGCGTCGGCGATGATCTGCTCCAGGTCCTCCACGGTGGCGCCCTCGGGCAGCTCCTGCGCCGGGTCGATGCCGACCAGCCGCAGCAGCCGGTTCGCCGAGCCGTCGAACAGCTTGATCACCGGCGCGGCGAGGGTGCGGTAGGCGAGCGTGGAGCGGCTGAGCGCCTTGGCGAGCCGGTCGGCGCGGGCGATGGCGAGGTTCTTCGGGGCCAGCTCCCCGAGCACCATCTGGACGACGGTGGACAGGACCAGGGTGAGGGTCAGCGACACGGCCAGGCTCGCCCCCGGCGCCATCCCGGTGACCCCGAGCAGCTCGGCCAGGCCCCGCCCCAGGTACGGCTCGGCGAGGTACCCGATGAGCAGGACGGTGACCGTGATCCCGACCTGCGAGCCGGAGAGGGTGAACGACAGCCGCTCGGTCACCTGCAGGGCCCGCCGGGCCGCGGCGTCGCCCTCGCGGGCCTCGTGCGCCAGCCGGGACCGGTCGGCGGCGACGTACGCGAACTCCTGGGCGACGAAGTAGGCGGTGGCGAGGGTCAGCGCGAGGATCAGGCCCAGGCCGACGGCGATCAGCATGGCGCGCGGGTGGGCGTACCACCATCCGGCATGCCGGTCAACGTAGCACGGCGGCCACGGGGCCGGCGGTCACGAACGGGTACGGCGGGTGGCGTGCGGCCGCCCTGCCCGGCGGACCCGGTCGGCGGCCTCGCGGGAGATCGTGGTCTGGGCCTTCAGGTGCGCCAGCAGCAGCCGCAGCTGGTCCGCACTGAGGTCGGCGACCGACTCGGTGAGGTCCGCGAACTGCGGGGCGAACAGGCCCACCGTCGACTCCGTGGTCGCCAGCTCGACCAGGACCCGGCGGGCGTCGGACGGGTCGCGGGCACGCCGGACGAACCCGCCGGCCTGGAGGCGGTCCACCATCCGGCTGACCGCCCCGGTGGTGAGGCCCAGCTCGGCGGCGAGCTCGCCGATGGTGGCCCGGCCGCGGTCGCGCAGCGTCGCCAGGCAGATCAGGTCGGTGACGTGGAGGCCGAGCTGGTCGGCGACGGCGTCGTAGAAGCGCACGAGCTGGCGGGCCAGCAGGCGGCTCTGCCGCGCCAGCTCGGCGGTCAACCGTTCCCGCTCGTCGGGCACACGGCCATCCTCGGGCACCGACCCGCCGTTCCGCGGGGCTTTGGGTCACACCGGGTACCGCCGGCCCGGGTCGCCCCGGACACCGCGTCGCCACGAGCCGCGTCCGGCGACGGTGCCGGACGGGTGCGCCGGCGCGCCGGGAGATGGTCGGGTGCGCCGCGGCGCCCCACAGGCGGCGGCACGTCAGGAGATGGTGCAGATGACCCCTCCCGGGGTGATGACGTCGCCGGGCTTGGCGGTCAGGCCGCTGATCTTCCCGGCCTTGTGCGCCTGCAGGGGCTGCTCCATCTTCATCGCCTCGATCACCACGATCGTGTCGCCCACCGCCACCCGGTCGCCGTCGGCGACCGCCACCTTGACGATGGTGCCCTGCATCGGCGCGGTGACGGCGTCCCCGCTGGCGGCGGTGGCGGTGCCGCCGGCGGGGCGCCGGCGTGGTGAGGTGGCCGCGCGGCGGTTGCCGGACCCCATGCCGGCGGGCAGGCTGACCTCCAGCCGCTTGCCCGCGACCTCGACCACGACGGTCTCGCGCTCGTCGGGGCGGGCCGGTGGTGCGGCCGGGCCGCGGTACGGCTCCACCCCGCCCGACCACTCGGTCTCGATCCAGCCGGTGTGGACGCTGAACGGCTCGGATGTGAACGCCGGGTCCCGTACCACCAACCGGTGGAACGGGAGCACCGTGGCCAGCCCCTCGACCACCGTCTCGTCCAGCGCCCGGCGTGCCCGCTCCAGCGCCTCCGCCCGGGTCGCGCCGGTGACGATCAGCTTGGCCAGCAGCGAGTCGAAGTTCCCGCTGACGGCGCTGCCCTCCTCCACGCCGCTGTCCACGCGGACGCCGGGACCGCCGGGCAGCCGCAGCCGGGTCACCGTGCCCGGTGAGGGGAGGAACCTGCGACCGGGATCCTCGCTGTTGATCCGGAACTCGATCGCGTGCCCGCGCGGCGTCGGGTCGGCGGTGAGGGACAGCGGCTCGCCGGCCGCGATGCGCAGCTGCTCACGGACCAGGTCGATGCCGGTGGTCTCCTCGGTGACCGGGTGCTCGACCTGCAGCCGCGTGTTGACCTCCAGGAACGACAGCGTCCCGTCCGCCCCGATGAGGAACTCGACGGTGCCGGCGCCGGTGTAGCCGGCCTCGCGGCAGATCGCCCGGGCCGCCTCGTGGATGGTCTCGCGCTGCTGCGGCGTGAGGAACGGGGCCGGTGCCTCCTCGACCAGCTTCTGGTGGCGCCGCTGCAGCGAGCAGTCCCGCGTGCCCACCACGACGACGTTGCCGTGCCGGTCGGCGAGTACCTGCGCCTCGACGTGGCGGGGACGGTCGAGGTAGCGCTCGACGAAGCATTCGCCGCGACCGAACGCGGCCACCGCCTCCCGGGTCGCGGACTCGAACATCGCCGGGATCTCCTCCAGGGTGCGGGCCACCTTCAGGCCGCGGCCACCGCCCCCGAAGGCCGCCTTGATCGCCACCGGCAGGCCGTGCTCGCGGGCGAACGCCACCACCACGTCGGCGTCGACGACCGGGTCCGGGGTACCGGGCGCGAGCGGGGCGCCCACCCGCATCGCGACGTGGCGGGCGGTCACCTTGTGCCCGAGCGCGTGGATCGCCTGCGGGTCAGGACCGATCCAGGTCAGCCCGGCGTCGAGGACCGCCCGGGCGAAGTCGGCGTTCTCGGCCAGGAAGCCGTAACCGGGGTGGACGGCGTCGGCGCCGCAGCGGGCGGCGACGTCCAGGAGCTTGTCGATGCGCAGGTACGTCTCGGCGGCGGTGTCGCCGCCCAGCGCGTACGCCTCGTCGGCCATCCGGGCGGGTAGCCCGTCGCGGTCGGGGTCGGCGTAGACCGCCACGCTGGTCAGCCCCGCGTCCCGGCACGCCCGGATGACCCGGACCGCGATCTCCCCCCGGTTGGCGATGAGGACCTTGCGCATGCGGGGAGTCTAGCGACGCGCCGGTGCCGCCCTCCGGGGTCGGACGTGTCCGCACCTGTGGGCGCGGCTGCCGGCCGGCGATGGGGCAGGTGCCGCCGTACGGACGCGGGCGTGGCAGCGCGCCGCGGGGGGTGCCGCGCGAACGCTGCTTAGGGACCGCACGTCGTACCGGGGCGTTACCGTGCCACGGCGGGTCGGCGTCGGGTCGGTGCCTGAAGTGACCTACGACATATCTGTGGTCCATGGAAAGCACGTGACGGCGGCGGGTCGCGCTGGATAAGGTCGTAGCGCCGACGTGCTTGATGTCAAAACGATGCTAATGTGACGTCACAATGGCATCGGCTGAAGGGGGAAGCGCATGATCGAGACAACCGGGCTGCGGAAGTCGTTCCGCTCCCGGCAGGGCCGCGAGGTGAAGACCGTCGAGGCGGTGCGGGGCGTCGACCTGACGGTCGCCAAGGGCGAGATATACGGGTTCCTGGGTCCCAACGGCGCGGGGAAGACCACGACGCTGCGGATGCTGGCCACGCTGATCCCTCCCGACGGTGGCCACGCCACCGTGGCCGGGGTGGACCTGCTGCGCGACCCGGGCGAGGTCCGGCGCCGCATCGGGTACGTCGCGCAGGGGGGAAGCACCTGGGACGAGGTGACGGCGCGGGAGGAGCTGATCCTCCACGCCCGCATGTACGGCATCGGGAAGGCTGAGGCGCGGCGGCGCGCCGAGCGGGCGTTGGCGGCGTTCCAGCTCACCGAGTACGCCGACCGCAAGTGCAAGACCTACTCGGGCGGGCAGCGGCGTCGGGTGGACATCGCACTGGGCATCATCCACGACCCGCAGATCGTGTTCCTGGACGAGCCCACCACCGGGCTCGACCCGCAGAGCCGGGCGCACATGTGGGACGAGATCCGGCGGCTGCGCGACGAGGGTATGACCGTGTTCCTCACCACGCACTACCTGGACGAGGCGGACGCGCTCTGCGACCGGATCGGCATCATCGACCACGGCGAGATCGTTACGGAGGGGACACCGGCGGAGCTCAAACGGGAGATCTCCGGCGAGGTGGTCACCGTCGAGCTCGACGGCGACGTCGCCGCCGCCGCGGAGGTCCTCGACACCGAGCCGTACGTGCGCAAGCTGGAGAAGCTCGACGGCACGCTGCGACTGTTCGTCGAGCACGGGGCGACCGCGGTGCCGCAGGTCATGCGGCGCCTGGACAGCGCCCGGCTGCCGCTGCGGTCGGTGGAGGTGCACCGGCCCAGCCTCGACGACGTCTTCCTCGCCAAGACCGGCCGCTCGCTGCGGGAGGAGTGAACCATGCGGTTGCTGCGCGACACCTGGTTGATCTACCAGCGGCAGGTGCTGCTGCAAGTCCGGCAGCCCGTCTGGATCTTCGTCGGGATCTTCCAGCCGGTCATGTACCTGTTGCTGTTCGCACCGCTGCTCAAGCCCGCGCTGGCGCCCCTGGGCGTGACCAGCAACGCCGAGGCCTACCGGATGTTCGTGCCCGGCCTGCTGGTGCTGCTGGCGATGTTCGGTGGGCTGTTCCAGGGCTTCGGGCTCATCGCCGAGCTGCGGGCGGGCATCATCGAACGGTCCCGGGTCACCCCGGTCAGCCGGCTGGCGCTGCTGCTCGGCCGGTCCCTGCGCGACGCCACCACGCTCATCGTCCAGGCGGGCATCATCACCGTGCTGGCGGTGCCGTTCGGCCTCACCGCTCAGCTGGGGTACCTGCTGCTGGCGTACCTCATGCTCGCCCTCATCGCGCTGATGACCTCCGCGGTGTCGTACGCGGTGGCCCTCAAGGTCCGCAGCGAGGACGCGCTGGCGCCGTTGATGAACACGGTGTCGTTGCCGTTGTTCCTGTTGTCGGGCATCATGCTGCCGATCTCCCGGGACTACGGGGCGCCGTCGTGGCTGGTCAAGCTCGCCGACGTCAACCCGTTCTCGTGGGCCGTGGACGGCATCCGGGCGCTGTTCGTCGGCGACATCGGTAACGACGCGGTATGGCAGGGGATGCTCATCGTCGCGGTGCTGGCCGCCCTGGCGGTGGCGTGGGCGGCGCGCTCGTTCGCCCGCAGCGTCCGCTGACCGCGGCGGGGCTGGCGATGGCGGCGGGGCTGACCGCGCCGGTATGGCCGGCGCGGTCAGCCCCGCCGCCAGAGCGTCGTCACCGGCGTGTCGAGCCGGGCGAGCAGCCGGCGCAGGATGGGCAGGGACAGGCCGATCACCGTCCCGGGATCGCCCTCGATCCGCTCCACGAACGCGCCGCCGAGCCCGTCGATGGTGAACCCGCCGGCGACCTGCAGCGGCTCCCCGCTCGCCACGTACGCGTCGATCTCGGCGTCGGAGACGGCGGCGAAGTGCACCACGGTCGAACCGACCTCCTCCACGACGCGGTCGGCCACGCACGCCACGAGGGCGTGCCCGGTGTGCAGGACACCCGCCCGGCCGCGCAGCCGCTGCCACCGCCGCACGGCCGCGGCCGCGTCGGCCGGCTTTCCCAGCGCCTCCCCGTCGAACTCCAGGACCGAGTCGCACCCGAGCACCAGCACCTCACCGTCGGGCCCACCGGCGCGGACCCGCTCGGCGACCGCCTGCGCCTTCCGCCTGGCCAGCATCCGGCACAGGTCACGGGGCGACGCGGCCGCCACCGACGACTCGTCCACGCCACTGGGCATCACCTCGGCGACCAGGCCGGCCGCCGCGAGGATGCGCTGCCGGGCCGGACTGGTGGAGGCCAGCACCAGCCGCGGTCGGTGCGGGTCGCGGTCCACGCACCGAACCGTACCGGCAACCGGGTGCCCTGTCCGCGCGTGATCCCTGTGATGGTCCCGTACCGCGTCCCACCGCCGGCCGCCGCGCCAGCCGCCCCGGCGCCGCCCACCGTGGCGCTCCCCACACCTGCGGTCTCCGCCGCCGGGCCCGGCGCGGAGCCCGCGCCCGCCCGTCCGCTCCTGGTCGCCGCGCTGGTGCCGTTGCTGCTCGCCGGCTGCGTCGCCGTCGGTTCGTCGGCCGTGGGGTCGACGCCGACGGCAGGCGTGCCCGCCGCCCCGGCGGCGGGCACGCCCCACCCGTGGGCGTGGCACATGCCGCAGTGCGTCGGGTACGACCCGGCCGCGTACCACGCGGCGTCGCACCGGGTCGCCGTCGCCTCGCACGGGGCCACCGTCCGGGAGGTCTACGAACCCGGCTGGGCGGCCCGGGCGATGGCGGAGATCCGGCAGGTGGTGGCGGCGTGCGCGAGCTACGAGTCCGGAGGACGCGCCGACCCGGCGGCGTTCCGCGAGCAGAACGCGGTGGTCGAGGACGGGTTCGCCGGTGACGAGTCGTTGCTGGTCAGGACCACGAGGTTGGCGCCGCCCCGGCCGGCACGGGAGTGGTTCGCGGCGGTGGTACGCCGCGGCGACGAGGTGGTCACGGTCCGTGCGTCCAGCCGGGACGATGCCGTGCGCGCGGCGGCTCACGCGGAGGCCGGCCGATGACCGACGCGGACGCCTTCGACGAGTTCTACCGGGGTAGCCGGCTGCGGTTGTTCCAGGCCGTCTACGCCATGTGCGGGGATGCCGCCGAGGCGCAGGACGCCGTCCAGGAGGCGTACGCCCGGGCGTGGCAGCGCTGGTCCCGGGTGGAGCGGTACCGGGACCCCGAGGCGTGGGTACGGACGGTGGCCCGTCGTATCGCGATCAGCCGGTGGCGCAAGGCGCGTAACCGACTGATCGCGCACCAGCGGGCCGGCGAGGACACCACCTCGCCCGGTCCGGACCCGGACACGGTGGCGCTGACCCGGGCGCTGGCGCAGCTGCCGACCGCCCAGCGGATCGCGATCGTGCTGCATCACGTCGTCGGGTTGTCGGTGGCGGAGGTGGCGGTGGAGACCGGGGTAGCGGCCGGCACCGTGAAGGCCCGGCTGTCCCGGGGCCGTCGGGCGCTCGCCGCGCTGCTCATGGAAACGGAGGACAGTCATGTCTGACGACCTCGACCCCCGCCTGGCGCGGTTGCGGGACCTGGCGCCCCCGTTGCCGTTCGCCGCCCCGGAGGCGGTGCGGCGTCGGGGGGAGCAACGGGCACGCCGGCAGGCGTCGGTGGCGGCGGTCGCGGTCGTCGCGGTCACCGGCCTGGCGGTCGGGCTCGGGTCGGCCGTCCTGCAACCGTCACCGCCCGCCCCGCCCGTGGCGGCACCCTCCGACACCGCCTCCCCTGACACCGCCCTCACCGACTCGCCCGATACCGTCCCGTCCGACTGGCTGCTGACCGTCGACGACCTCGGACCCGGACCGTGGCGCCCGTGGCCGGGCCCGGAGTGGGAGGACCCGCGGCCACCGGGGTGGCCGCCGCCGGAGTGTCTGGCGACGACCGGCTCGCCGGCGCGGACCGGACTGGCGCACGCGGGCTGGTCGATCGGGACGGTTGCGGAGAGGCGCGCCGTCCCCTGGGTCCACCAGGTGGTGGAGCGGTACCGCCCCGGCGAGGCGGCGGCCGCGTTCGCGGTGTTCCGCGCGGGGGTCGGGCGCTGCGCCGGCGGTGACGTGATCCCCGGGCTTACGTACGCGGTGGTCGACGACGGGTTCACCGGTGACGAGTCGCTCCTGGTCCGTGTGACACAGACCCCGGCCGATGGCTCCGAGGTGGGGGTGACCTACGTCGGCGTGGTGCGGGTCGGTGACGCGGTGGTGACGGTGCGGTCCTACGACCCGGAGCTCGGGGGCGCCGACCCCGAGTTCCTGCGGCGGCTGGCGGTGACCGCCAGCGCGCGGATCGCGGGCGACTGAGGGCGTGCGCGGCGGCCGTGCCACCGGCGCGGTCCGGCCGGACGGGGATCCGGGTCAGCCACGGTGCGGCCGGGCCGAGTCCCGCCACCCGGACGGACCCCGCAGCCGCGCGAGCGCGCCGTCGCGGGAGCCGGCGCCCGCCCGGGCGCTGCGCGCCCACCGCGAGACCGGGGAGGGCACCTCCGCGTCGGTCCT
>DATGOE010000003.1:0-38657 GCA_035306365.1 Natronosporangium sp. | reverse complement strand
GCGGTTCCTTCCCGTTCGTCGCGGCCGGCCGAAAGCGCACACAAGGACTCCCCGGACATGGCGCGGCGCTGACGCCGACGGCCGCGCCGCGTCCGCCCCTCCATCGAAGCGCCGGCGGCTTCCTCGGCACCCGTACCGGCGCCCCGACCGTCGCCGCCCCCACCCGCCGTATCCTGCGTCACAACGCGTGGCCACGCCGCGGGCCCGCACCGGGCCGGCCTGCTAGCCTCCCGCATCATGTTCTCCTCGCCCCAGATCACCCTGTACTCGCGGGACATCCGCCGTGCGATGGAGTTCTACACCGGCCTCGGGTTCACCGAGACGTTCCGGTACGCGCCGCACGGTGAGCCGTTGCACGTCGAGCTGAAGCTGGACGGGTTCACGCTGGGCATCGCCGACGTGGAGGCGGCCCGCAACGACCACGGCCTGAACCCGGACCTCGACGGCCAGGCGGTCGAGCTGGTGCTCTGGTGCGACGACACCGACGCCGCGTTCGCCCGGCTGACCGCCGCCGGCGCACCGGCGCTGTCCCCGCCGCACGACTGGCTCAGCAACCTCCGGCTGGCATGGGTGGCCGACCCGGACGGCAACCCGATCCAGCTGGTGGCCCGCCGGGCCTGACAGGGGCCGGACCGCCGCCCGCCCTCCGGTCAGCCGCGAAGCTCGTCCCGCACCTCCACCCCCGCCTCCTCGGCGTAGCGGACGGCGCCGGGATGCAGCGGCAGCGGGCTGCGGGAGAGCGTGTCGGCCACCAGATACGGCTCGCCGGCCTCGTAGACCCGCGCGATCCGCTCGGCGTCGCCGTACAGCATCTTCGTGATCTCGTACGCCAGCTCCGCCGGGAGGTCCGACCTCACCACCACCAGGTTCCACAACGCCACGGTGGGCGTGTCCTGCTCGACGGTGGCGTACGTGCCCGCCCGGATGACGTGCGGCGCGTACCCGGGATACGCCTCCGTCACCAGGGTGGTCTCCGCGGAGCACAGGTGGACGAGGTGGATCGGAGCGGCGTCCTCCAGGTCGCGCAGGGACCCGTCGCCCTCGGCGACCATCCACGAACCCGCGTCCACCGACCTGTCGCGGAGCGCCGCCGCGGTGTCCGCGGGTGCGGACCGCTGCACCTGGATGTCGTCGAAGCTCATGCCGAGCGCGTCGAACACGCGCGTGGTGACGCGCTCCTCGGCGCTGCCGGGCGCACCGACGGAGAACCGGGTCCCCCGTACGTCGGTGAGGCAGTCGAGCTCCAGATCCTCGTTGGTCGCCCGCAGGGTCACCGCGTGGTAGACCTCGGGGTGCAGCAGCATGAGGACCCGCAGGTCAGTTGGGTCGCTGAACTCCCCCTCGCCGCGGATCGCCAGTTGAACCACGTCCGCCGGGGCGATGGCGATCTCGCTGTCGCCGGACCCGACCAGGCGGACGCTCTCCGCGGCCGTGGCGGTCGCCCGGGCGGTCGCGGGGAGGCCGGCCACCCGCCCGTCGAGGATCTCGGCCATGGCGGTGCCGACGGGGTGGAAGGCCCCGGAGGCGGGACCGGTGGCGATGGATATCCGGTCGATGGTCGGTTCCCCGGGCGGCTCCGGCCCGGGTCCGGCCGGCCCGGTGCACGCGGCCACCCCCGCGCTGACGAGCACCAGGGCCACCAGGGCTGCCCGGACGGCCGGCGCCCGCCGGTCGGGTCGATGTCGTCGCACTGTCTGTCACCCCTCGTCGGACCGGTCCGCCGCGCCCGTGGCGGCGGCGCCCAGCGGGCGTCGGACGCCGGCGGCACAAGCCACCACCCAGACGTACGTACGGACATACGTAAATGTGTGACAGAGTCATCATGGCCGGCCGCACCTTCAGCGGCAACGGCTCCGCCCGGCCGGTGCGGCACGGTGATGCGGTCCCGGGCATGGGTCGTACGGGTGCCGGGAGCGCAGCGCCGCTACCCCTACCTGCCGTCCGGCCGGCACGCCGGTGCTCGGGACCGGGCTCCGCTGGTGACGTTCCATGACCACAGTAGACCCGGACGGGTGATCCCGTGCGCGCCGATCGGGGTCGCAAGTCCGGCCGAACGAGGGCTCCCGCGGCGGGCCGGCGACCGGAACGATGCGGCCATGGCCGAGGCATCCGACAATCTGTACCAGGCGCGTTACGGGATCACCAGACTCGAGTTCTTCTTCCTGCTGGTGTGCGCCCTCCTGGCCGCCCTGCCGATCGCCGGCCTGTTCCAGGCCACCAACGCGGAGCAGTTCACGATCGCCGCGCTCGCGGCCGGGTTCCTCGTCCTGGTCATCGTCTACCGGGTCGTGATGTGGGCCTACCGGAGGGTGGCGTTCCGCGTGGACGCCACCGGTGTGACGCTCGGGACCGCGCCGCCACGGTCGGCGAAGCACATCGCGTTCGTACCCTGGTCCGACGTGCGGCGCATCGTCCTGTGGCGCATGCCGGTCAACCGGACCACGGTGCGCTACATCGGTGTGGACAGGATGGCGGGAGCGCCCCCGTTGCCGGGCTCGGCCCGTAACGCCGCCTGGCGGAAGCTCAACGCCGCGGTCGCGCCCGGCCACGTGCCGGAGCACGTCGTCGCCGACAGCCGCCCGATCACCGGGTGGCGCCTGGACGAGAAGCGCCTCGCCAGGGCAGTCTCCCACTTCGCACCCCACGTCGAGATCGTCGACCTGCGCTGATGAGAGCCGTCCGGGCCCCGGTGTGGCACCGGCCGGGCTAGGCTCCGAAGACATGGCCGGGGATGCGGTGGGAGACCTGGTGACCATCGACGCCGTCCGACAGGCGGCGCACCGCATCCGCGGAAGGGTCAAGGTCACGCCGGTCGTCGCGTCCGCGTCGCTGTCCGCGATGGTGGGCGACCGGCTGGAGTTCAAGGCCGAGATGTTCCAGCAGACCGGCAGCTTCAAGGTACGCGGCATGCTGCACAAGCTGCTGCGCCTGACCCCACAGCAGCGGGCACGCGGGGTGGTCACCGTGTCGGCGGGCAACGCCGCGGCCGCGCTGGCCTGGGCGGCGCGGCAGGCGGGCACGTCGGCCACCGTGGTGATGCCGGCCACCGCCGTGCCGGCCAAGATCGAGGCGACCCGGGCGTACGGCGGAGAGGTGATCCTCGCCGACGGGGACCTGTTCGCCACGTACGAGGCGGTGCGGGACGAGCGCGGCCTGACCCCGGTCCACCCGTTCGACGACCCGGACGTCATCGCCGGGCAGGGCAGCCTGGCCCTGGAGCTGCTCGCCGAACGTCCGGAGCTGGACATCGTCCTGGTGCCGGTCGGTGGCGGCGGGCTCATCTCCGGCATCGCGGTGGTCCTCAAGACGCTGCTGCCCGACGTCCAGGTCGTCGGTGTCGAACCCGCCACCGCCGACGTGGTGTCCCGCAGCCTCGCCTCCGGCACGGTCGAGCGCCTCCCCTCGGCCCGCAGCGTCGCCGACGGGCTGGCGGCGCCGGTGTGCGGTGTGCACACCCTCGTCCACATCCAGCGCTACGTCGACCGGGTCGTCCGGGTGGGCGAGGAGTCGATCGTGGAGGCCACCCGGCTGATCCTCTCCCGCACCAAGCTGGTCGCCGAACCGGCCGCGGCCGTCGGGCTGGCCGCGCTGCTGGAGGGCACGGTCCGGCCGTACCCGGGAGGGCTGACCCTGGCCGTGCTCAGCGGCGGCAATCTCGACGTCTCCACCGTCCTGTCCGGTCGCTGATCTGCGCCCTGGCAGGCTCCGCCTTGACAGGCTCCGCCGGCGGGTGGAGCATCCGGAGATGGCGGTACATGAGATACGCATCGATCCGGCCCGGCCGCTGAGCAAGCAGCCGGAGACCGGGCACAACCGCTGGCACCCCGACATCCCGCCGGTCGTCCGCTGCCAGTCGGGCGACGAGGTGATCTTCCAGACCCGGGACGCCCTCGACGGCCAGTGCACGCCCCTGACCACGGTCGACGAGGTCGCCACCATGGACCTGTCGGTGGTCCACCCGCTCACCGGGCCGATCCACGTCGCCGGCGCCGAGCCGAGCGACGTGCTGGAGGTCGAGATCCTCGAGGTGGTGCCCGACACGTACGGCTTCACCGTCCAGATCCCCGGGTTCGGCTTCCTACGCGACGAGTTCCCCGACCCGTACGTCGTCCACTGGGACCTCGCCGACGGCTGGGCCACGTCGGCGCAGCTGCCCGGTGTACGGATCCCGGCGGCGCCGTTCCTCGGCACGATCGGCCTGTCCCCCGGCGTGGAGTCGCTACGCCGGATCACGCGGCAGGAACGGGCGGCGCTGGACGCCGGTGGCGCGGTCATGATGCCACTGGAGACCAACGCGGTCCCGTCCGACCCGGCGATAGCCGCCACCGCGCTGCGCACGATCCCGCCCCGGCAGCAGGGCGGCAACGTCGACATCAAGCAACTGGGTGCCGGCACCCGGTTGTTCCTGCGGGTCGACACCCCGGGTGCGCTGTTCTCGGCCGGGGACGCCCATTTCGCCCAGGGTGACGGCGAGGTGTGCGGCACCGCGATCGAGACGCGGGCGACGGTCCGGGTCCGGTTCACCGTCCACAAGGAGTGGACGCTGACCGAGCCGCAGTTCTCGCGCACCGACTACTGGGTGGCGCCGCAGTACGCCGCCCCGCGCCGCTTCCACGCCACCACCGGGCGCTCGGTGGCCCGGGACGGCACCATCCGCGCCGAGGACGTGACGCTCGCGACCCGCAACGCCCTGCTGCAGATGATCGACCACCTCCAGACCCGGGGGTGGAGCCGGCAGCAGGCGTACGCGATCTGCAGCGTGGCGGTGGACCTCAGGGTGAGCCAGGTCGTCGACGTGCCGCACTTCCTGGTCACCGCGTTCCTGCCGGAGGACATCTTCACCGGCTGAGGTCGCGGGCGGGGCCACCGGCCGAGGTCGCGGGGGTCGCCACCGGCGGAGACCACCGCTGAGGCCACCGGGCACAGGGCCACCGGCACGGGTCACCGGTGGAGGCCGCCGGCACGCCCCGGGCTGTCCCCGGTACCCCCGGCCGCGGTCTGGTCGGCCGTGCCGACCAGCGCCGGCGCGGTGCCGTCGTCGCCCACCAGGTGGCAGGCGACCAGCGCCCCGGACGGCCCCACCGGACGCAGCACCGGCACCTCCACCCGGCACCGGTCGACCGCCACCGGGCAGCGGGTGTGGAAGCGGCAGCCGGGTGGCGGCGCCACCGGGCTCGGCATCTCACCGCTGAGCAGGATCCGCTGTCGGCGCCGCTGCAGCGGGGGGTCCGGGATCGGCGCGGCCGACAGCAGGGCCTGGGTGTACGGGTGGCGGGGCGAGCCGAACAGCTCCGCCCGGTCGGCGACCTCCACCAGCACCCCGAGGTACATCACCGCCACCCGCTGCGCCAGGTACTCCACGGACGCGAGGTCGTGGGTGATGAACAGGCAGGCGAAGCCCATCTCCCGCTGCAGCCGGGCGATGAGGTTGAGCACCGACGCCTGCACCGACACGTCCAGCGCCGACGTCGGCTCGTCGGCCACCAGCAGCGACGGCCCGGCGGCCAGGGCGCGGGCGAGGCTGACCCGCTGCCGCTGTCCACCCGACAGCTCGTGCGGGTAGCGGTGGGTCACCTCGCCGCCGAGCCCCACCAGCTCCAGCATCTCCACCACCCGCGCGCGGCGGTGCGACCTCGTGCCGAGCCGGTGGTGGCGCAGCGGTTCGGCCACGATGTCGCCGACGGTCAGTCGCGGGTTCAGCGACGACGACGGGTCCTGGAACACGATGTTGAACTGCCGGCGCAGCGGCCGGATCTGACGCCGCGACATCCCGGCGATGTCCCGCCCGCCGATGACCACCGACCCGGCGGTCACCGGCAGCAGCCGGGTCACGCACCGGCCCAGGGTGCTCTTGCCGCTGCCGGACTCCCCGACCAGCCCGACCACCTCGCCGGCGGCCACGCTCAGGTCCACCCCGTCGACCGCCCGCACCGGACCGAAGTGCTTGACCAGACCGGAGACCTCGAGCGCCTGCTCGGTCACCGCGCACCTCCCCGGGGCCGGGGCGGCGTGGCCGCCGGGTCGGGCAGCGGGTGCCAGCACCGCACCGGATGCCCGGTCGGACCCGGTGCCAGCTCCGGCCGGCGGGTCCGGCAGGTGTCGTCCGCCCGCGGGCACCGGTCGGCGAACGTGCACGCCTCCGGCGAGTGCGACAGCACCGGCACCCGGCCGGGGATCTCCCGCAGACCGCCCTCGGCGTGCCGCGCCGGGTTGGGCACGGCGTCGAGCAGCCCCCGGGTGTACGGGTGCGCGGGCTTCGCGAACAGCTCGTCCACATCGGCCGACTCGATCACCCGGCCCGCGTACATCACCACCACCCGCTCGGCGACATCCGCGACCACTCCCAGGTCGTGGGTGATGAGCAGCACCGCGGTGCCGGTCTCGGCGCGCAACGTGCGCAGCACGTCGAGGATGCCCGCCTGCACGGTCACGTCCAGCGCGGTGGTGGGCTCGTCGGCGACCAGCAGCTTCGGCTCGCACGCCAGCGCCATCGCGATCATCACCCGTTGCCGCATCCCGCCGGACAGCTGGTGCGGGTACTCGCGCAGCCGGCGCGCCGCCAGCGGGATCCCCACCAGGTCCAGCAGCTCCACGCAGCGCCGCCGCACCGCCGCCCCGTGCATGTCCCGGTGCCGCCGCAGCACCTCGCCGATCTGCCGGCCGACGGTGAGCACCGGGTTGAGGGACGTCATGGGCTCCTGGAACACGTACGCGATCTCCCGCCCGCGGATCTCCCGCAGCCCTCCTTCGGACAGCCTCCGCAGGTCCTTGCCGGCGAACCGGATCTCTCCGGTGACCGTCGCGTTGCCGGGCAGCAGCCCGGTCAGCGCCATCGCGGTCACGCTCTTGCCGCATCCGGACTCACCGACCAGCGCCACCAGGTCCCGCTCGGCGACGTCGAACGACACGCGGTCGACGGCGAGCACCGCGCCCTCCTCGGTGGCGAACCGGACGCTGAGGTCCCGTACCGCCAGCAACGGTCCACCCGCGGCGGCGACCACGGGTCCGTCCACTGCGACCACGGGCTCACCCGCCCCGGTCCCGACCCGCGGTCGCGGCACCCCGGTCACCGGCGCACCTCCCGCGGATCGAGCGCGTCGCGCAGCCCGTCGCCGAACAGGTTCAGCGCCAGGGTGAACAGCACGATGGCGACGCCGGGGAAGACCGCCAGCCACGGCCCGTCCCGGAACAGCGGCTGCGCGCTGGAGATCATCACCCCGAGCGACGGGGTCGGCGGCCGCACCCCCAGGCCGAGGAACGACAGGACCGACTCCCCGATGACCGCCGCCGGTACGGAGACCGTGGCCTGCACGATGAGGGCGTTGACCGCGTTGGGCAGGATGTGCCGGCCCAGCACGGCGACGTCGCTGGCGCCGTCGGCCACGGCCGCCGCGACGAAGTCGAGCTCCCGCAGGCGCAGCGTCTCCGACCGCGCCACCCGGATGATCAACGGCACGCCGCCGACGCCGAGCGCGATCGTGGCGGTGGTCTGGCTCGGCCCGAGGATCGCCGCCAGCCCGACCGCGAGCACCAGGAACGGGAACGCGAGCATGGTGTCGGTCAGCCGGGAGATCACCGGGTCGAGCACCCGGTAGAACCCGGCCAGCAGCCCCAGCGGCACCCCGACCAGCAACGACAGCACGACCGACAGCACCCCGACCGCCACCGAGACCCGCAGGCCGTGCAGCACCCGCGAGAACTGGTCGCGGCCGAGCTCGTCGGTGCCGAACAGGTGCTCCGGCGAGGGCGGTTGCAGGGTCGTGTCGAAGTTGGTCAGCTCGTACGGGAACGGGGCGACCACGTCCGCCAGCGCGGCGGCCAGCAGCATCACCGCCACGACCACCAGGCCGCCGGCGGACAGCGGGTTGCGCAGGATCCGGCGCAGCGCCCGGCGGCGCTGCGCCGGTGCCGCCGCCGGAGGCGCCGCCGGTGGCGGTGCCTCCGGCGGCGGCAGCGTCTGCGCGGGGACGGTCACAGGTCGCCACCCCCCACCCGGATCCGCGGGTCGATCACGGAGTACAGCAGGTCCACCAGCAGATTGATGACGATGTACCCGGCGGCGGTGACGAGCACGACCCCCTGGATCATCGGGTAGTCGCGGGTGAAGACCGCGTCGATGGTGAGCTTGCCGAACCCGGGCAGCACGAAGATCTGCTCGGTCACCACCGCGCCGGAGATGAGCGCGCCCAGCTGCAGGCCGACGATGGTGGTGACGACGATGAGACTGTTGCGCAGCGCGTGGCCGAGCACGACCTGAGCCTGGGACAGTCCCTTCGCGCGGGCGGTGCGGACGTAGTCGGCCGACAGCGCCTCCAGCATCGCCGAGCGGGTCTGCCGCATCACCACCGCGGCCAGCCCGGTGCCCAGCACCAGCGCCGGCATCAGCAGGTGGCGGAAGCTCTCCACCGGATCCTCGAATACCGACACGAACCCGGAGGCCGGCAGCACCGGGAACGCGATCGCGAACACCAGGATCATCATCAGGCCGAGCCAGAAGTTCGGCACCGACAGCCCGAGCAGCGCGACCGCGTTGGCGCCCCACTCGGCCGGGCCGCGGCGCCGGACCGCGGCCACCACCCCGGCGCCCACCCCGATGAGCACGGCCACCACCAGGGAGAACACCGCCAGCTGGAGGGTGACCGGCAGCGCGGCGGCGATCGTCTCGGTCACCGGCAGCCCGGTGCGCAGCGACCGCCCCATGTCCCCGTGGAGCAGGTTCTCCACGTACCGGTAGTACTGCACCGGCAGCGGCTGGTCCAGCCCGTACTTCTCCCGGATCGCGGCGATCGCCGCCGGGTCGGCCTCCTCACCGGCGAGCGTGCGCGCGGGGTCGCCGGGCAGCGCCCGCACCCCGGCGAACACCACCATCGTGGCGAGCACCAGCGTCACCGCCGACTCGACCAGCCGGCGGAGCAGGTACCGGCCCACCGCCGCCGGCTCCTACTCCTCGACGAAGCCGGCGTGGGCGAACCGCAGCAGCCCGTCGCCGTACACCTCCACCCCGGCGACCCGGTCGGAGACGCCGGTCAGGTTCCGCTGCCGGTAGAGGTAAATGATCGGCAGGTCGTCCTGGAGCAGCTCGTGCAGCTGCGCGTAGAGCTCGCGTCGCTGCGCGACGTCGGTGGCGGCGCGGGCCTCCGCGATGAGCCGGTCGGCCTCCGGGTTGCTGTAACCGGAGGTGTTGAGCGGCGCCTGGGTGGTGAGGAAGCTGGCGATGTTGCCGTCCGGGTCGACCCGCCCCGACCAGCCGATCTGGAAGGTCTGGAACTGACCCTGGTCGGCCAGGTCCAGCGCGGCGGAGAACTCGGTCGGGTTGAGCACGATCTCGAACCCGCCCTCGGCCGCCTGGGCCTGGATGGCCTCACCCAGCCGGCGGGCCTGGGCATCGGTGCCGATCATCATCTCGACCCGTACCGGGGTCTCCACTCCGGCCCGGTCCAGCAGGTCGAGTGCGGCGGTGGGGTTGTGCTCCCGGCAGGTCTGCGCCACGTCACTGGAGAACGGGCTGGCCGGGCTGATCGGACCGCACGCCGGAGAGAACTGTCCGAGGAAGACCGCCTGGTTGATCGCCTCCCGGTCCAGGCTCATCTCCAGCGCCCGGCGCACCACCGGGTTGCGCGACAGCGGGCTGGCCAGGTCCTCGGGCAGCTCGCCCGGCGGCTGGGTGACACCGTTGGCGTTGCCGATGTTGATGGTGATCCCCTGGTAGCCCAGCGAGTCCGAGGAGATGAGCCGCAGGTCGTCGCGGGCCTCCAGGGCCGCCACGTCGGTCGGTGCGACCCGATCCTGCACCTCGACCTCGCCGGAGAGCAGGTTGTTGAACCGCGTGGTCGAGTCGGCGATGATCAGGTACGTCACCTTGTCCAGGTAGACGGTGTCGGCGTCGTAGTAGTTCGGGTCCTTGACCACCTCGATCCGGTCCTGCGCCACCCGGTTCTCGAACCGGAACGGCCCGACGCAGACCGGGTCGGTGCCGAAGTCCTCACCCTTCTCCGCCAGCGCGGCGGGCGACATGATCATGCCGGCCCGGTCGGCGAGCACCGAGGTCAGGGGGGAGAACGGCGCGTTCAGGTTGATCTGGACGGTGAACTCGTCGACGAGCTCCACACTGTCCACGCTGGCCAGCTCGGCCGAGCGGGCGGAGCCCTCCAGCTCGCGGTGCCGGTCCAGGGAGATCTTCACCGCCTCGGCGTTGAGCGGGGTGCCGTCGGCGAAGACCACGTCCTGTCGGATGGGGATGGTCATGCTCAAACCGTCCGCGGCGAAGTCCGGCATGTCGGCGGCCAGCTGCGGCACCAGGTTGAGGTCGGCGTCCACGTCGTACAGCTTCTCGCAGATCGCGTTGAAGACCACCCGGCCGACGAGGGTCCGGGCGAGGGTGGGGTCGAGGATGTCGGGCTCCTCGGCCAGCGCCACCCGAAGCTCGCCGCCGGGGCGGATCTGGCCCTGGCCGGCGCCGTTGTCGTCGCCGCCCGAGGAGTCGATGGGGCTGCAGGCTGCGGTTACGGCAAGACCGCCCGTCACGAGCAGGACCGCGGCCCGGCGTCGCAGTGTGGAAGCGCTCATCGCCGATGCCTCCGATCTGTCGGGTGGGAACAACGTAGTCGCCTGGAAGATCCGCGTCAATAGATATGTATGCGAGCACGGTGTACCGTCCGGCGGCCAGGTGGCGCCGGGCGGGCCGGCCGCTGTCGCCTCACGTGGGCCCACGTGCCCGGGCGTCCGCGGGACCCTCGTCCCGGGCCTGAGGACGAACGACCCTGCCCAGGCCACCGCGGTGACGGGACGATGGCGGCAACGCATCCGGACTCGTAGGGGGCGACGACAGTGGTGCTTCGACCTCCGGCGAACTGGCTGGACCGTGACGGGTGCCCGACCCCGATCCTCACGTCGGTCGTGACCGCCGCGGTGGCCGCGCCGTCTGTCCACAACAGTCAACCGTGGCGGTTCCACGCCCGCCGCGACAGCATCGACATCCTGCCCGACCCGGAGCGCCGGTTACGGGTGGTCGACCCGACCGGCCGGGAACTCATGCTCAGCGTCGGCGCCGCCATATTCAACCTGCGGGTGGCGATCCTCGCCTACGGCTGGCAGGCGAACCAGTGGCTGCTGCCCCACACGGCTCCGGACGCCCCGGTGGGCCGGATCCGGCTCATCCGACCCGTGGAGCCGTCCCCCACCGCCCGGGCGCTCGCCTGGGCGATCACCCGCCGACGCAGCAACCGTGGACCGTTCCGGGACGTCCCGGTGCCCCCGGAGGTCCGCGACGACCTGGTGGCCGCCGCCGAGGCGGAGGGGGCGGTGCTGCGGTTCCCCGGCCCGGTGGCGCGCCACGGGCTGCTGGGCGTCGTGCGCGCCGCGGAACGTCAGTGGATCGCCGACCCGGCGTACCGGGCCGAGCTGAAGCAGTGGACGGGGGACCGGGACGGCCGCGGCGACGGCGTACCCGCCACGGCGGTGGGCAGGCGCAGCCGCCGCGGCACCGTCCCGGTGCGCAACTTCGGGGTGTGCCTGCCCGCGGGCCGCCCGGTGGGCAGGTTCGAAGCCGACCCGTTGGTCGCCGTCCTGTACGCCGGCGACACCCCACAGGACTGGGTGCGTGCCGGGCAGGCGTTGCAGCGGGTGCTGCTCACCGCGACCGCCCACGGAGTGGCCACCACGCTTTTGAACCAGCCGTTGGAGATCCCGCGGCTGCGGGGGTTGCTCACCGACGCCGACACCGGACTGCCCCCGCACGCCATCGTGAGGCTCGGGTACGCCCAGCTGCCCGCCCCGCGCACGCCACGACGCCCGGTGGCGGAGGTCCTCACCACCGACGGCCGGCCCGAGAGCGGCTGCCTGGTCACCACCGTTCGCAGCCGGCGACCGGCGGTGCCGTCCAGCCGGCGCACCGCCCGCGTGACGGCCGGCACCGGCAGGATCCGCGTACCCGCCGGGGTGGGGCGGCCTACCGTGAAGGCATGACCGGTGACCCGGGCGGGGGCCACGACACCGGCAACGGCGGCACCGACGCCGTGGGCGCTCCCGACGCCGTCGGCGGCACCGGAGCCGTCAGCGGCGGCACCGAGGTGCTCATCGTCGGCGCGGGACCGACCGGCCTCAGCCTGGCCGTCCAGCTGGCGGCGCACGGCGTCCGGCCGCGGCTGATCGACCGCGCCGCCGACCGGGCCCACGAGTCCCGGGCACTGGCCGTCCAGCCCCGCACCCTCGAGGTGCTGGCCGCCGCGGGCCTCAGCGACCGTCTGGTCGCCGCCGGCAACCCGGCCGTCCGGCTGCAGCTGCACGGCCCCGGGCGCCGGGTCGAGGTGAAGGTGTTCGACCTGGGCCTGGCGGACACCGCGTACCCGTACCTGCTGCTGGTCTCCCAGGCCGAGACCGAGCGGATCCTGCTGGCCCACCTGGCCACGGCCGGCGTGCGGGTCGAGCGGCGCACCGAGCTGGTCGACCTGCACCAGACCGGGGACGCCGTGGTGGCGACCCTGCGCCACCTCGACGGGCGGACGGAGGTCGCCACCTCGCGCTACCTGGTCGGCTGCGACGGCGCCCACAGCACCGTGCGCCGCCTGTCCGGCATCGCCTTCCACGGGGGGACCTACCCGCGGACGTTCGTGCTCGCCGACCTGGCCGTCGACGGCGTGCCGGGGCGGGGGGCCGCGGACGGCCTGGACCCCGGCGCCGCGCACGCGTTCCTGTCCCGTACCGGCGTGCTGTTCTTCTTCCCACTGGGCCACCCGGCGCCGTGGCGGCTGATCGCCATGCGTCCGCCCGGCGACCCCACTCCGGCCGGCGCCCCGGTCGCCCTCGCCGACCTGCAGGCGCTCGCGGACGCGCACCGCGCCGGGGTCCGGCTGCGCGACCCGGTCTGGATGACGAACTTCCGGCTGCACCACAAGGTGGCGGTGCGGTACCGCCGCGGCCGCGTGTTCCTGGCCGGCGACGCCGCCCACATCCACAGCCCGGCGGGTGGACAGGGCATGAACACCGGCATCCAGGACGCGGTCAACCTCGGCTGGAAGCTCGCGCAGGTGGCACGGGGCCGCGCCGGCGACGACCTGCTCGACACCTACGAGTCGGAACGGCTCCCGGTCGGGCGGGCGGTGCTGCGCCTGACCGACCGCGCCTTCACCGCGGCCACCTCCACCAACCGGCTGGTCGCGTTCGCCCGTACCCGGATCGTGCCGCTGGCCGCCGGGCTCGCGCTGCGGTTCCGGCGCGGCCGGGCGTACGCGTTCCGCACCGTCGCCCAGCTGGGGATCCGCTACCGGCGCAGCCCGCTGTCGGTGGAGGGCCCGCACCCGCCCGCGCGCGGGCCGAGGGCCGGGGACCGCCTTCCGGACGCACCCGTCCGCACCCCCGACGGGCCGGCCACGCTGCACGACCGGCTCACCACGCCCGGCTGGCACCTGCTGCTGTGCGGCCCGCCGGGCGCCTGGCGCGAGCCGTACGACCTTCCCGACGGCTGGCTCACGGTCCACCGCCTGCCCGACGGCGACCCGCTGTGCGCCGTGGGGTCAACGGCGCACTACCTGGTCCGCCCGGACGGCCACGTCGGCTACCGTGCCGGCGGCACGGACCTGGCCGGGCTGACCGGCTACCTCCGCCGGTGGCTGCCCGCCCCGACCGGGGCACGGGTACCGCCACACCGCTGACCTGCCGGACGGTGGGGTAGCGTGCGGCTCGTGGACGACCAGACGATCGGCGACACCGCCCGCGGCGGCACGCTGGCGGCCTCGATGGGGATCGAGATCCTCACGGCCACGCCGGAGCGGGTGGTCGCGACGATGCCGGTGAAGGGCAACACCCAGCCGTACGGCATCCTCCACGGCGGCGCGTCGTGCGTGCTGGCCGAGACGCTGGGCTCGATCGGCGCCGCGCTGCACGGCGCGCGCAACGGCGGCAAGGTGGCGTACGGAGTGGACATCAACGCCACCCACCACCGCGCGGTACGCGACGGCACGGTGACCGGCACGGCCACGCCGATCCACCTCGGCCGCACCACGGCGACGTACGAGATCGTCATCACCGACGAGGCGGGCCGGCGGATCTGCACCGCCCGGCTCACCTGCCTGCTGCGTGACCCCTGACGACGGGGTGGCCCGCCCGCGGCACCGGCCCGATCCGGCGCCCGCGCAGCCGGCCGCGCGCAGCGGCGTGCGGGCGCGGGCGACTGCGTACCCTTCTGGCATGGCCGACCCGCTCGTCGCGCAGTCCCGGCGCGTGCTGCGCGCCGAGGTCCTCATCGTCCTCGGGCTGTCCGTCGGTGCCTCCGCGATCGTGGCGACCCTCCGGATCATCGAGCGGCTCACCCGCCCGGAGCGGCTGGTCGACCAGACGGCCAGGCTCAACGTCTCCGCCACCCCCGACCGGCCGTGGCTGGACCTGGCGTTCCAGCTCACCGGGATCGTCCTCGGGCTCGTACCGGTCCTGCTGGCGATCTACCTGCTCAACCGGATCCCCGGGGACGGGTACCGGCTGGTCGGGCTGGACCTGCGTCGGCCCAGGTTCGACCTCGGCTCCGGCGCGGTGCTCGCGCTCGTCGTCGGCCTCCCCGGGCTGGGGCTGTACCTGGTCGCGTACCAGGCCGGGTTCAACGCCCGGATCGCCCCGGCGAACCTGCCCGAGGTGTGGTGGGCGGTGCCGGTGCTCGTGCTCGCGGCCCTCCAGAACTCCCTGGTGGAGGAGGTCGTCGGGGTCGGCTACCTGCTGACCCGGCTCCAGGCGCTCGGCTGGCGCACCTCGACCATGGTGGCCGGGCACGCCCTGCTGCGGGGCGCCTACCACCTCTATCAGGGCTTCGGCGGCTTCCTCGGCAACGCCGCCATGGGCGTGCTGTTCGCGCTGTTCTACCTCCGGGTCAGGCGGGTGATGCCGCTCGTGGTCGCCCACACCCTCCTGGACGTGGCGGCGTTCGTCGGGTACGCGCTGCTGCGCGACCAGGTCAGCTGGCTGCCGTGACGCGGCCGGCCGGGCGGCCGGAGTAGTGGCGGATGGCCTTGTACGCGAGCAGGTCCACGCTGTCGACGTGCTCGCCGGCCGCCAGCGCCACCCGCAGCGGCAGCATCGACAGGTCGCGCCCCCGGCGGCGACGCAGCCCCAGCACCGCCGCCCCGATGCCACCGGACCAACGCACCGCACCGTCGGACAGTCCCAGCAGCTCGATGAGGTCGTCCACCCGCGCGCGGTCCGCCGGGTCGTGGCCGTAGGCGGCGGCGACCCGCAGCACGAGCAACGCGCGCACCCAGGCGGTGCCGACCAGGTGCACCAGCGGGGCGAGCCTGCCGCCGACGCTCGCGGCCACCGGCATCCAGCCGTACCGGCGGGCCTCGTACGCGGCCAGGCGCGCCATCCGGTCCACGGGTGCGTCGGGGTAGGTGTGGCGTAGCCGGTCGGCCCACTGCGCCGCGGCCGGCCCCAGGTGCTCGACCGCGAGCTCGGCCAGCCGGTGCGGCGGCTGGCGCGGATGGCGCACCGCCTCCCACACCGCCTGGGCCCAGACGGTCGGCGTGGGTGCCGGTGCGGGAGCGGCTGGCGCGGGTCCGGCGCCCTCCCCGGCCGTTGGCCCGGAGGTCGTCGCCGCCGGCCCGGGTGTGGCTGCCGGCTCGGGTGCCGTCGTCGTGTCCGGCGCGGCGGCAGCGGGCTTGGACGTGAGGGCCCGAGCGGTCCCGGGGACCTCCGTGACGTCGGTGCTCCCCGTGGGCGCGGCTGCCGTGGCCGCCTTGACGGGTCCCGGCCCGGTCGCCTTGGCCGGCTCCGCGACCAGGGCCGTCTTGACGGCCTCGGGTGCCTGGGTGGCCTCCGCTGTCCCGGCGGTCTTGGCTGCTGTCCCGGCGGTCTTGGCCGCCCTGGTAGCTTTCGCCGCCTTCGTAGCCTTGGCGGTCCTGGCGCTCTTGGTCGCCTTAGCCGCCTTGGCAGCCTTGGCCGCCTTGGCCGCCTTGGTCGCCTTGGTGGCCTTGGCAGCCTTGGCCGCCTTGGTCGCCTTGGTGGCCTTGGCCGCCCTGGTCGCTTTGGTCGCCTTGGTGGCCTTGGTGGCTCCGGCCCCGGTGGTGGCCCCGGCCCCGGTCGCCTCCGCGGCCTCGTCCGCGCCCACGGGCGTGCGCGTACGGGGAGCGGGGCTGTCCGCACCCGGCTGCGTCAGATCATCCTCGGCCATGTTGCCGCAGCTTATCGCCTTACCGGCCGGTCCACGCAGAGCCCCGCCGCTGGCGAGGTCCTTTGCCCGGGCACCGCGCCAGACGGTATCCTCGATCCGCAGTGGTCCCGCGCGGCCACCATGGAGGCTTCGCCTAGTCTGGTCTATGGCGCCGCACTGCTAATGCGGTTTGGGTTAACACCCATCCGGGGTTCAAATCCCCGAGCCTCCGCTCCTGCCCGCCCGGCGGCGTGCCGCCGGCGGTGCCTCACGCCCGGTTGCCGGTGCGGTGTCAGGCCCCGTCGGAGCCGAGGATCTTGGCCTTCTGCGCCTGGAACTCCTCCTCGGTCAGCGCCCCGGTCAGGCGCAGCTCGTTGAGCTTCGCCAGCCGGTCCAGGGGGTCGACCTGCGCCGGGACGGACCCGCTCCCGGACTCGCGGACCTCCGCCGACTCCGCGACCGCCTTCTCGTACAGCCGGCGCACGTGTGGCGGGGCCGTGCCCTCCAGCTTGGTGAGGATCACGAACTGGCTCCGGTCCGCGGGGTCGTACCAGACCGGATAACGCCGGCCAGGTCGGGGCAGGTCGACCCGGGAGGCCACAAACGTCTTGACCCCCTCGAACGGGGCCGAACCGTCCTCGGGCTCGATGCGCAGCGTGATCCGTACCCGGGGGTTGAGGTTGACCGTCACACCCGTGTCGGCCACCGCGGTGACGGTGCCGATCGCGGTCCGCCCCTCGTTCATGATCCGGAGCACCCGCTGGCGGCGCCGCGCCTGGAACGGGATCAGCGCGAACGGGGCGGCCGTGACCGCCGCGAAGGTCCCGCCGAGGAACAGCGCGGTGGCGCGGGAGCCGCCGGCGAGGTCGGAGGCCGCCCAGAACGCCCCCGCCGCGACCGCGGGGAACACTCCGAAGATCGCGAGGGTACGGCCGACGATGCCCGCCAGGATCACCACGGGTATGCCGACACCCACGGCGACGAAGTACGGCGCCGCCTCGGGCGGGCAGGGAGGGGTGCCCTCGCCGCCGCAGTCGCCGGTCAGCAAGAGGCCGCGAAGCCCCCAGGCCACCGCGACGCCGCCCGCCAGACCGACCAGACCCGCCACGCGGTTCCGCTGCGACATGGCGGGATGCTAGCCAGCGGTGTGCCGGCGCGGCATCCGCCGATGGTCGCGCCGACCCCGCCGGACCGTACCGTTGGGACGGCGGATGACCGACGTGGTGTCGCGGATCTCGCCCGCCGGTCGGCGGCGGGGCCGGCGCCCCGCGGCGATCGCACACGGGTGTCGTAGCCGGCCCGGCAGGGCGGCGGGCGGTCGGGGCCGGCCGCGCCCACCGGCGCAGTTCCCAGCGGATGACCAGGCGCCCGACTGGGCGCAGGTCGGACCGGGTCTCGTCGATCGCGGCCACGCCACCCGCAGGCCACCGTCGGTGGCCATGCGGGCACGCCTCCGCTCCAGCCGTCGCTCCGGGCCCGCCCGGGACGTGGTGAACAGCACGATGAGGGGTCGGGTGCCGAGATCGGGACGGACCGTGACCCTCCGGGAGGGGTCCGGCAGGTCCGCGGCACCGTCCGGGGCGTTCGACGGGCGCCACCAGGGGACCGGCCCTGATGCCGAGCTCGGCGGGCAGCGGCGTCCCGGGGTGGCCAGCCGTCAGCTGATCTTGCCATGCCGACTGCCATCGTCCCCGGCCCTAAGGCAGTGGAGCGCCGGGGCGAACCTACCCAGGTAGGTATCATTGCCACGAGCACCGGTCAGCGGTCCTCCGCGGCCGGGCATGTACACTTGTCCCCGCTGCGCCCGTAGCTCAACGGATAGAGCATCTGACTACGGATCAGAAGGTTAGGGGTTCGAATCCCTTCGGGCGCGCTTACCCCCTCTGACCTGCGGGTTTGAGGGGATTTCTGTTTGGGGGCGCCTCGCACAGCGTCTAGTGAGCATCTGATTGTGGGGTTGTCGGCCTTCCAGGGTCGCTGATCGGCTACGGCCGGTCGAAGATGTCGTGGGTGCCGACGCGCCGCCGGATCACGTAACGCTCGCCAGACTTCTCCTTGGAGCCGAACTGGAAGTGGCGCCGCCGTTGGGCGCCCGGTCATCGGCCTCCACACCATGCGTGCCCGGCACCCTCTTGACGCGGGCCGGGCCGCGGGTGGCCGGTTGGCGTCCATGTCCTCGATCGGCTACCGCGCGACCGCCATGAACCGCTCGCGCTGCTCCTTCGACAGCCGATCAGGTGACCTGGTGTCAGGCGACGGCGCTTCTCTTCTCCGCTCCATGTGGAGCTGTTCGAGCCAGGCTTGGAAATCGTCCCGCGTCATGGGACCGAAGAGCCGGCCTTCGGCGATCACTTCGTCGGCTTCGCGCTCGCGGGCCTGCCACTCAGGGATCCAGTACCACGCCTAGTCGATGCAACGGCGCCGCTGATCTCGTAGTGGATCGTGCGGAAGAACCCTGTCCCCATGGGCGCAGGCCTGCCTGCGCAGCACCCCGGTGCGGTTGTGACCTGGCGGGTCGGGCCGCGTTCGTGGTTTCGCGCCGGGACTTCCCGGTGCGTCGGTCGGTTGATGGTGGGTTCTCCGCCAGTGCGCGTAGGGCATCGGCGGCCTTGGTGTAGACGTCCTTGAGGTCGGCGCGAGCGCGCTCCAGGTGACCCCATCTCCCCCGGACCAGGGTCTGAGTCGTCCATCGCGGCGGCACTGACACGCGTTTGCCTCCCCACACGGCCAGGGACCCGTCGCCTACGTGGTGAAGGGAGGCCTCGCCCCGACCTGGCTGGCTCGTCTTGCCAGACCCTTGAGCACCGCCTCGTCGCAGGCGTCCCGCGTCGACAGGACCACCACCCCGTCACCGGTGCCGATCGACATGGTGGTGCCCCGGGCGACGATGGTGCGGATGACCACGCTGAGACCACCGGATCTTCCCCTGATCTACGCCGCACCGACGGTCAGGAGCCCCGCCGCCCTCAGGCCAGCCAGCGGTCGAGGTGCGCGGCGACGAAGTCGTCGTCGCGGAGGTCCGGGTAGCGGGCGAGGACCCGGTCGATGGCGGCGGCCTGCCCGGGCGACAGGACCTCGTCGGGGTCCAGGCACCACACGCCGGCGAGCAGTCCCTGCCGGCGCAGGACCTCGTGGATGCCCGGGATGCAACCTCGGAAGTCGTTTGCGACATCGAAGATCGCCGCGTTGGCGTCGGTGAGCCGGCCGTCGATCGACAACAGCCGCCGCAGCGCCGCGTCGTCGCCGGAGCGGGCGGCGGCCGCCTCCGCGTGCAGCCGTACCGCGGTCCGCGCCCACACCGCCCATTGGCCGAGCAGGCCGCCGACGAACTCCAGCACCACGCGACGCCCGCCCACCGGGATGTCATGGCGGGTCACCAGGTCGGTGATGATGTGGTCGTCATTGCCCGTGTAGAGCGCGATCTCACCCGCCCGGTCGGATCGCGCGACCCCGTGCAGCACGTCCAGGGTGCGGTAGCGGTTGAACGGCGCCACCTTGATGCCGACCACGGTCTCGATGTCCGCCAGCTCGGTCCAGAACCGCCGCGACAGGATCCGCCCGCCCACCGCTGGCTGCAGGTAGAACCCCATCACGGGAAGCACCTCGCCGACCGCCCGCGCCCGTTGGAGCAGGTCCGCCTCGCTGGCGTCCCCGACCGGGGACAGCAGGACCAGGTGGTAGCCGAGTGACGCGGCCAGCTCGGCCTCGGCGACCGCCTGCGCGGTCGGACCGCAGACGCCGGCCACCAGCACGGTGTGCCGGGCGTACTCCGCGGCGACGCCGGCCGCCAGCTCCAGCACCGGTGCGAGCAGCCCGACCTTCGGGTCGTGGATGGCGAACTGGGTCGTGTGCACCCCCACGGCGAGCCCGCCGGCGCCCGCCTCCAGGTAGTAGCGGGCCAGCGCCCGCTGCCGGCGCTCGTCCAACCGCCGGTTCGCGTCCAGGGCCAGCGGGTGGGCCGGGATCACGCAGCCAGTGCGGAAGGTGTCCATTGGAGTCCGTGTCACCTGGCACCTCGCTAGAACACGCCGTCGCGTCGCTGGAAGTGGGTGGGCTTGTCCAGCAGTGGCAGGCCGGCCGCCAGCCACCGGGCGGTGTCGTCGACCAGCGTTCCGAGCGGGAGGTCCGGGTAGCCGAACAGGGCGTGGCACCGCTGGGCGTTGGACAGCAGGGCGGTCGATGCCTCCTCACCCACCACGCGCGCCTCGCGGCCGAACAGCCGCCCGAAGGTTTCGGCCACGTGCCGTACCGAGACGGTTTCGGGACCGGCGATGTTCAGGACGAAGGGAGGGGTCGCCGCGTGGCGCAGCAGGCGCAGGATCACCGTGTTGGCGTAGCCCTGCCAGACCACGTTGACGTGGCCCATGGTCACGTCGACCGGCTGGCCGGACTGTACCGCCCGCCCGATGTCGACCAGGACCCCGTAGCGCATCTCCACCGCGTAGTTCAGTCGCGCGAGGGCGATGGGGGTGCCGTGCCGCTCGCAGAAGTGCGCGAGGATCCGCTCCCGGCCCAGACATGACATCGCGTACTCGCCCACCGGGGCCGGTGGCACGGTCTCGTCGCATCCGCCCGAGGTGACGGGCACCAACGGGTACACGTTCCCGGTCGAGAGCGCGACGATCCGGGCCCCGGCGAAGCGTTCCGCGACCCGGCCGGGCAGGTACGTGTTGGTGGCCCAGGTGTGGTGCTCGCGTCCGGAGGTACCGAACTTCGCTCCCACGAGGTAGATCACGTTGGCGGCGTCCGGCAGGGAACGCAGCGTGTCCTCGCTGGCCACGTCTCCCTCGATGACGTGGGCGCCGGCCTCGCGCAGCGCGTGCGCGACACCGGGCTGCGAGAACCGGGACACGGCGATCACGCGGTCGCCGCGGCCGGCCTGTGCCATGCCGCGCAGGGCCAGCTGCACCAGGCTGGGTCCGAGCTTGCCGCCGGCGCCGAGGACGATCAGGTCACCGTCGAGCTCCTTCAGGTCCTCCACCAGCCCGCTGGTGGGCCGGGACATGCGCTCCGTCAGTTCCGCCAGCGTCTTCATCGCCCCTCCAGAAAGGCGGTCGCGATCCGCCGGTAGATCTCCGCGGCGTCGCGCACCTGCGACCGGCCGACGTGCTCGTTGGGCGCGTGAGCGACCGACAGCCAGCCGGGCCCGAGGCTGGCGATCGACGGCACGCCGGCCCCCTGGCTGAACGCCGAGGCGTCCGTGCCGCCGGGGTAGACGCCCAGCGGCAGCTTGCGGCCGAGCACCTGAGCCGCCGCGTCCCCGGCGGCCCGTACGAGCGGGTGGTCCGCTGCGATCTCGGAGGCCGGCAGCCAGCCGAGCTGGTCCGGCCGCAGTCGCACGTCCCAGCGCACGTCCGCGGGCATCGCGGCCGCCAGTGCCGCCCGTACGTCGGCGACCAGCTCGTCGCGGCGCATGCCGGGTACCAGCCGCACCTCGCAGTCGACGGTCGCGTGTCCGGGGTGCACCCCGAAGAAGACTCCGCCGCCGATGCGCACGCCAGCGTTCACGGTCGGCGTCCTGGGGATCTCACCTGCGGGCGGGTGGCGCGGCCGCAGCGCGTCGATCGCCAGCACGGCCCGGGCGGCGGCGACGGTGGCGCTGGTCGGCAGGCGTTCGGACAGGCCGCTGTGTCCCTGCCGGCCGTGGACCGTCACCTCGAAGCAGCAGATGCCCCGCGACACCACGGACAGCTGTTCCCATTCCGTCGTGATCCCCGACGGCTCACCCACCAGCACCGCCTCCACGTCCACCAGGCCGCGGCGGGCCAGTTCCCACGCGCCCAGCTGGGAGCCGGCTTCCTCGTCGGCGGTGAAGATGAGGTCCAGCCGGCCCCGCCGGGCGGTGGCGGACCAGGTGCGCGCGGCCACCAGCATGGCCGCCAGCGCACCCTTCATGTCGGAGGTACCCAGCCCGTAGGCGAGGTCGCCGTCGATGGACAGCTCCCACGGGGGCGTCCGCCACCGGGCGAGCTCACCGGCGGGCTTGGTGTCCAGGTGGCCGCTGAGCCCCAGCGACCGGCTCCCGCCGGCGTCCACCCGGACCAGCACGTTGGCCCGGCCGGGGGCCGTCTCCACCACGCGCGACTCGAAGCCCCACCGGCGTGCGAGGTCATCGATGTAACGGGCGATGGCCGCCTCGCCCGGTCCGGGGTTGGAGGAGTCGATGGCGACCAGCTCCGCCAACAGGTCGACGGGGTCAACCGCGGTCACCGGTAGTTCTCCGGCAGCGAGAGGGTGCGGAACGCGTCGGCGGCGGCCGCCACGTGGCGGTGGCCGCCGCGGAGGCACACGGCTCCGTGGCCCGGCAGCAGCGCGTCGAACTCCAGCTCGGCCAGGGCGAGCACGCTGGCCCGGTAGGCGGCCAGGTCACTGTCCGGCGTGTTGAGCAGCGAGATCCGGCCACCGGTGAAGACGCAGTCCCCTGTGAACAGGTGGGTGGCGGTCCGCCCGCGCACCCGGTACGCCCGGTGCCCCGCGCAGTGCCCCGGCGTCGCGATCACCTCCACGGTCAGCTCTCCCACCCGCCGGACCTCGCCGCCGACCAGCCGGTCGTGGACGGTGGCCGGCCGCAGCTCGTAGTCGGGCGGATAGATTCCGGCTGCCTGGGCGAGGGCGAAGCCGGTCGCGTGGGGGTCGCCGGTCTCGACGGCGGGCGCGCACTCGGCACCCGCCGCGCCGCTCACCCCGTAGCGCTCCTGCCATGCGGCCAGCCCGCCGGCATGGTCGACGTGGTGGTGCGTGAGGAAGACCCGCCGCAGCCGGGCCGGATCCAACCCGTCGGCGCGGATGTTGTCGCGGATGCGGTCGATCGAGTCGTTCCTGGCCATGCCGCAGTCGACCAGCGCGAGCTCGTCTCCCCCGTCGATCAGGTAGACGTGGCTGTCCATCTCGCCGGACAGGCCGAACCCGTAGGACGGGCTGCCCCCGACCAGGTAGACCTCGGCCGTCAACCGCATCTGTCCCCCTCAGTCGAACCGCGCGTACGCGAGGTAGCCGCCGTCGACCACCAGCACCGCTCCCGTGAGGAAGGTGGCGTCGCCGCCGGCGAGGAAGGCGACCGCGCCGGCGATCTCCTCGGGGGTTGCCGGGCGACCCAGCGGGACGCCCTTGGAGATCCCCTGTCGCAACGGCTCGCGGTCGAAGACCGGTGCGGTGTGGTCGGTACGGACCGGGCCCGGTGCCACTGCGTTGACGAGCACGCCGTACGGGGCGAGGTCGACGGCCATCGCCCGGGTCAGGGCCACCACGCCGCCCTTGCTGGCCACGTACGAGCAGGCGTCGCGTTCGGCGGCGTAGCTGTTGGTGGAGGCGAGGTTGACGATGCGGCCGGGCCGGTTGTGCGCGACCATCCACCGGGCCGCCGCCTGCGCGCACCGGAACGTTCCGGTGAGGTTGACGTCGATGGTCCGCTGCCAGGTCTCGGCGGTGGTGGTCAGCAACGAGCCGCCGAGTGACACGGCCGCGTTGTTGACCAGGACGTCCACCCCACCCCCGTGCCGTTGCGCCGACTCGACGATGACGTCGGGCGCGCCGGTCTGGCTGATGTCCGCGGCCACCGGGTGGACGGCGTCACCGGCCAGCGCGACCGTGGTGGCCAGGCCGGCCTCGTCGACGTCGACCGCGGTGACGTGCCAGCCGTCACGTGCGAAACGCTGCGCCACGGCGCGGCCGATGCCGCGACCGGCCCCGGTGACGATCACGGACGGCATCCGCCTCACCCCGCCGCCAGGACGTCCCGCAACCCGTCGGCGTCCACCACGGTGCGGGTCATCGGGCGGTGGGCCATGGTCAGGCCGGTCTCGCGGAACCCGGACCCGCACAGCACCACCACGACGGTGTCCGCCGCGGTGACGTCCCCCTCGGCGAGCAGCCGCTGCGACGCCGCCACGCCGGTGCCCGAGGAGGGCTCGACGTAGATGCCCTCCGCGGCGCCGAGGTGAGCCTGGGCCGCGAGGGCCTCGCTGTCGGACACGGCGATGAACAGGCCGTCGGTCGCCGCCACGGCCGCGAGCGCGTCCGCCCCGTCGGGCGGGTGGATGTGGGCGAGCTTGGCCTGCACGCTCGTGGCCGGGCCCCCCGGGTCCGGCAACCGCTCGAGCTCCCGCTGCGTGCGCAGGCCCGTCGCGTGGGCCCGGGCCAGGGCGTCGAAGCGGGCCGACACCGCGCCGACCATCCGCGGTACCCGGTCGGTGAGCCCGGCCTCGCGCAGCTCGGCGAACCCGCGCGCGACCGCCGCGAGCGTTCCGCCGCCACCCGCCGGGACGACCACCCACTGGGGCACCCGGCCGAGGTCCTCGACGATCTCGTACGCGATCGTCTTCGCGCCCTCGGCCTGGTAGGGGTTGCAGGAGCGGGCGGTCGTGCTGTGGTAGACGCCGAGCTTCGCGGTCAGCCGGGCCAGCAGCTCGATCAGCTCGTCGACCGGGCCCGTCACCTCGACGATCTGCGAGCCGAGCGCGAACACCGGATACACCCGCTCCTCGGGGACCCCTTGTGTCATGCAGACCACGCTGCGCAGACCCGCTCGTGCGGCGTACGCGGCGTTCGAGAGCCCGGTGCTGCCTGAGGACACGAGCGCTGACACGGTCGCGCCGACCCGCACGGCGTGGCTCATGGCCACACAGATCTGCCGATCCTTGTGGGAGCCGGTCGGGTTTCCTGTCTCCACCTTGAAGTAGAGTTCCGGCCCGGTCGCGGCCCTGGACCGCAGCAGCGGCGTTGCGCCTTCCCCGAGTGTGACGGCCCGCTCGGGTGCGGCCACGGGGAGCAGCCGCCAGTACCGCAGGACGCCACGCCACCGGTCGTCCCATTCGACCCGGTCGGTGTCGTACCGGAACGACAGCGGTCCGGCGCAGTCCGGGCAGCGCATCGCGGCCGCTGCCGGCTGCCGGCCGCAGAGGTCGCAGTAGCTCTGGTAGTGCATCACATCACCTTGTACCGCGCGTACGTGTCAGCGATCGACTCTCCCGCCGCGAGCCGGGACCGTACCTGGTCCTCGGTGGCCGCCTTCCGTTCGGCCCGGCTGATGACGTCCTCGGCGAGCTCGGTGGGGATGACCACCACGCCGTCCTCGTCAGCCACGAGGTAGTCGCCGGGGCTGACCCGCACGCCGCCGCAGACGACCGGCTCGCCGAAGCCGACGGCGTCCAGACGGCCGAGCGAGTCCGCAGGGTGTGTCCCTCGGGCCCACACACCGAACTCGTGGCGGCGGATGCGGGCCACGTCCCGGCTGTAACCGTCGACGACCACGCCGACGCAGCCGCGTGCCAACGCCCGGGTGGTGATGAGCTCACCCCAGAAGGCGCTGGCCACCGGTGGGGCTGCCACGACGAGGATCTCGCCGGTCCGCAGTGCGTCGATCGCGGCGAACTGCACCTTGTACGGCTCCTGCGGGATCCGGTCGACGGCGACGACCTCGAGCGTGGCCGCCCTGCCGGCCATCCGTCGGACACTGCCCAGCGGCGTGAGCGCGGCCTGCATCGCCCGGTCGCGCACCCCGACGTCGTCGAGGACGTCGGACACGACGGCGGAGTACAGCGCGCGGAGCCTGGCCGTGAGTTCGTCCATGTCAGCCTTTCTCGGGACGGGTTGCGGGTGTGCCGACATCGACACCGGAGAGGGTCAGCTCGCGTGCGTAGTGGCAGGCGCTGCGATGCTCCGGCGTGACCTGTCCGAGTGCGGGGACATCGGTGTCGCACCGGGTAGGCCGGCGGTGGGGGCACCGGGTGTGGAACGCGCAACCCGCCGGCGGCGAGGTGGCGTCCGGCAGCTCGCCGGCGAGTCGGATCCGGCGGCCGGCGCCGCGCTGGTGCGGGTCGGGGACGGGCACGGCGGACAGCAGCGCCTCGGTGTAGGGGTGCCGGGGGCGGCGGAACAGCTCCGGTGTCGGCGCCTCCTCGACGATCCGGCCCAGGTACATGACCGCCACCCGGTCGCAGATGTGCTCGACCACGGACAGGTCGTGGGAGATGAACAGGTACGTCAGGTTGAACTCGTCCTGCAGGTCGCGCAGGAGGTTGAGGATCTGCGCCCGGACCGACACGTCGAGCGCCGACACCGCCTCGTCGGCGATGACCAGGCGCGGGTTGGTGACCAGCGCCCTGGCGATGTTGATCCGCTGCCGTTCCCCGCCGGAGAACGCGTGCGGGTACCGCCGTAGGTACTCCGGACGCAGGCCCACCCGTCGCAGCATGTCGGCGACCCGGTCCTGGACCGTGCTGTCGGCCCGCGAGCCACCGCCGCTGCGCACCAGCGGCTCGCCGATGATCTGCAGCAGCGTCATCCGCGGGTTGAGCGAGCTGAACGGGTCCTGGAAGATCACCCGTATCTGACCACGATAGGGGCGCAGCTGCCGGGTCGAGAGCCGGGCGAGATCGGTGACCCGCCCGGCGGCGTCGCGGTAGCGGATGCTGCCCGCCGTCGGCTCGATCGCGCGTGCCACGCACCGCCCGAGGGTGGTCTTGCCGCAGCCTGACTCTCCGACCAGCCCCAGCGTCTCGCCCGGCCGGATGGTGAGGTCCACATCGGATACCGCGCGGACCACGCCGACGGTGCGGTTCAGGAACCCGCGCGTGACGGGAAAGTCCATCCTCAGCCGCTCCACCGACAGCAGCGGCGGGTCGGTCGTGGGAGCGGGCGCGGCCGGTTCCGGATCGGGCTCGACCACCCGGGCGGGCGCGGCCGGTGCCGGGTCGGGCTCGACCACCCGGGCGGCCGTGGTGCGGGTGGCCCGGCTCGGGGCCTCCAGCCGCGGGTCGTAGAGGTGGCACGCGGCTGCGCGGCCGGCGCCCAGGGTGTGCTCGACCGGGGCGGTGGTGTCGCACAGGCCCGGCATCGCCTCCGGGCACCGGGTGTGGAAGGGGCACCCGGTCGGGCGCTGGCCGGGGTGCGGGACCATCCCGGAGATCGCCCGGAGGCGGCGCCGGCGGGGACCGCCCATGACGGGGACCGACTCCAGCAGCGCCCGGGTGTACGGATGGCCGGGGTCGTCGAAGATGTCGCCGACGCTGCCCCGCTCCACCACCGTCCCCAGGTACATGACGGTGACCTCGTCGGCGATCTCCGCCACCACGCCCAGGTCGTGGGTGATGAACAGCATCGCCATCCCGGTCTCGTCGCGCAGCCGGGCCAGCAGGTCGAGGATCTGCGCCTGCGTCGTCACGTCCAGCGCGGTCGTCGGTTCGTCGGCGATGAGCAGGGTCGGGTCGCACGACAGCGCGATCGCGATCATCGCCCGCTGGTTCATCCCGCCCGACAGCTGGAACGGGTACGCGTCGATCCGGCGCTCCGGCTGCGGTATGCCCACCCGGGCAAGGTCGTCGATCGCCTTCTCCCGCGCCTGTCTGGCCGACAGCGGCTGGTGCAGGCGGATCGCCTCCACCAGCTGCTCGCCGATGGTGTACATCGGAGACAGCGACGCCATCGGTTCCTGGAACACCATGCCGATCTGCCCGCCGCGGACCCGCCTCATCGCCTCGCCGCGTGGGTCCAGGGTCGCCAGGTCCACCGGTTCCCCGGCCGGGTCCGGCCGCCACCAGATCCGGCCGCCGACGATCCGCCCCGGCTCGTCGACCAGGTTCAGGATCGACCGCGCGGTCACCGACTTGCCGCAGCCGGACTCCCCCACCAGGCACATCGTGCGGCCACGCGTGGCCGTCAGGGAGACACCGTCGACCGCCTTGACGACACCCTCGCCGGTGAAGAAGGAGGTCCGCAGGTTCTCGATGGTGAGCACGGTGTCGCCGCCAGCGCCGCGGGGAAGGGTCGCGGCCGGGGGTGCCTGTTCCTGGGAGGGTCGCACGGCTCACCTCCGGTAGGGGTCCGCGGCGTCCCGCAGACCGTCGCCGAGGAAGTTGAGGGCCAGCACCGCTACCACGACAGCCAGGCCGGGAATGAGCAGCCACGGCGCCGAGGCGATCACCCGGATGGCCTGCGCGTCCTGCAGCAGCACCCCCCAGCTCACCACGGGTGCCTGCAGCCCCAGGCCGAGGAAGGACAGGGCGGTCTCGGCCAGGATCATCGCCGGCACGGCCAGGGTCACCGTGGCGATCAGATGGCTGGTGACCGAGGGGAGCATGTGCCCGAAGATGATCCGGGAATGGCCGGCGCCGTCGAGTCGGGCCGCGGTGACGAAGTCCTCGGTGCGCAACGCGAGGAAGCGTCCGCGGACCTCCCGCGCCAGCGCGGTCCAGGCGATCATCGCGAGCACGACCGTGATGGCGAAGTAGCGGGTCAGGGGTCCCCAGTCGCGTGGGATCGCCGCGGCCAGGCCCATCCACAACGGCAGCGTCGGCAGCGACGTGAAGAACTCGACCAACCGCTGGATCAACGTGTCGACCCGCCCGCCGAAGTAGCCGGACACCCCGCCGAGGAGGATGCCGAGCAGGAAGGCGACGGCGACGCCGACCAGGCCGATGGACATCGACACCCGGGTGCCGTAGATCAGCCGCGACAGCAGGTCGCGGCCGAGGCGGTCGGCTCCCAACAGGTACACCGGCGGGGCGTCGGGGTCGATCGGCCCGAACAGGTGCCGGTCGGTCTCGATGAACCCGAACAGTCTGTACGGTTCGCCCCGCACGAACAGACCGACGGGGATCCGCTGCTGCGGGTCGACCTCGTAGGTCAGCGCGAACGTCTCCGGGTCCTGCCGCACCGTGTACCCGTAGGTGTACAGGCCCCAGTCCCAGCCGTCCGGACCGGTCTGCACCACGTGCAGGCGCTGCGGTGGCGCGAAGGTGTACTCCGCGTCCAGGTATCCGGCCGGGTACGGTGCCAGGAACTCCGCGAAGGCCGCGGTCAGGTACAGCAACACCGTGACCACCAGCCCGAGCATCGCCAGCCGGTGCCGGCGGAAGCGCCACCACAGCAGCCGGCGCTGGGACGCGACCGCGAGCGCGGCCTCGTCACGGACGGCGGTCGCCGTCCGGGTCGGCGGCGACGGGTCCGGCGGTGAGAGCTGCAGCGTCATCGGCGACCGCCTACCGGTACTGCAGCCGGACCCGCGGATCCAGCCAGGCCAGCGCCAGGTCCGACAGCAGCGTCCCCACCACGGTGAGGACCGCGCCGAGCATGATGATCGAGCCGGCGAGGTACATGTCCTGGCTCAGCAGGGCGCCCAGCAGCAACGGGCCGGTGGTCTGCAGGGAGAGCACGGAGGAGACGATCACGTCGGCGGAGATCAGGCTCGGCAGGATCCAGCCGACCGTGGAGAACAGCGGGTTCATGGCCACGCGCAGCGGATACCTGATGAGCAGGCGCCGCTCGGGTACGCCCCGGGCGCGCGCCGCCACCACGTAGGGTTTGCGCAGCTCGTCGAGCAGGTTCGCGCGCAGGATCCGGATCAGGCCCGCGGTCCCGGCGGTGCCGATCACCACGACCGGTATCCACAGGTGCGTGAGCAGGTCCCAGACCCGCGGCAGGCTCCAGGCCGCATCCCTGAACTCCGGTGAGAACAGGCCACCCGGTGAGTGCCCGAACACGCTGAACGCGATCCACATGAGCACCAGGGCGAGCAGGAAGTTGGGGATCGCCAGCCCGAGGAAGCCCAGCGTCGTGGCGACGTAGTCGCCCACCGAGTACTGCCGGACGGCGGAGTAGACGCCGATCGGCACGGACACCACCCAGATGAACACGATGGTGAGCAGCGACAGCACGACGGTGAACGGCAGGGTCTGCGCCAGCAGGGTCGACACCGGCAGGTTCCACTCGAACGAGCGGCCGAAGTCCAGATGGAAGATGATCCCTGAGATCCACTTCCAGTACTGGACGTAGATGGGCTCGTTCAGCCCGTAGCGCGCTTCGAGGGCCGCCAGCTGGCCACGGTCCACGAACTCTCCCTGCGCCTGCAGGTTTGCGACGTAGGTCGTCAGGAAGTCACCCGGAGGCAGCTGGATGATCGCGAACGAGACGACCGAGATCAGGAACAGGGTGGGGACCATGTACAGCAGCCGGCGGCCCACGAAACGCAGCAAATGCTCACTCCTCGATGAAGTACTGTTCCGGGTTGGTGTTCGCCGGCGAGGCCGCTGGCGTGGCGTTGAGGACCCGGTCGGGCACGTTGCGGAAGTTGTTCTTCACCACCCCGAAGCCGTGGGGCAGCGGCGCCGTACCGAAGACGTAGAACTGGTCCGCGGCGATGTCCAGGATCTCGCGCATCAGCCGCTCCTGCTCAGCGGGGTCGGCGGTGCCGACCAGCTCGTCGTACAGCTCCATCTGCCGCCGCACGGGTGCCGGTGGCTCCTTGCCCCGCGGGTCGCCCTCGTACCACCACGCCCACTCCTTCGCGAACGCCGCCGCGACCCCGCCGCTTGAGGACGGGAAGTACCAGTAGGGCTCGAAGATGACACTGTAGCCGTCCGCGGGGCCCCACCACACCAGGGCGTCATGGTCGTTGTTGTTCTGCAGCTCGGTCATCAGCTCGCGGGACATCGGGTCCATCCGCCCGTCGATGCCGACCTCCCGCCAGTAACCCTGGATGAGCTCCATGGCGTCGACCCAGGTCTGGGTCTCGGACACGACGGCGACATTGAACGAGATCCGCCTGCCGTCCGGTCCGAGCCGGAAGCCCTCGCCGTCACGCCGGCTGTAGCCCGCCTGGTCGAGAAGCTCGTTGGCCCGGTCGGGATCGTACTCGACGTACTGGGTGGCGAGCTGCTCGTGGTAGTACGGGCTGCCGGGCAGTGGTGCCGGCTGGTACGGCTCGCCCTGCCGCAGGTACACCGCGTTGATGATCTCCTCGCGGTTGATCGCGTGGGACAGCGCCGCGCGGAAGTCCTTGTTCTGGAACACCTCCCGCAGCGCGGGGTCCTTGTGGGTGAGGTTCAGCGCGATCAGCAGCTGGCTGTTGCCCGCCGACACGTAGTCGAACAGCCGGTAGTCGCCGGAGTCCTGATGCTCGGCCACCACGGCGCGGTTGGCGACGACGTCGCCGATGTGTCGCTGGTGCATGTCCAGCTCACCGTTGGTGGCCTTGAGCAGCATCACCTCGGTGTCCTGGACCACCTCGAAGTCGACCCGGTCGATGTAGGGCAGCTGCCTGCCCTCCGGGTCGGTCTTCCAGTAGTAGGGGTTGCGCTCGAAGACGACGGAGCCTCCGGTCCCGAGCTCGGTGGTCATGACCCAGGGGTTGATCGTCGGCAGGCCGACGGCGACGTTGGACTGGGTCAGCCCGGCCTTGAGCCCGAACAGCTGGGCCCAGTCGTCGAGGCCCTCCTCGGCCACGAGCTCCTCAACCTGGGGGTTGTAGTCCTCGTGGAACTGCTCAAGGTAGTGGCGTGGCATGTGGGTCATCCCGGGCTGGCCGGTGGCGGGACCGCCGGTCGCCAGCTGCGCGAGGAACAGCCCGTTGGGCCCACCTGGGAAGGTGAACCGGATGGTGTAGTCGTCGAGGGCCTCGGCGACGGCCGTCTGGCCGCCGGTGACCAGGAAGCCGGGCGGAGCCGGCGACAGGACCGGGTTGGTGGCCACCGCCTCGTACCAGAACATGATGTCATCGGCCGTGAACGGCTCGCCGTCCGACCACTTCATACCCTCCCGCAGGTGGAAGGTGTACTCGGTCGCGTCGTCGTTGACCTCGTAGCTGGCGGCGACGTTGGGGATCGGCGTCGTGAACCCCGGATCCCAGCGCGTGAGCTGCTCGTAGCCGACCGTCCGGGTGAACCACGGCGTGTCGGCCGGACCCAGCAGCGCGGTGTGCCAGGTGCCACCGTAGGTGCCGATCCGTTCGACGGGCTCGACGACCATCGGCTCCGCCGGCAGCCGTTCCTCCAGCGGGGGCAGCTCACCGGCTGCGACCAGCTCTGCCAGCATGGGGGCCTCGAGGCCGTCGTCGCGTCCCTCGTCCTGCGGATCGGCGTCGGTGCATGCGGTGGCAACGAGCGCAAGCGCCACCGCGAGCGCGAGAACCCCCACGGGTCCGCGTCTGTATATACGCATGGCTTTCAACTCCCTACCGAGGGTCACTATCGAGAGTGGCGGCGCGTCGCTACAGCCATCCAGTAGTCGTTACTCGTTAGTGGATAATCGATTATCGTATGATAGGTTCGGCTGTGACAGCCGTCAAGATGGAGACCGAGGAGCCGATGGTGGACACCACGAGGCCCGACATCCTGCGGCGCACCCGCTTGTCGGACGAGCTCTACCTCCTGCTCAAGGGCGAGATCGCGCGAGGGGAGCTGACGCCCGGCCAGCGCCTGGTCGAGGCCGAACTCGCCCGGCGGCACCGGCTCAGCCAAGCGCCGGTCCGGGAGGCGCTGCGCCGGCTGGCCCACGAGGGGCTGGTCATCCAGCTGCCGAGGCGGGGGACCTTCGTCGCGTCCATCAGCCAGGAGGAGGCCAGGCGGTCCTACGCCCTGCGGGCGGTCCTGGAGGAGGCCGCCGCCCGTGAGTTCTGCCGGTACGCGTCGCCGGAGGCCCCGGACCAGCTCGCGGAGATCCTGGACCGCATGGAGGCCGCCGCTGCCGACGACGACCTGCAACGGGTCATCGACCTCGACATCCAGTTCCATCAGACGGTCTGGGAGGCCACCGGCCACCCGCTGTTGCCGCGCATCTGGCCGATGGTCGAGGCGAGCCTGCGCGGCTTCACCACCATCTCCAACCGTCTGTACTGGGGCGACCTGGTGGACGTGGCGCGCACCCACCGTCCCCTGCTCGCCAGCCTGCGCGACCGCGCGGAGGACGAGGCCGCGAGCCGGTTCCACGACCACGTCATGCACGTCTGGCGGCGGGTCGACGAGGCGCCGCCCGCGGCCGCGGCCGACCCCTCCGGGGACTGAGCCGCCATGCCCCGGCACTACCACGCCCCGTTGCTCATGTGGTCCTGGCAGGACGCGCAGGTCGAGCAGGCCCGGCTGCGCACGGAGGCGATCGCCGACATCGCCGCCCACGGCTTCGCGGGGACGCTCGCGATGCTCCGCGGCTGCCGCTACCCGCTCAGCGACCCCCTGGTCATCAGCGCGGCGCGGCACGCCGCCGCGGCCGCCCGGCGACGCGGCCTGGCGTTCTGGTTCGCCCTCGACCCGCGCCTCGACCAGGAACGGTTGACCGCCCTCCCGAACGGCCGCACACCGTACGTGATCACCGGACGCGACACCACGGGACCGCCGCGGTGCGAGTCCGTGGTGGACCCGGACGGCCGGTACCGGGTCCGCCTCGACTACGGCCGCCCGCGCGGGCAGCACATGCTCTCCCAGGTCGCCGTCACCTACGAGCCTGACGGCCTCGAAGCGGTGGTCACCTACCGCAGGCGGGATGACGGCAGGGTGGCCGCCCGGTCCCTGCGGGACGTGACCGGCACGGCCCGGATGTTCGTCCAGCGCTCCGCCGGGTACGTGGAGATCTTCGGTCGGCTCGACCCGCCGCCCGGCCCCGGCTGGTACGTCCTCGCGCTGCCGCGGTGCACCTCCACCTATCCGGACCTGGGCAGCCGCGACGTGGTCGACGCCGTGTGCGAGCTGTACGACCGGTACCGGCGGGCCGGCGTCCACCTCGACGGGGTCCTGTGGGACGAGATCGGGTTCGTGACGGGGTACGGCCAGGACGCGGGCCGGCTGCCGTGGGGACCGGCGGTGCACGCGGCCTTCGCCGCCCGGCACGGCTCGCCGCTGGCCGCGGCCCTCCCCCTGCTGCTGCTCGACGACGACGACGGCGCCGCGGTCGCGGTACGCCGCGACTACTACGCGGCCGTCCAGGATGTGGTGACCGACGCCCAGGCGCGCTGCTGGGCACGGGCCCGCCGCCTGTGGGGCGACGACGTGGACAGCGGCATCCACCAGACCTGGCACCAGAACGCCGACGACCTGCTGCACGGTACCGGTGACTGGTGGCGCGGCAGCGCGGCACTGTCCGGCGGGTTCACCGACGTCGGAGACGCCGAGCGCCCCGAGGTGCGCGACGAGGTGCTGGCGATGACCGTCACCGCGGCCGCGCTCGCCCGCCACCACGAGCATCCCCGCGCCTTCTGCAACGTGTGGGGCGTCGAGTACGGCCCGGAGCTGGTCGACTGGTGGGTGCACCTGCTCAGCGCCTTCGGCGTCACCTGGATCGCGCACATGTACGGCCCGACGTCGTACATCGACACCGCCACCGGGTGGGGACCGGGCTACCCCGAGCACCCGACGTGGGACCACTGCACCCGGGCGAACGCGGCCGCCGCCGCCGTGCGCCTGCTCACCGCGGGGTGCCTTCCCTCGGTCAACGTGGCGGTCGTGTACCCGGTCGGCACGCTCGCCCGGACCGGACACGCGGGAGCGAACCTCCTCGCCCGCCAGGCGCAGGAGGTCATCGCCGGGCTGGTACGGCACGGTGTGGCGGTGGACGTCATCTCCCCCGACCTGTTCGCCGGCGGCGTGGTGAGCGGCGACGTGCTCCGGCTCCACCCGCCCAGCGGCCCCGTGAGCTACACGGCCGTGGTCTACCCCCACCCGCAGACCCTTCAACCGGCCGAGCTGGACCGACTGCATGAGCTGCGCGCCGCCGGCGTGCCCACCGTGCTGGTGGGCCGGCCACCCCTGGAGACGACCGGCGGGGACCCGGTGCCGGCCGAGCTGACCAGCGGCGTGGTCCCACTGGAACGGCTCGACGAGGCGTCGTCCGACCTTCCGCGCCTCGTCCACGCCCCGCCGGGGGCGGTGGCGAACCTGTTCGCGCTGCCCGACGGCACCACCACCGTGGTGGTCACCCCCGTGTGCGCGGGCGGCGTGGTCGACGGCGAGGTCCGGGCCCGGACGCCCCAGCTCGGGCGGATCCTGGTCCGGGTGTCCCACCTGCGCGGGATCGGCGCGGTACGGTTCGACGCCGCAGGCCGGCCGCTGCAGCAGTGGAGCCGCGACGCCCGGATCGACGTGGCGACGGTGGCCGGACCATGACGACGCCCGGCCTGTACGCCACGCCGTCGGAGCTCGCCGACGTCCGCCGCCGGCTGGCCGCGCACGCCTGGTACGCCCGCTGCTTCGACAACCTGCGGGCACCCGCGGACCGGTTGCTCCGTCGCGGGATCTCCATACCGCTGGAGAAGGGCTTCGTCTTCTACGAGACCTGTCCCGCCGACGACACGCCGCTGACACAGGACCCGTTCGACCCCGTCAACCACCCGTGCCCGACGTGCGGGCGCAACTACACCGACGAACCCTACCGGCGCGCCTGGGTCACCTGGTACCACATGTACCTCTCCCAGCGGACCCTTGAGATGGGCATCATCTACCAGCTCACCGGCGACCACGCCTACGCGGCGGCCGCCCGTCGGGTGCTCACCCACTACGCCCGCCACTACCAGGACTATCCGCTGGAGGGGTGCGTCCTGGGCCCGACCCGGCCGTTCCAGAGCACCTACCAGGAGTCGCTGTGGCTGGCCAACCTGGCCGGTGCCGCCGACCTGGTACGCCCGACCATCCCGGCCGCACAGTGGCGCCTGATCCGTGACGAGCTGTTCCTCGCCTCCGCCGACACTATCGCCGGCTTCGACGAGGGTGGCAACAACCGCCAGGCCATGAACAACGCCGCACTCGGTCTGACCGGGCTGCTGTGCGACGAACCCGCCCTGGTCGAGCGGGCGGTTCGTGGCCCCCACGGGTGGTTGCACCACCTCGCGCACTCGGTGCTCGCCGACGGCATGTGGTACGAGGGCGACAACTACCACTTCGCCACCTTGCCGGCGATGCTCAACCTGGCCGGCGCGATGGCGCGCCACGGCGAGGACCTCTGGCACGTCGAGGTCGGCGGCCGGCGCCTGCAGATGATGTTCGACGCGCCCCTGGTCGACCTGTACCCCGACCTGACCATGCCGGCCCGCAAGGACTCCCGGTACGCCTCGCCGATCGGCCAGCGGTGGCACGTGGGCATGTACGAGCTGGCGCTCCGCCAGTACCGGGACCCGACCTATGCGCGCCTGCTGCGGGCCCTGTACACCGATCCCCCGGCCGCCCACGACTGCATCCCCAACGTGGCCGGGCTGATCGACACGTTGCCGAGCGAGCCCGCCAACCGTGAGCGGCTCGACTGGCGCGGCTTCCTCAACGCGGTACCCGTCCTGGACGCCGAACCCGCGCTCCCGGTCACCCGCAGCGTCAACATGGCCGGTACCGGGCTCGGCATCCTCCGGGCTGCGGGCGGTCGCACGTACGCGTCGCTCGACTACGGCCACTACGGGGGCGGTCACGGCCATCCGGACCGGCTCCAGCTCAACCTGTACGCACGTGGCCGGCGCTGGCTGACCGACTGGGGCACCGGCAACTACCTGTTCGACCACCTGCGCTGGTACCGGTCCACCATCGGGCACAACACCGTCGTGGTCAACGGTGCCGACCAGCGGCCGTGCGACGGCCGGCTCCGACGATTCGAGTCGACGGGCGACTGCCAGGTGGTGTCCGCCGAGGTCAGCGACGCCTACGAGGGAGTGCGCTGCCGGCGTACCCTCCTGCTGCTGTCCCCGGACCTGCTGCTCGACCTGTTCACCGTCGAGACCGACCGCGAGGTGTGCGCGGACTGGACGATCCACCCCGACGCCGACGTCCACGTCGCCGTCGACGGCGACCTCGGATCCTTCGTGCCGGCAGAGATCGACGGAGAGCACTACGAGTGGCTCCAGGACGTACGGTACGCACCGGCTGCCGGCCCGTGGGTCGCCGTCTTCCGTCAGGGGCCCGACACCCTGGCGGTGCACGGGACCGCGGCGGCCGGCACCGGGATCTACCTCGCCCGCGCCTACGGACCGCCGTCACGCATCCCGAACCGGTACCCGGTGCTCATCGTGCGCCGCCACGCGACCACGACCACCTTCGCGACTCTCTTCGAGCACCGGGTCGGCGGCGAGCCGCACGTCGAGTCGTTCCGGTCAACCGCCCCCGGAACCTACGTCGTGCGCCATCGGGACGGTCCGGCGACCGAGCTGCACTGGGACGACGACACCGCCCGGGTCACGATCCGCGGCGGCCCACCGGGCCGACCGCCAGGAGGTCCGTCATGACGGCCGCACCGCCACCACGTCGATCTCCACCAGGATGTTCAGCAGATTCGACCCGACCGTCGTCCGTACCGGCCGGGACGTGCCGAACCGCCGGGCGTAGACCTTGTTGAAGGCGGCGAAGTGCTCGTGGAGGTGCTGAAGGTGAGCCGTCACCTTGACCACATCCGACAGCCCGAGCCCGACCGCGCCCAGCGCCCGCTCGAGGTTGTCGAGGGTCAGCTCCGTCTGCGCCTCGATGCCGTCGGGCACCTCCCCGGTACGCGGATCGAACGGACCCATGCCCGCCGTCCAGACCAGCGGCCCGGCCACGGCGACGTGGCTGTACGGCCCACCCGGAGCGGGCAGCTGGTCACTGACCACAAACTCCACCATGGTTGTCCTCCCCGATCGGAGTCGGCGCATGCCGCGACCACCGCGAGCCTATGGCACGCCGCGCGCCGGCCGGTCGCAGATCCACGTGATCGTGCGGTCACCGGTCACGACACGCTGGATCGGCCCCCTTGTGCACGCACCTACGTTGTCCCGGGACACGTCCCGGACCTCACCCTCGGAGCGTCCGATGGATCTCAGCCCTACCCGAGATGACAAGTTCTCATTCGGTCTCTGGACGGTCGGATGGAACGCCCAGGACCAGTTCGGGCAGGCGAGCAGGCCTCCGCTGGACGCCGTGGAGGCGGTCCACCGGCTCGCCGACCTCGGCGCCTACGGCATCGCGTTCCACGATGACGACCTCTTCCCCTTCGGCTCGAGCGACGCGGTACGCCGCCGGGAAGTCGACCGCCTGAAGCGTGCCCTCGACCGTACCGGTCTGGTCGTCACCATGCTCACCGCGAACCTGTTCACCCACCCGGTGTTCAAGGACGGCGGCTTCACGTCGAATGACCGCGGGGTACGCCGGTTCGCCTTGCGCAAGGCGCTCCGCCACCTCGACCTCGCCGCCGAGCTGGGCGCCAGGACGTTCGTGTTGTGGGGCGGCCGTGACGGCGCGGAGTACGACGTCGCCAAGGACGTCCGCGGTGCCCTGCAGCGCTACCGGGAGGCCGTCAACATCCTCTGCGCGTACGTGATAGACCAGTCGTACGAGATCCGGTTCGCGATCGAGCCCAAGCCGAACGAGCCGCGCGGCGACATCCTGCTGCCAACGGTCGGCCACGCTCTGGCGTTCATCGATACGCTCGACCATCCCGAGCTGGTGGGGGTCAACCCCGAGACCGGCCACGAGCAGATGGCGGGGTTGAACTTCACGCACGCGGTCGCATACGCCCTGGAGCAGGGGAAGCTCTTCCACATCGACCTCAACGGGCAACGGGGCGTCAAGTTCGACCAGGATCTCGTCTTCGGACACGGTGACCTGCAGAACGCGTTCTCCCTCGTCGACCTCCTGGAGAACGGAGGGCCCGGCGGCGGCCCCGCCTACGACGGGCCGCGGCACTTCGACTACAAGCCCAGTCGGACCGAGGACCTCAACGGTGTCTGGGACTCCGCGGACGCCAACATGCGCAACTACCTCCTCCTCAAGCAGCGCGCTCGCGCCTTCCGCGCGGATCCGCAGGTACAGGAGGCGCT
>DATGOE010000002.1:0-6954 GCA_035306365.1 Natronosporangium sp. | reverse complement strand
CTGCCCCACGTCCTTGCCCGTGGTCAGCCAGGAGGCCTGCAGGTGGGCGATGTTGTCGAAGAACAGCCGGGCCACCGCGATCAGTCGCAGGTACTCCAGCGTCGTGGCCTGGGTGCGCCCCCTGAGGCGGTTGTTCTCGCTCTGGTAGGTCCACGGGATGAACGCGCGGAAGCCACCGACCGGCCCGGGCTCGGTGATCGCGGCCGGCCGGTAGCCCGCCTGCACCGCCCGGTCCTGCGTGTCCCGGATCATCCGGAGGTGCTCGATGCGCTCGGCGGCGGTCTCACCGGTGCCCATCATCATGGTGGCGGTCGACTCCACCCCCAGGCGGTGAGCGGTCTCCATGACCTCCAGCCACTGCCGACCGGTCTCCTTGAGCGGGGCGATCGCCGACCGCGGGCGGTCCGGCAGCATCTCCGCGCCCGCACCGGCGATCGAGTCCAGCCCGGCGGCGGTGAGCCGGGTGAGCGCCTCCTCGACCGACACGCCGGACACCTTGGCCATGTGGATGATCTCGCTCGGGCCGAGCGAGTGGATCTCCAGCTGCGGGTACGCGGCCTTGACGGCCGAGAACATCCGCTCGTAGTACTCCACGCCGTAGTCGGGGTGGTGACCACCCTGCAGCATCACCTGGGTGGCACCGAGCTCGACCGCCTCGCCGCACCGGCGCAGGATCTCGTCGAGGTCGTGGCTCCAGGCCTCGGGGTGCTTCGGGGGCCGGTAGAACGCGCAGAACCGGCACGCGGTCACGCAGACGTTGGTGTAGTTGATGTTGCGGTCGATGAGGTAGGTCACGATCCCGTCGGGGTAGCGGCGGCGCCGGACGGCGTCGGCCGCCTCGGCCAGCGGATGCAGCGGTGCGTCGGTGTAGAGCAGCAGCGCCTCCTCCGGCGTGATCCGCCCGCCGTCGGCCCCGCGCTGGAGGATCTCGTCGATGACCCGGTTCCCGCTCATGCGCCGAGCGTACGTGTCCGGTGCCTCGCGGCTCCGCGGAGCCTCCCGCTACGGGCAGCCGGACCACGACGCCAGGCCGCCCGCGCCGGCGACGCGCCCGCGCCGGCACCGTTCGGCCACAGTGAACCTCGGCGCCCGGTCGCGCAGGGGCTGCGGAGGCGGCGGGGCTCACGTACGCTGGGCGCGACCTCGCCTCAGCTACCACTGCACCTCTCCGGCATAGGTACGCCTCGACACCCCTGGAGCTAGCTGTGATCTGTCAGACGTGCGGTGAGCAGGTCGACCCGCACGGTTCCTGCTACCGGTGTGGTACGCCGGCGGGACAGCCGCCGGTGTGGCCGACGGTCCCCACGCACACCGTCACCGGCGTGGGCACTGCCGCATGTGTCCTGGTCGCCGCCGTAGCCGCGGCCGACGTGCTCGTGAGCGTCATCGTCCCGCTGGTCAACCGGGGACTCGCCCGGCGTGCGATGGAGACGCTGGACGTGGGGCCGCTGAACGCGGCCGGACTGCTCGAGCTCAGCGCCGCCGCACTGCATCTGGCGCTGCTCATCGCCGCGGCCGTGGTGTTCATCGTCTGGATGTGGCGCGCCCACAAGAACCTGTACGCCTTCCCGGGCGTGATGCCGCGCATGCGCGCGGGCTGGTCGATCGGTGGATGGTTCATCCCGTTGGCCAACCTCGTCATCCCGGCCCTGGTCATGAACGACATCGCCAAGGGCAGCCTGCCGTGGGTCCCGATGCGGACCCGCACCTACCCTCTGGTCGGCTTCTGGTGGGCGGCGTTCGTCATCTCGAGTTGCGCCTCCGGCCTTGCCACGTCGTTTGACAACCAGGAAGCCGCGGAGCTGCCGATGGAGCTGGCGGGCCCGGGCGACTTCCAGCGCTACGTCGACTACTACGGCAGCACCGTGGGCAGGTACCTGATCGGGACCGTCGTCCTCTCGGCCGCCGCGGTGCTGGCGATCATCCTGATCCTCCGGATCAGCCGGGCCCAGACCGCCCGCATCGCCCGGGGGTACCAGCTCGGCCGGGTCACCTACGCCCCCGGGACGCCTCCTCCCGGTCCCGCGGCGCCAGCGGCCGCTCCCGAGACACCGGCTCCCGGTCCCGGGACGCCGGCCGGCGGGCCGGGTACGCCGAGCTGACGGGTACGCCGAGCTGACGGCACGGCGCCGGCACCGGGTGCCCGTCGACAGCACGCCGGGGCGGACCCGGGTGCGTCGCCTGGTCCTGACCGTGGTCGGGCACCACGGTCAGGACCAGGCGCTCTCCATGCTGATCCGGGCCTCGTGCTCCAGTAGCCACCGCTTGGCCGGCAGCCCGCCGCCGAACCCGACCAGCTTGCCGCCCGCGCCGACCACCCGGTGACAGGGCACGAGCAGCGGCAGCGGGTTGCGGTGGCAGGCCGTACCCACGCCACGCGCCGCACCGGGGTCGCCCACGGCCGTGGCCACCTGCCCGTACGTCACCGTCTGCCCGTACGGGACGCGGGCGAGCTCCGCCCACACGGCCCGCTCGAACGCGCTGCCCGGCGGGTCCGCCACCGGCAGGTCGAACGACGTGCGGGTGCCGGCGAAGTAGGACCGCAGCTGCGCGAGCGCCTCGGCCAGCACGGGGTCGGCGGGACGGGGCGTGGGCGGGACCGCACCGAAGCCGACCCTGCACACGCGCCCCTGCGCGACGCCGACCGACACCGCGCCGATCGGCGTCGCGAGCACACCCCACTCCACCCGTCCGATTCTGCCCCCGCGGTCGGACACCGCCCGGGGCACGACATAGGGTCGACCGCATGGCAGACATGCGGTACCGCCGACTGGGTGACTCCGGCCTCCGGGTGTCCGTGGTCGGGCTCGGCTGCAACAACTTCGGGCGCAGGATCGACGCCGACGCCACCCGGGAGGTGGTGGCCGCGGCACTGGACCTGGGCGTCACCCTGTTCGACACCGCCGACACCTACGGCGCGGGACTGTCCGAGGAGTACCTGGGCGCTGCGCTCAAGGGCCGCCGGGACGACGTGGTCATCGCCACCAAGTTCGGCCACGACATGGGCGGTGCCAACGGCGCGGACTGGGGCGCGCGCGGTGCCCGCCGCTACATCGTCCGGGCGGTGGAGGCGTCGTTGCGGCGGCTCGGCACGGACTGGATCGACCTGTACCAGATGCACAGCCCGGACCCGGGTACGCCGATCGAGGAGACGATGGCGGCACTTGACGACCTCGTCCGCGCCGGCAAGGTGCGCTACGTCGGACACTCCAACTTCGCCGCCTGGCAGGTCGCCGACGCCGCCTGGGTCGCCCGCACCCGCGGGCTCACCCCGTTCGTCTCCGCCCAGAACCACTACCACCTGCTGCACCGGGAGGTCGAGCGGGAGCTGGTGCCCGCCTGCCAGCGGTTCGGGCTGGGGGTGCTGCCGTACTTCCCGCTCGCCAGCGGCCTGCTCACCGGCAAGTACCGCCGCGACACCCCGCCTCCGCCGGGCACCCGGCTGGCGGCGGACCGGTTCGCCGAGCGGCTGCGGCGCGCGCCGTGGGACACCATCGAGGCGCTGGAACGGTACGCGGCCGAGCGTGGTCGCACCCTGCTGGACGTGGCCATCGGCGGACTGGCGGCCCAGCCCGCGGTCGCGTCGGTGATCGCCGGTGCCACCCGGCCCGAGCAGGTGCGCGCCAACGTCGCCGCCGGCGCGTGGGTGCCGTCCGCCGACGACCTCGCCGCCCTGGACGAGATCGTCCCGCGCGGGTCGACTCAGACGTCGTAGTCCACGGTGAGGTGGTCGGTGACCGGAGTGGACTGACACGTCAGCACGTACCCGGCGGCCACCTCCTCCGGCTCCAGCGCCCAGTTGCGGGCCATGGTCACCTCACCGTCGACGACCCGCGCCCGGCAGGTGGCGCAGACCCCACCCCGGCAGGAGTACGGCAGCTCGCCGCGCACCCGCAGCGCCGCGTCGAGCACCCGCTCGTCCGGCCGCATGACCACCTCGGACGCGCGGCCGTCCAGCAGCACGGTCAGGCGCGTGCCCGTGCCGGCGGGGGTGCCGGTGTCGTCGGGACGGCGGGGCGGTGGCGGCTCCTCGGTGACGTGGAACAGCTCGGTGTGGACGGACCGCTCGGGCACGCCGCGGGCGGCCAGCACGGCCCGGGCGTCCAGCACCATCCGGTACGGGCCGCACAGGAACCACTCGTCCGCGCCGCCGGGCAGGAACGCGTCCAGCAGCCGGGGCAGCCGCTCGGCGTCGATGCGCCCGGACAGCAGCTTGGCGTCGCCCGGCTCCCGGGACAGCACGTGCACCACCTGCAGGCGGTCGGGCCAGCGGTCCTTCAGGTCGGACAGCTCCTCGGCGAACATCACCGAGCGGGTGTACCGGTTGCCGTACAGCAGGGTGAACCGACTGTCCGGCTCGACCTCAAGCGCCGTGGCCACCAGCGACAGCACCGGCGTGATGCCGGAACCGGCGACGATGCCCGCGTACCAGCGGGTCCGGCCGGCTTCGAGCGCGGTGGTGAACCGGCCCAGCGGCGGCATCACCTCCACCTCGTCGCCGACCGCGAGCTGGGTGGCGGCGTACCCGGAGAACTCGCCGCCGGGCAGCTGCTTGACGCCGATCCGCAGCCGGCCGCGGTCGGCCAGCTCCATCGGCGTGGAGCAGATCGAGTACGAGCGGCGCACCTCCGGCGCGTCACCGGCCACCCGGCGCACGGTCACGTGCTGGCCGGCCTGGAACGCGAACGCCTCCCGCAACCGCTCGGGGACGCCGAAGGTGATGGCGAGGGAGTCCTCGGTCAGCCGGTCGAGGGCGACGACCGGCAGGCGGTGGAAGATCGGGCGGCGGCGGACCGGCCGGGTGATCGTCACCGCCGGCGCCGTCCCTGCATCGGTCCCCATCAGAACGCCTTCACGTGCTCGAACGGCTCGCCGCAGCGGTCGCACCGCCACAGCGACTTGCAGGGGGTGGAGCCGAACCGGCTCACCTCGCCGGTGGCCTGCGCACCGCAGCGCGGGCACGCCGGTGCGGCCGGCGGCTCGCGCCGGGGCATCCCGAGCGCCACGGTGCGGGCGGGGCCGGGCGGGGCGATCCCGGCGGCGGCGAGCTTGGCCCGGCCGGACTCGGTGATCCAGTCGGTGGTCCACGGCGGGGACAGCTGGGTGACCACCTCGACCCGCTGCCATCCGGCCCGGCGCAGCGCCGCGGTGACCTCGGAGCGGATGAGGTCCATCGCCGGGCAGCCGGAGTAGGTGGGCGTGATGGTGGCGACGGCGGTGCCGTCCGTCACCTCCACCGACCGCAGGATGCCCAGCTCCTCGATGGTGACGACCCGCAGCTCCGGGTCCACCACCGCGGCCGCGACCTCGTACGGAGTCACCAGCGGGCTCCCGGGTGGGCGCGGTGGAGCACCTGCATCTCGGCCAGCAGGTAGGACAGGTGCTCGGTGTGCAGGCCCTGGCGCCCGCCCCGGGGGAGGTAGGCGCCGTCCGGCGGGATCGTCAGGGTCGCCTCCGCCAGCACGGGCTCGACCGTGGCCAGCCACGCGGCCCGCAGCTGCGGGTCGGCCCGGGTCGGCCGGACCGCACCATCGCCGGAGGCGGCCGTGGCGGCGTCGGAGCGCGCCGCACCGGCGTGGCCGGGCGCGGCGAGCCCGAACGGTGGTCGCGGGTCCGGGTCCACCACCGGCTCGCACAGCTCGTGGGTGTACGGCCAGATCTCGTCGACCGCCCGCTGCATGCGCGCGTGGGACTCCTCGGTCCCGTCGCCGAGCCGGACCGTCCACAGCGCGGCGTGCTCCAGGTGGTAGGTGCACTCCTTGACCGCCTTGGCGGCGATGCCCGCCAGCCGCTCGTCCGGGCCCTCGGCCAGCGCCCGGTACCGGTGGACCTGGCACGCGGCCAGGAACAGCAGCTTGGCCATGGTCACCGCGAAGTCGCCGTTGGGCAGCTCCACCAGCAGCACGTTGCGGAACTCGCGGTCGTCACGCAGGTACGCCAGCGCGTCCTCGTCCCGGCCGGCGCCCTCCAGTTCCCCGGCGTAGGTCAGCAGCAGGCGGGCCGCACCCAGCTGGTCGAGGGCGATGTTGGCCAGGGCGATGTCCTCCTCCATCTCGGGCGCCCGCGCACACCACTCCGACAGCCGCTGCGCGGCGATGAGGGCGTCGTCGCCGAGCCCGAGCACCTCCTCGAAGGTCGTGGTCACCGGTGCCGTCCCGGTCACAGGTGCGGCACCCCCTCCGGTACCTGGTAGAAGGTCGGGTGCCGGTAGATCTTGTCGGCGGCCGGGTCGAAGAAGGCGTCCTTCTCGTCCGGGCTGGAGGCGGTGATCTGGGCGGAGGGCACCACCCAGATGGAGACCCCCTCCTGCCGGCGCGTGTACAGGTCCCGCGCGTGGTGCAGCGCGGTGGCGGCGTCGGCGGCGTGCAGGCTGCCGACGTGGACGTGGGCCAGGCCCCGGCGCGGCCGGACGAACACCTCCCACAGCGGCCAGCTCGCCGCCGCGGCGGCGTCGTCCGTCCGTCCCGGCGCGGTGCGGCTCTCCTGCGGCGCGGTCATGCGGCTACCCTCTCCCTCTCCCGCTGCCGCTGCCGCTGCTTGGCCGCGTACGCGGCGGCGGCCGCGCGGACCCAGGCGCCCTCCTCGTGGGCGCGGCGGCGGTGCTCCATGCGCTGCCGGTTGCAGGGCCCGTCACCCGATATCACCCGCATCAGCTCCCGGTAGTCGGGCGGGGTGAAGTCGTACGAGCCGCGTTCCTCGTTCCACCGCAGGTCCGGGTCGGGAAGGGTGAGCCCGAGCGCCTCGGCCTGGGGGACGCACATGTCGACGAACTTCTGCCGCAGCTCGTCGTTGGAGAACCGCTTGATCTTCCAGGCCATCGACTGGGCGGAGTGCGTGGACTCGCTGTCCGGCGGGCCGAACATCGCCAGGGACGGGTACCACCAGCGGTTCACCGCGTCCTGCGCCATCTGCTTCTGCGCCGGGGTGCCGCGGGAGAGCACCCAGAGGATCTCG
>DATGOE010000001.1:0-13297 GCA_035306365.1 Natronosporangium sp. | reverse complement strand
CGACTGGCTGACTCTGGCGGACCTCATCACCCGGCTCGGCGCGCGGGTGGTGCCGACCACGGCCGCCGACCACGACCGGGTGGTCGCCGCGGTGTCCCACCTGCCCCACCTGGTGGCGGCGGCGCTGACGACAGCCGTCGCCGGTGACCCGCTGGCACTCACCCTGGCGGCCGGGTCGTTCCGGGACGGTACCCGGGTGGCCGCCACCCCGCCCGCCCTCACCGCGGCGATGTGCGGCGGCAACGCGGCCGCCGTATCCGAAGCGCTCGGGAACTTCACGCGCCTGCTGGAGGAGGCCGCCGCGGCGCTCGGGTCGGACTACCCGGTGCACGCCCTGCGGCCGTGGCTGGCGCCGGCCGCCGAGGCGCGGTCGGCGTGGCCGCCCCGGGCCGGTGCCAGGTTCGAGCTGCCGGCGCGCCCCGACGCGTTGCTCGACCTCGGCCGGGAGGGCGGTTGGGTGGTCGCGGTGAACCAGGGTCGGCGGAGCGTCCTGGCCGTCCGTCCAATGTCGCCATCCGCATGACCCTGCGCCTCACTCCACCGGCGTGAGCCAGCCGTCGAGGATCACCGCCTCGGCGCCGTACCGCTGCTCCACCTCCCGCCGCAGCTGCGGGGTCACGACCATGACCGTGACGGTGACGACGTTGCGCCTCTCGTCCACGCCGGAGGCGAGCACGTCCGGGAGATCCTCGTGGACGCGCTGCTGGATGTCGTACAGCTCCAGCAGGGTGCGTTCGGCCTGCGACAGGCACAGCGCGCCTCCCCACACCTCCCGGATCCACCGCTCCCGCTCGCCGAGGTCGCCGGTGAACGCCAGGTTGAGCACGAACCGGGTCGGGTCGTTGGCGACCTCCTCCATCGCCGCCGGGTCGTCATCGCCGATGTCAATGCCGTCCAGATAGGACTGATCGATCCAGGCGCCGGCGTAGTCGGGGGCCTGCGCCGCCCGGGCCAGCGCCGCCTCCTGCGCCTCGAAGGTCGCCTTCGCCGGGTCCACCGGCCGCCACCCGCCGGCCGGCTCCGGGCAGGGAGAGGAGAAGTCGGGGGCGGCGGCGTGTCGGCTCAGGTCCGGATCGGCGGGCTGAGCGGGCTCGACGAGCGTGAACCGTTCGCCGTCCCAGGTTCCGACCACGTGGTACTCACCCCAGGTGGTGCCGCTCGCCGACTCGGCGTCGACCGCCTCCCAGTCCCAGCCGACGACCTCCGGCCCGCCGCACTGGGGCGGGTAGGAGTCCATGACGATGTGGCACAGCCGGGGCACGTCGCCAGGCGCCTGCAGCACGGTGGCGGTGGCCTCGTAGAGCGTCCCGGTGATCGAGCCGGAGGGGCCGGCGCCGTCGGGAGCGGCGCAGGCTGCCAGGGCCACCAGCCCCACGGTGGCCGGCAGAATGCGAACGGTCGGTGCGGTCATGCCGGTACGACGTGGCACGGACGCGGACGGTTCCCCTCTCGCCGGTGGGTCGCCGGCTACTCGGGTGGGTCGCCGGCTGCTCGCCGGACCGCGCGGGCGGCCGGTCGCGCACCGTACCGGCGGCTCGTCGGACCGCGGCTGGGGCTCACACACCCAATCCGGGGCCCACCGCTGGCCGCCACGGCTCGCCGGTGTGGACGGCCGGCTCACTTGTGTGGGTGCAGGCTCACCTGTGTGGGCAGCCGGCTCGCGTGTGTAGGCGGCCGGCCCTGATCACCCGGCGGTCGGTGACGATGGCCGTGACCAGGTCGCACGGCGTGACGTCGAAGGCGGGGTTGACCGCGGCCGCACCGGCCGGCGCGGCCGCGGTGCCGCCGAACCGCAGCACCTCGCCGGGGTCCCGGTCTTCGATCGGGACCGCACCGCCGTCGGGCGTCGACTCGTCGATGGTGGACTCCGGCGCCACCACGATGAACGGGATCCCCGCCCGTGCCGCCCCCAGGGCGTGGGCGTAGGTGCCGATCTTGTTGACCACGTCGAGGTTGGCGCAGATGCGGTCCGCACCCACCAGCACCGCGTCGACGTCGCCCCGCGCCATGAGGTACGGGCCGGCGCCGTCGGTCGCCACCCGGTACGGCACTCCCGCCTGCGCCAGCTCCCAGGCGGTCAGCCGCGCACCCTGCAGCAGCGGGCGGGTCTCGCTGGCGATCACCTCCCGCAGCACCCCGCGCCGGTGCAGCTCGGTCACGACCGCCAGGGCGGTGCCACCGGTCACCGCGGCGAGGCCACCGGTGTTGCAGTGCGTGAGGATCCGGGCCGAGGCGCCGCACAGCTCGGCGACCAGGTCCGCACCGCTGGCCGCCATCGCGGCCGAGGCCGCGATCTCCTCGTCCCGCACGGCCAGCGCGGCGGCGAGGACCGCCTCGGGTCCATCGGCCAGCCGCGACGCTGCCCGTGCCACACCGGTGGCGAGGTTGACCGCGGTCGGGCGGGCGGTGGCGATCCGCCGTACCGCCGCGTCGCGGGCCACCGGGTCGTCCGGGTGCTCACGTGCGGCGAGGACCACGCCCAGCGCGCCGGCGACACCGAGGGCGGGAGCGCCCCGTACGGCCAGTGACCGCACCGCGTCGACCAGCTCCGCAACGGTGGCCAGCCGCCGCCGGACGACCTCACCCGGCAGCCGCCTCTGGTCGATGATCTCGATCGCCCCGTCGACCCAGTCGATGCTGCGCACCGCTCCTCCCGCCCGTCGCCTCCGCATTCTTTCGCCCGTCGCCTCCGCACGCCCACCGTAGACCCACGGGCCGGGACCGCCGTACCGGCCTGCCGTAGGGTGGCGGCGTGGCTGCCCGGGACCCGGTCGCCGACCTGCGACGCATCGCGTTCCTGCTGGAGCGCGCGAACGAGGGGACCCACCGGGTGCGGGCCTTCCGGACGGCGGCAGCGGTGCTGTCGCGACTGCCGGCCGACGAGGTGGCGGCGCGGGCGGACGCGGGGACGCTGACCGAGCTGGCCGGGGTCGGGAGCGTGACCGCCCGGTGCGTCATGGAGTCCCTGGCCGGCGAGGAGCCGGAGTACCTGCGCCGGCTGGTGGCCACCGCGGGCACGGACCTGCAGGGGGCCGCTGCGGATCTGCGGGCGGCGTTGCGGGGCGACTGCCACACCCACTCGGACTGGTCCGACGGCGGTTCACCGGTGGAGGAGATGGCCCTCGCGGCGGTGGAGCTCGGCCACGACTACCTCGTGCTCACCGACCACTCGCCGCGGCTGCGGGTGGCGCGCGGCCTGACCGCGGCGCGGCTGGCACGGCAGATCGAGTACGTCGCGGCGATCAACAGGTCGCTGCCGGCGGGGTTCCGGATCCTGACCGGGATCGAGGTCGACATTCTCGAGGACGGCTCCCTGGACCAGGACCCGGAGCTGCTGGCCGAGCTGGACATCGTGGTCGCCTCCGTCCACAGCGGGCTGCGCGACGACGCCCGGCGGATGACCCGGCGGATGCTGGCCGCCATCGAGAACCCCCACGTCGACATCCTGGGCCACTGCACGGGCCGCAAGGTGCCGGCGGCGCGGGTGGGTCTCGGCGGCGACGGGGACCGCGGGCACCGGGCGGGACGCACCCGGCCACCGTCCGAGTTCGACACCACCGCCGTCTTCCAGGCGTGCGCCGAGCTGGACAAGGCCGTCGAGATCAACTCCCGGCCGGACCGCCTCGACCCGCCGAAGCGGTTGCTGCGGCGGGCGGTCGAGGCCGGGTGCCGGTTCGCCGTCAACAGCGACGCGCACGCCCCCGGCCAGCTGGACTGGCTGCGGTACGGGTGCGAGCGGGCGGTCCAGTGCGGGGTGGAGCCCGACCGCGTCGTCAACTCGTGGCCGGTGGAACGGTTGTTGGCGTGGGCTGCCGCTCATTCGTGAGCGGGCCGGGGCTGGCCGTCCGGCGCGGGTGCGCACCCTGAGCCACGGCGACCCCGGCCAGGACCACCAGCGCGCCGAGGGGCTGATGCCAGGTCAGCGGCTCGCTCAGCACCACCACCCCGACCAGGACCGCGAACACCGGAATCACATAGGTGACCATCGACGAGAGGCTCGCCCCGACCAGGCGGTTGTTGCGCAGGTGGATGACGAAGGCGAGACCGGTGCCGAGCGCGCCCAGCGCCACCACGCTGCCGATCACCTCCGGCTTCAGCGAGCCGATCGCGGGCGGCGGGCCGGCCGCGACCGGCGCCGCCACCACCAGCAGCCCGGTCGCCACGATGAGCTGAGCAGCGGTCAGGGACAGGGTGGAGGCGGGGTGGCCGGCGATGAACCGCTTCTGGTAGGGGATGGCGATCCCGTAGCAGGCCGCGGCGCAGAAGCACATCAGCTGGCCGGTCAACGCCGCTCCCCCGGAGCCCTGCCAGACCCCGAGCACGACCAGCGCCCCGGCGAACCCGAGCCCGATCCCGGTCACCCGGCGCAGCGACAGCCGCTCGGTCCGGAACACCAGCGCCGCCAGCGGCAGCGCCACCAACGGGGTGGTCGAGTTCCAGATCCCCGCCAGCAGCGACGGGATCCGCTGCTCGCCGTAGCCGAACAGGGTGAACGGGACCGCCACCCCGATCGTCCCCATCACCGCGAGGTGGGCCCACAGCCACGGCTCGCGCGGGAGCCGTTCACGGGCGAGCGCCAGCACCGCCAGCAGCACCACCGCGCCCGTGGTCACCCGCCCGAGCGTGACGTAGAGCGGGTGCAGCTGGCTGATCCCGACCTTGATGAACAGGAAGCTCGACCCCCAGATCGCCCCGAGGGCGATGAATCCGGGCAGGAACCAGGTGCGGGAGCCGTCAGGAACAGAGGCGGTCGTCACTCCTGACACTATGCTGGGTGGGTGCGACGGACGGACCCGTCCGCGCCGGGCACGGTGAGCAAGGTCACGCGGAAAGTGGAGTGACGGGAATGGGGCGGGTGGTCGAGCGGTACCGGGTGGTACGGATCGATGCCAGCGGATACGCTGCGCCCGCCCGGCCTGACCAGCTCGCCGCCGAGGAGCCGCTGGAGATCCGGGTCGGACCGGCCGGGGGGCCACGTCCCCCGCTGGCGGTCACCATGCGCACCCCGGGCGACGACCTCGACCTGGCGATCGGGTTCCTCGTCACCGAAGGGCTGATCGGCGGCGCAGAGGACGTGCGCACCGCGGCGTTGTGCGCCGGCACGACCGAGCCGAACACGTACAACGTCGTCGATGTCACGCTGGGCCCGCACGTGCCGCTGCCGGCACCCGACGTGGCCCGCAACTTCTACACCACCAGCTCGTGCGGGGTGTGCGGGAAGGCGAGCATCGACGCGGTCCGCACCCGCTCGCGCTACCCGGTGGCCGACGACCCCGTGCGGGTGGCCGCGGCCACCCTCGCCGGCCTGCCGGACCGGCTGCGCGGTGCCCAGCGGGTTTTCGACCGGACCGGCGGCCTGCACGCGGCCGGGCTGTTCACCGCCGACGGAGAGCCGGTGGTGGTGCGGGAGGACGTCGGCCGCCACAACGCCGTGGACAAGGTGGTCGGTTGGGCGGCCCGACAGGGCCGGCTGCCCCTGTCCGGCCACATCCTGCTGCTGTCCGGCCGGGCCGGCTTCGAGCTGGCCCAGAAGGCATGGATGGCCGGCATCCCGGTGCTGGCCGCCGTCTCCGCGCCCAGCACGTTGGCGGTCCGTCTGGCCACCGAGGCCGGCATGACGCTGGTCGGCTTCCTGCGCGGACCGACCATGAACGTGTACGCGGGTGCCCACCGCATCGCCACGCCATCGTCGCCGGCTGATCCCCTGCCACCCGTCACCGGCTGACCTGCCGTCGTCGTCCAAGCGACCGGCCGGCTGCCGGTAGCGGTCGACCGCCCGGGCGACGGCCGCTCGACCGTCGGCCAGCAGCGCGGCGGGCACCTCCCGCTCCGGCAGCCCGGCCAGGCGGACCTCGAGGGCGTGCCGCGCGCGCCCGGTGGCCGCGGCCATCGCCACCCGCGCGGCCCCGGACACGGGCGCCAACCGGCGGGCGAGCGCGCGCCGGTCGGGCAGGGCGGTGTATCCCGCCACGGTCATCCGGGCCGCGACCACGCTGGTCGACGGGTCGAACCGGGTGCCCGCGGCCGGACAGCACCCGGGCTGGTCGCACAGGTACGACCACCAGCGCCCGGCCTCGACCCGCAACGCCTCCCGGACCCGGATCCGCCGCCGGGCCGCCCCGGCGAGGGCCACCGCCATGGCCGGACCCACCCGCTGCTCGGGCCCGTAACCGATGAGCGCCACCACGGTCGGGCGCTGCCGGACGACCGCCGCCAGCACCGCCTCGGCCGGCGGCTCCGGCGGCTCCGCGGGAGCGGGGAGGTCGGCCCGGGCGACCACGACGACCGCCCGGTCCCGGATCGCGACCGCGACCAGGCTCAGGTCCGGGTGGAAGCCGAGCAGGTACGGCGTGGCGGCCAGCAGGTCGTCCGGTGACCGCAGGGTGACCGGCGGGCCGCCGGCCGGATCGGTGTGCAAGGGCATGCGGCCAGCCTGGACCGGTGCGGGCGGTCCCGCCGGCCTCCGCCGCCAGGCTGTGGATGACGCGCCGGCCTGTGGACGACTGCCGGACGGGGTCAGTAGCGGAACTGGAGGCCGTGGAGCTCCACGTCCCGGGTGTCCCTGCGGGGGGCGGTGATGTCCAGCGTCAGCCGGACCGCTGCCAGCATGTCGAACCCGGCGGAGTGGAGGCACCGGATCGCCGCCACATTCCGGCTGTCCGGCACGACCGCGAGCTGGCGCAGCGAGCGCCGGCGGGCCTGCTCGGCGACGTGCTCCAGCAGCGAGGTGCCGATCCCCTGGCCACGGTGCCGCCGGGTGACCACGACCGGGTTGACCTCACCCGTCCGCCCGGCCAGGAGGAGCCCGATGAAACCGACCACACCGTCCTCGGGATGCTCTGCCACCCACATCCCCGACAGGTCCAGCCGGGTCAGGTAGTCCTCGAACCCGGCGCCGGGGTCCCGCCCGTCTCCCGGGTCGTTGTAGAGCTCCCGCTTCGTCTCGACGAGCTCGGCCCACAACCCGCGGCAGGCGTTGTGGTCGGTCGGACGGTACGGACGGATCGACACGGCCATGCCGACATGCATACCGTCTCCGGCGCCGGAACGGAACCCGACCGGCCGCAGCCGGCGACCGGTGCGTCCGGGTGCGGCCCGGACGCCCGGATCCGCGACGGGGTACGCCCCCGGTCCCCGGCGCGGGCGCTAGCGTGGCGTCGTGGACCTCGCGTACCTGCGCGCCCATCCGCACCAGCTGGCGACCCTGCTCACCCACCAGCGGATCCGTGAGACCCCGGTGCCGGGCGGGAGCATCTGCGCGGCGTCCCGGCTCACGCTCGACGACGGGACGTCGCTGTTCGCCAAGTCCTGGGCGGGCCCCGGACCGGTGCCGGAGGGCCTGTTCGCCGCCGAGGCGGCCGGCCTGCGCTGGCTCCGCGACGCCGGTGCGGTCGCCGTACCGGAGGTCATCTCGGTCGGCGAGGAGCTGCTGGCGATGGAGTGGGTGGAACCGGGCGCGCCGTCGGCGGCCGCGGCCGAGCGGTTCGGCCGGGAGCTGGCGGCCCTTCACCGCAGCGGCGCGGAGGCGTTCGGGGCCCCGTGGCCGGGATACGTCGGGCGGCTGCCGCAGGACAACACGCCGCGCCCCGGACCGTGGTCGCGGTGGTTCGCCGACCACCGGCTGGCGCCCCACCTGCGGACCAGCGCCGACCGCGGTGCCCTGTCGGACGCGGACGTACGGCTGGTGGAGCGGGTGCTGTCCGCCATCGACCGGTACGGCGGTGACGAGCCGCCGGCGAGGATCCACGGGGACCTGTGGCCGGGCAATCTGTTGTGGACCGGCGAGCGGGTGTGGCTGGTCGACCCGGCCGCCCACGGCGGCCACCGGGAGACCGACCTGGCGACGCTGACGCTGTTCGGCGGCGCGCCGTTCCTCGACCGCATCCTGGCCGCCTACCAGGAGGTGTGGCCGCTGCCGCCGGGGTGGGTGGAGCGGCGGCCCGTGCACCAGCTGCACCTGCTGCTGGTCCACACCGCCCTGTTCGGAGCGGCGTACCGCCAGGCGGTGGTGGAGACCGCGACCAGGGCGCTGCGGTCCCTGCCACGCGGGTGAGTGGTGCCGCGGTCCGGCGGCGGACCGCGGCCGGCCGCGGCGCCCGGTGACGGCGCTTTGTCCGGGCCCGGGCGGGCCCGTACCTCGAGTGGCCGACGGCGACCGGGGCACCGGGGCGGGAGCTCAGCCGCCGGCGAACGGGGGTAGCACGTCGACCACCGCGCCGGCCGGCAGGCGCTGCGCCCGGTCGTGTGCGGCCACGCCGTCCACCAGGACGCTCGCGGCGGCCAGCACGGCCGCCAGCCGGTCGCCGTGGCGTGCGGCCAGCCGCTCCAGCAGCTCCGACAGCGGCCGCCCGGCCGCGTCGACGGACTCCTCGGACACCCCGGCGGCCGCCCGCGCGCCTGCGAAGTACCGCACCGTCACCGTGCCGTCCATCACCCTCCGATCGCCGACATCGGCCGGGCCGGCTGCAGGAACCCCGGGTCGTCGATGCCGTGCCCGGGCAGCTTGGACCACATCGCCAGCCGCCAGCGGTCGGCCAGCTCCTCGTCGGAGGCGCCCTCCCGCATCGGGGTGCGCAGGTCGCTCTCCCAGCGGGCGAACAGGCAGTTGCGTACCTGGCCGTCGGCGGTCAGCCGGGTACGGTCGCAGGCGCCGCAGAACGGTCGGGTCACGCTGCCGATCACGCCCACGGTCGCCGGCGCGCCGTCCGGCCTGGTGTACCCGTCGACCAGCCACGACTCCGCCGGCGCCGAACCGCGCTCGGCCGGGTCCGGCAGCAGGCGGAACTCCGCCTCCAGGCGGGTGAGGATCTCCGCGGCGGTGACCATCCGGGACCGGTCCCAGCGGTGCTGCGCGTCCAGCGGCATCTGTTCGATGAACCGGAGCTGGTAGCCGTGCGACAGCGCGAACCGCAGCAGGTCCGGCGCCTCGGTGTCGTTGACGTCCCGTACCAGCACCGCGTTCAGCTTCACCGGGGTGAGTCCCGCGGCCGCGGCGGCGGCGATCCCGGCGAGGACGTCCGGCAGCCGCCGGCGGTGGGTCAGCCGCGCGAACCGCTCAGGGTCGAGGGTGTCCAGCGAGATGTTGACCCGGTCCAGACCGGCCTCGCGTAGCGGCACGGCCAGCCGGTCCAGGCCGATGCCGTTGGTGGTCAGGGACAGCGTCGGGCGCGGTGACAGCTCGGCGGCGGCGGCCACGATCGACACCAGCCCGGGCCGCAGCAGCGGCTCCCCGCCGGTGAACCGGATCTCCTTGATGCCCAACCGCTGGACCGCCACCCTCAACAGGCGCACCACCTCGTCGTCGGTGAGCACCGAGGGTCCGGGCAACCAGGGCAGGCCCTCGGGTGGCATGCAGTACGAGCACCGCAGGTTGCACCGGTCGGTCAGGGACACCCGCAGGTCGGTGGCGACCCGCCCGTACCTGTCCACGAGCAGCGGTGACGGTGGCCGGTCGGTGGTCGGGGCAGCGCCCCCGGCGGGGTCGCGTGCGTCGGCGCCCATTCCTCGACCGTAGCGGGCGGCGCGCCGGCGTGGCTACGGTCCCAGGGTGGACAGGGTGGGATTCGCGACCGTGGCGCTGCTCATCACCGGACTGATCCACCTCTACCTGTGGCGCCGGCTGGTGGGGGACACCGTCACCAACCGTCGGCTGCGCCGGCTCACCGCCGCGGCCGCGGCCGGCCTGGCCGTCCTCATACCGGCGACACTGGCGGCCGCCGCCCTGCCGGTACGGTACGAACGCTGGGTCGCCTGGCCGGGGTTCGTCTGGCTCGGCGTCATGTTCTACCTGCTCGTGGCGCTCCTGGTGCTGGAGGTGCCGGTCCTGGTCGCCGGGCTGGTGCTCCGGCTGCGGGCCCGGGCACGGCCATCGGTACGGACGGCGGCGGGCGCAGCGGCGGCCGGGGTGCCTGTGGCGGACCGGGCGCTGGCGCCGGAGAAGGCCCGGGCGACGGAAGCGGCACCGGCGGCGGCGCGGCGGGTCCCGGCCGGTGGCGGCGCTCCGCCGCCCGCTCCCCCGGCGGCGGGCGAGGATGACGCGGACCCCGGCCGGCGGCTGCTGCTGCGCCGCGGGGCGGCGATCGCCGCGGGCCTGATCGCGACCGGCGCGGCCGGGTGGGGTGTGCACCGCGCCTACCGGCCGCCGACGGTCCACCGCCTCGACGTGCCGCTGCCGCGGCTGGACCCGCGCGCCGACGGGCTGCGGGTGGCGGTCGTCGCGGACCTGCACGTCGGCCCGCTGTACGGGGGCCACCAGGTCGCCCGGGTGGTGGAGATCGTCAACAGCCTGGACGCCGACCTGGTGACGGTGGTCGGGGACATGGTCACCAGCGAGGCCGGCGAGGTCCGCGACGCCCTGGCACCGCTGCGGCACCTGCGCAGCCGGTACGGCGGGTACGCGGTGACCGGCAACCACGAGTACTACACCGGCCACGAGGAGTGGGTGGACGTGGCCGAGGAGCTCGGCCTGCGGGTGTTGCGCAACGAGCGGGTGGAGATCGTGCACGGTGGCGCCGCCGTGGACCTCGCCGGGGTCAACGACGTCGAGGGCGGCCGGCACGGCGACCCGCCCGACTTCGCCGCCGCGCTCGGCGACCGTGACCCGTCCCGGCCGGTGGTACTGCTGGCCCACCAGCCGGTCCAGGTGCGCCAGGCCGGCGCGTACGGCGTGGACCTGCAGCTGTCGGGGCACACCCACGGCGGCCAGGTGTTCCCGTTCCACCTGCTGGTGCGGTCGGAGCAACCGGTGCTCGCCGGCCTGGCCGAGGTGGACGGCACCCGGGTGTACGTCACCCGTGGGACGGGCTTCTGGGGACCGCCGATGCGGGTCGGCGCCGACCCGGAGGTGTCGCTGCTGGTGCTGCGGTCGGCCTGACGGCCCGGCCCGGCCGCCGGCGCTGCGGTCGGCCTGGCGGTCCGGTCCGGTGGCCGCGACCGGGGACCGGGCCCCGGCCGGACCGGGCACGGTGTGTCCCGCCGGCGGGCGGGAGGTGGCGGTGGGACGGGCGTGGCGGCTGTGGCCGGTGACAGGCAGCGTGACAGAATGCGGCGTGCCCTCGTATCCCGGCGTGGACGCCCCCTTCGTCGCGGACCTGCACCTCCACTCCCGCTACTCGATGGCCTGCAGCCGCGACCTGGAGCTGCCCGTGCTGGCCCGGTGGGCCCGCCGCAAGGGCGTGACCGTGCTCGCCACCGGCGACATCACGCATCCGGCGTGGCGCGACCACGTGCGCTCCCACCTGCGCCCGGCCGAGCCCGGGCTGTACCGGTTGAGCCCGGAGGTGGAACGGGAGGTCCGGGCACAGCTGCCGCCGCGGCTGGCGGCCGCCCCGCCGGTCCGCTTCCTGCTGTCGGTGGAGATCTCGACGATCTACAAGCGGGACGGTCGCACGCGCAAGGTGCACCACCTGGTGTACCTGCCCGACCTGGACACGGCCGACCGGTTCGCCGCCGCGCTGGGACGCATCGGCAACCTCGCCTCCGACGGCCGGCCGATCCTCGGCCTGGACTCCCGCGACCTGCTGGAGATCACACTGGAGTCGAGCCCGGACGCGTTCCTCGTCCCGGCCCACATCTGGACCCCGTGGTTCTCGGCGCTGGGATCGAAGTCCGGGTTCGACTCGATCGCCGACTGCTACGCCGACCTGGCCGGGCACATCTTCGCGGTCGAGACCGGCCTGTCCTCCGACCCGGCGATGAACTACCGGGTCTCGAGCCTCGACCGGTACCGGCTGGTGTCCAACTCCGACGCGCACTCGCCGGCGGCGATGGCCCGCGAGGCCACGTTGTTCACCACCGACCTGGACTACCGCTCGCTGCGGGAGGCGATGCGTACCGGCGACGGGCTGTACGGGACGGTGGAGTTCTTCCCCGAGGAGGGCAAGTACCACGCCGACGGCCACCGCGCCTGCGGGATCAGCTGGTTGCCGGCGCAGACCCGGGCCGCCGGCGGCGCCTGCCCGCGCTGCGGCCGGCCGCTCACGGTGGGGGTGCTGTCCCGGGTGGAGGACCTCGCCGACCGGGATGAGGACGCGCCGCCGCCCCCGCACGCCCGTACGGTCGTCCACCTCGTACCCCTGGCGGAGGTGCTGGGCGAGATCCACGGCGTGGGCCCGCGCACCCGGACCGTCACCGGCCGGCTCAACGAGCTGGTCGCCACGCTCGGTCCGGAGCTCGACATCCTCATGCGGACGCCGCTGGACGAGATCCGCCGCGCCGGTGGCGAACTGCTGGCCGAGGCGGTGCGGCGGCTGCGGGCCGGCGAGGTGCGGCGCACGCCCGGCTATGACGGCGAGTACGGGGTGATCCGGCTGTTCGGTCCCGGGGAGCTGTCCGGTCCGGCCGGCGGCGCGCTGTTCGAGGTGGCCGCGACCGCCCCCGCCGCACCGGCCGCTACCGCACATGCGACCACCTCGCGAGCGGGCTCCTCCCGGGCGGCCTCCTCCCGGGCGGCCGCCGGGGCGGCGGCTCCCGCGCCGGCGGCCGTGTCCGCCGCGCCGGTGGACGTGCCGCGGGAGCCGGTGCTGGCCGGGATGGAGGAGGTCGGCACCGGCCTGCTGGACCGGCTCGACGCCATGCAGCGGGTCGCGGCCTCGGCACCGGGCGGGCCGTTGCTGGTGGTGGCGGGACCGGGCACCGGCAAGACCCGGACCCTCACCCATCGCATCGCGTACCTGTGCGCCGAGCTCGGCGTGACTCCCGACCAGTGCCTGGCGATCACCTTCACCCGCCGGGCCGCCGCCGAGCTGCGCTCGCGGCTGGCCGACCTCATGGGCCCGGCCGCCGACGGCGTCACCGTGGCGACCTTCCACTCGCTCGGCCTGGCGATCCTGCGTGAGAACGCCGCCGCCGCCCAGCTGTCGCCCGGGTTCCGCGTGGCCGACGAGGCCGAGGCCGCGAGCCTGCGACAGGAGGCCGGCGGCGACGACCAGACCTACCGCAAGCTGCTGCGGGCCGCCGACCTGGTCGATCTCGACGAGCTGGTGGCCACCACGGTGGAGCTGCTGCGGGCCGACCCCGCGCTGGTCGACCGGTACCGGGCCCGGTGGCCGTGGATCTTCGTGGACGAGTACCAGGACGTCGACGCCGACCAGTACGCCCTGCTGCGGCTGCTGGCCGGGCCGGAGGGCAACCTGTACGCGATCGGGGACCCGGACCAGGCGATCTACTCGTTCCGGGGCGCCGACGTCGGGTACTTCCTGCGGTTCGCCGAGGACTTCACCGACGCGCGCACGGTCCGGCTGGCCCGCAACTACCGGTCCGCGCCGCCGATCGTCGCCGCCGCCGTGCAGGCGATCGC